>JBLIIE010000071.1:0-26980 GCA_047634635.1 Granulosicoccus sp. | reverse complement strand
GTTCCATTGACCGGCGCGTATATGTCAGAAGCTGCTTTTACGGACTCAACTACGGCGATGGCCTCTGCTGCTTCGCAGACTCGATCGATCTCCGGTGTTTCCACGAAGACGAGATCACCTAATTGTTCCTGGGCATGCGCACTGATACCGATGGTCAGAGTGCCATCATCCTCAACTCGAACCCATTCATGAGATGTTGCAAATTTTAGGTCGCCAGGTATTTCCATATCGCTGCTCAGCTTTCATCGATAGAGCTAATTATCAAGCACATTGTCTTGATACTTAGAACAAGTTTCACGGAACTATACACGAATACAAAATTGCACTAGTTCATCATTCGCCTGCTTTTTAGTACACAAACAAATAAAATAAACATAGAGACGATAAATACAGGCCAATTTCCCGTTCTCGCATAAGGAGTATAGCCCGATCTAGGTTGAACCTGAACGTCTAAGATCCCAGTTGTATTATGAGCTATACGCCCATAAACGTTCCCACGGTAGTCTATTGCCGCTGAAATACCGGTGTTAGTTACTCTGATCATTGGCCGGGCAAATTCTCGTGCCCTCATACGAGCCTTTTGTTCGTGCTGGTAAGGTGCTGCTGAATTCCCAAACCATGCATCATTAGATACGTTTACAAGCACTTGAGAGGCGGGAAGCACTGCCCTCATCTGCTCACCAAAGGCGTCTTCGTAACAAATGGAAATCCCGACATCCACCCCCTGAAGGGTTAGCGGTACATGCGGCCCTGTGCCAGGGGTTAAATCGGCCATCGGAATAATGATGAATTTTGCAGCAAAATCGAGTAACGAGCGCAGCGGCATGTACTCACCAAATGGCACAAGATGTCTCTTTTGGTACACAGCCTGCTCTCCGCCAAGTTGCTTAACAGCGTTGTATATTTTATCCCCGTCGCGCTGGAAACCCCCACTAATGACATCGATACCTTGCTCATCCATCGACTGCACAAAGGGACGCATAACCTCTTCGACACTATCAAAATATGTGGGTATAGCCGTTTCAGGCCATACGACGAGATCCACATCCGATATCCCACCCTGCTGAGTCATCTGTGTGTAATCGAAAAGAGATTGGTTTAATCGTTCCCGACTGAACTTCATTTCCTGAGTAATATTAGCTTGAACCATGCGTACCTTTAACGGCTCCTTCACAGGCTCAGAAAAGTGCACAACGTTCATGATAAGAGCCAAAATAATAGGGATTGTAATGACTACAAAGGCACCGGTAGTGATTCGTGTAGGGCCTTTGGAAAATACAACTCCAGCACAACTGACAAGCACAACGAGAAAACTTAATCCATAAACCCCAATAACTGGAGCCAACGAACCGAGTGGACCAGTCGTTTGGCTGTAACCAACCAGTATCCAGGGAAATCCATTTATTAATTTGCCACGCAACAGCTCTGCAAGCACCCACAGCGCGGCAAATAAAACAGCATTGCCAATAGGGCTATCGGGGATTCGAAAACGCGCCCAAAAATACGCACAACCTGCTGGAAATACCGTCATTACAAGCACAAAAACTAGTGTGAGTAATGCGGCCAAAGGTGCAATAGCAGCCCCAAACAAGTGCAAGCTAAAATAGATCCAGTGCACCCCGATGCCAAAGTAGCCAAGACCAAATAACCAGCCAATCCAAAGAGCAAGGCGCGGACTAGCGCCTTGCAACAAAAAGTAGAGAACGAAAATTGAGCCGCAAGCGGTGAACCACCATTCAGTGGGAGCAAAAGAAAGGGGCAATACCAAACCACTGCAGACGGCAAGTGTGGATACCAACCAGCTGGGGAGCGAGACATCTTTCATAGATGACTACTCGACAGGATCCAACGTCACCTGTAATAAATGTAATCGCCGGGAATCAGCAGCAAGCACGCGGAACTGGCAGCCATCAATAACGGCGGTTTCACCATTTTTGGGCATATGACCTATGTACTGCATTAGCAAACCCCCAATGGTATCGAATTCTTCATCACCGAATTGAGTACCCAACGCCTCGTTGAAGTCGTCGATGGGCGTTAATGCACGCACGGAAAAACGACCATCCCCGTGATCCTTTATATCTACGTCTTCTTCTGCGTCGTGTTCATCATCAATTTCGCCAACGATCTCTTCAAGCACATCTTCAATGGTAACTAAGCCACCGACACCACCGTATTCGTCCAGAACGATAGCCATGTGGTTTTTGGCCAACCGAAACTCCTTGAGCAATACGTTGAGGCGCTTGGTATCTGGCGTAAACGTTGCCTTGCGCATGACATCACTAAGATTAAACTGGAGTGTTGAACCTGCGCCCGAAAAGCGCAGTAGATCTTTCGCCAGTAGCACACCTACTACATCGTCTTTGTCTTCATTGATAACGGGGAAGCGAGAGTGACCAGATGCAATTACGACCCCCAACACGTCTTCCAAGGGCGAGTCATTCTCGACAACAACCATTTGGCCACGCGGTATCATGATATCGCGTACTCGCATTTCAACAACTTGAAATACGCCTTCAACCATTTGAAGGGTGTCTGCGTCAAATATTTCCCGTGCCTGAGCATCTCTCAAGATCTCCAGGAGCTCTTCGCGGTCTCGTGGTTCACCACCTATAGCGTGAACCAATCGGTCCATTAAGGATCGGCCGTTACCACCTTCCTGCGTGTCGTCAGTCATTGCTACTCAGAAATACCATAGGGATCCGGAATGCCCAGCAGAGATAGTATCTGAATTTCCAGAGACTCCATAGCATCAGCCTGTACAGGCTCTTCATGATCATAGCCGCACAGATGCAAAGTGCCATGCACAAACAAGTGTTTCCAGTGATGTTCCAGAATTTTATTCTGCTCTTGCGCTTCCCTCAGGACAACATCCTGACAGAAAACAAGATCTCCCAGCACCTGCAACGCGCCATCCGCAGGGGTATCTGACAACATCATGGGAGGCATTTGTGATTCAAAACTCAACACGTTGGTGGAGGAATTTTTACTTCGGTACTGCTGGTTCAAGGATTGCATGGCGTAAGAGTCTACAAATTGAACGGAAAGTTCAATGTCTGTTGCCAGTGCAAGATCCATCTCGGTCTGCAGGGACAACGCCATCTGACAACAACGGCGTATCTGTGATTCGTCAATGCAATGAGCCTGAAGCGTTGCATCTGGTGATTCCAGAAGAATCTGTAAATTGCCCTGGATAGATGCCTCTGTCAAATCAGTGGCATCTGGATGAATCGTATCAGCGCTGCTCTTCACTACTCTCAACCGCCTCGTAAGCCGCTACTATTTTCTGCACGAGTGGATGCCGAACAACATCTGAGGACGTGAATTCGCAAAATCCGAGTCCGTCAACACCGTGAAGTACCTTCTGAACATGCTTTAGACCTGACAGTTTATGTTTTGGCAAATCCACCTGTGAAATATCCCCTGTAACAATGGCTTTCGAACCATAGCCAATTCGGGTCAAGAACATTTTCATTTGTTCCACGGTCGTATTTTGAGCCTCATCCATGATGATGCAGGAATGATTCAGAGTACGCCCACGCATATAAGCCAATGGAGCAATCTCAATGATATTTCGCTCCACCAGTTTCCCGACCCGCTCGATACCCAGAAACTCATACAATGCATCGTATATTGGTCTTAGGTAAGGATCGACCTTCTGCATCATATCGCCTGGCAGAAAACCAAGCCGCTCTCCAGCTTCAACAGCAGGCCTGACGAGGACAAGTCGCTGTACCTGGTCTGTCTCCAACGCTTCAACTGCGCAGGCGACAGCTAGGAATGTTTTGCCCGTTCCGGCAGGACCGATCCCAAAGGTCAAATCCCGCTCTTTAATACTACGAACATATTCGATTTGACGCGGTCCACGGCACTGAATGGTGGATTTTCGAGTCTTTATGATCAGATTATTCAGAGGAGCTGCAGCCGACTTGTCCTGCATAGCTTCCAGTCCAGATTCTTGGAGTGACAAATGTACCTCTTCCGACGTTAGTGTTTCGTTTTCAGTCAATTTATATAAATGCTCTATTAATACCTTCGCGCTACTTGATGCACCGGACTCACCATCAATAGAAAACAAGTCACCTCGATTACTGACCTGCACCTCCAGCCTTTTTTCAATCTGCTTGATGTGCTCATCCAATTGACCACACAACCGCGCTAATCGTATGTTGTCTTCGGGACCTACGCGAAATTCTAGTTTAGACATGCGGCTGTTTTTGCTGTCGCAATCACTAATTCACCCCTAAGGGAATTAGGTAATGCTTCGGTTATTTGCACTTCGGCAAAATGGCCAATCAGTGCATGGTTGCCAGCAAAATTGACAACTCTATTGTTTTCGGTACGACCACTGATCTCGGTAGGATCTTTCTTCGCAGGTCTAGTAACCAATACACGCTGAACTGAACCCACCATTGCTTCACTAATAGCTGCCGCTTGATTGGTTATCTGAGCCTGCAATCTGGCTAGACGTTCCTTCTTAACCGTCATCGGTGTATCGTCCTGCAATGATGCAGCAGGGGTTCCAGGTCGAGCACTGTAGATAAAACTGAAGGAGTTATCAAAGCCCATTGTTTCAATAAGACGCATGGTATCTTCGAAGTCAGCATCAGTTTCACCAGGAAAACCCACGATAAAGTCAGACGACAACGTTAAATCTGGGCGTGCTAGCATTAATTTACGCATCTTCGACTTGTACTCAATAGCCGTATGCCCGCGCTTCATTGCCGCCAATATTCTATCTGAACCGCTTTGAACAGGCAGATGCAGAAAACTGACTAGTTCTGGCACCGTTGCATAAGCTTCAATCAGCGAATCACTGAATTCCACAGGATGGGACGTGGTGAAGCGAATGCGATCCACCCCATCGATGGCTGCCACATATCGAACCAACAATGCCAGATCAGCAGTGCCACCCTCATGCATGGGACCACGGTAGGAATTGACATTTTGACCAAGCAGGTGGATTTCACGTACGCCTTGCTCAGCTAGCGACATGACTTCATCAAGCACATCATCCAGTGGGCGGCTAATTTCTTCGCCGCGGGTATAAGGCACGACGCAGAAGCTGCAATATTTGCTACAACCCTCAATAATCGAAACATAAGCAGAGGGCCCATCTGCCTTGGGTGTTGGTAGGCGATCAAACTTTTCAATTTCCGGAAAACTGATATCCACAACAGACTTGCCAGTGGATTTACTCTGACTCAGCAAATCGGGCAAACGGTGCAGCGTCTGGGGTCCAAACACGACGTCAACGTAAGGCGCACGCTCGTGAATGGCATGGCCTTCCTGACTGGCCACGCAACCGCCCACACCAATAACCACTCCCTCTTTAGCTTCTTTGAGCGATCGCCAACGCCCCAGCTCTGAAAATACCTTCTCTTGCGCTTTTTCGCGTATTGAGCAGGTGTTCAAGAGCAGAATATCAGCTTCTTTCGGATCGTTGGTTGCTTCAACCGGCCCGTCCTCAGAGAGGACATCCATCATCTTGGCCGAGTCATATTCGTTCATCTGACAACCGTGTGTCTTGATGAATACTTTTCGTGTCATGAATCTACAAGTATTGCGTAAAGATCAAAGTATACCCTTGTCGGGTCGCCCACGGCAGCCCGCTAGCCCGATGACAGATGAGAAAACGCGAAATCAGCGGCAGTATTAACCACAATCTGCTGGCAACGCGAGTAGATCGACCGATCGGAGACTAAAAAAGCTAGTCATAGGAGAAAGTCGCCCCCTTCTGACTTCAAAATGCAAATGTACCCCGCGGGCAGCCTTTCCAGTTGTCCCCGTCACACCCAGCAGCTGACCCTGCCGCACTTTTTCCCAACAGACGAGCCACGCTGAATCTGAGCTAGGTGCCCATAGGCCGTGTAAACACCTTAGCCATGATCAACCATAATCCAACTTCCAAAGTTACGGGCGCGATAGCTTTTTCGCACAACCGTACCGGCTGCAGCTGCGATTACCAGACTGGCCGGTAACGAATTTGCTCAGCAGTTGTCGGCTGTACTAATTCCATATTTAAGTTACACAAAAAAATATGCCGTATTGGAGCAGCTTAATTTTGATCTCAGTCTGAATGAAATCCATCAGCTATTGGCACAACTCCCCATATTAAAGTATCAAAAATTTGTTATCGTTCGGCTGAGGCATATTCCATGCTTATCAGCTAATCAAATCAGGGAAAGACTTGGTCTGTGGTCGAATATTATGACCCAAATCATCGTTTTCGCTAACGTTCAAGCACGTTACACAGGGTCCCTCTATGTTGGTGGCTCGAAGATTCCAGATACACGACACATAAATGACTCAAACATCTGAAGCAAAGGTTCAACCAGGACCCACCAGCAATATTCAAACCTTGACGCATCTGCAGCGTTTAGAAGCTGAAAGCATCCATATTATGCGAGAGGTTGTAGCTGAAGCGGACAACCCGGTCATGCTTTACTCAGTGGGAAAAGATAGCGCAGTCATGCTGCATCTGGCTCGAAAGGCGTTCTTTCCTGCAGTTCCGCCCTTCCCTCTACTGCACGTAGATACGGGCTGGAAATTCAAGGCCATGTATGAATTTCGGGATTCCCTGGTAAAAGAATACGGGATGGAATTGCTAACGCACAAGAACCCTGAAGGTGTCCGTCAAAACGTTAATCCCTTCACGCACGGGTCATCAATCCACACCGACATTATGAAAACCCAGGGGTTGAAACAGGCCCTGGATGAACACCGATTTGATATTGCCTTTGGTGGCGCACGTCGAGACGAAGAAAAGTCACGTGCCAAAGAGCGCGTGTTCTCCTTCCGCAGTGCACTACATCGTTGGGATGCTAAAAATCAACGGCCAGAATTATGGTCTTTGTACAACACCCGCAAGCAACGTGATGAATCTATCCGTGTATTCCCCATATCCAATTGGACAGAACTGGATATCTGGCAGTACATACACAGAGAAAACATACCGATAGTCCCCCTCTATCTCGCCGCAGAACGTCCTGTCGTTGAACGTGACGGAACGTTGATCATGGTAGACGACGATCGAATGCCGATGAAAGAAGGTGAAGTTCCCAAAATGCGCAGCGTCAGATTTCGTACTCTAGGCTGTTACCCGTTAACTGGGGCCGTCGAATCCACAGCAAATACACTTGAAGGCATCATCCAGGAGATGTTGTTAACGAGAACTTCAGAACGGCAAGGTCGAATGATTGATCACGATGCTGCAGCCTCAATGGAGAAGAAAAAAGAGGAGGGATATTTCTAATGCAAATCGAAACTAACAATCTGATTGAAAATGATATCAGTGCCTACCTCGATCGCCATGAACACAAAAGCCTGCTTCGCTTTATCACCTGCGGTAGCGTGGATGACGGAAAAAGCACACTCATTGGGCGCCTGTTGTACGAATCCAAAACACTTTTTGAAGATCAACTTGAGACCGTCACTCAAGAATCCAAGAAATGGGGTACACAAGGTGGAAGTATCGATTTTGCGTTATTGGTTGATGGCCTAGCAGCAGAGAGAGAGCAAGGCATCACCATTGATGTTGCCTATCGTTTTTTCTCAACTGACAGTCGCAAATTCATCGTGGCAGATACACCGGGGCACGAACAATACACACGTAATATGGTGACTGGCGCATCGACTGCCGATGTTGCTGTGATTCTGTGTGACTCTCGATACGGATTGCTCACACAAACTCGACGCCACAGCTACCTTGCTTCCCTCTTGGGGATTAAGCATGTTGTGTTAGCGGTCAACAAGATGGATCTGATGGCTTACGATAAAGTTGTGTTTACAGAAATCGTTGAAGCCTATGCACCATTTGCAAAATCATTGGGTATAGAGAACGTTACCGCAATTCCAATGTCTGCATTGGTTGGCGACAACATCACTGAACCCAGTAGCAACATGCCTTGGTATCACGGAACTACGCTGTTGGCATGGCTTGAAACCGTGGACTTAGCCGCTGATGCAGTTGATAGTTCTTCATTTCGTATGCCTGTGCAATGGGTAAATCGTCCATCTCTGGATTTCAGAGGCTACGCGGGTACTATTTCGAGCGGAAGAATAAGCACAGGCGATGCGATCAGAATCCAGCCATCAGGCCGCATGAGTGAAATCGCCAGGATCGTCACAATGGACGGCGATCTTGGTAGCGCTGTCGCTGGCCAGTCGGTAACATTAACACTTGCTGATGAAGTTGATGCTTCGCGAGGAGATGTTATCTCCGCTGCCGAGTCACCTGCAAGTGTTGCAGATCAGTTCGAAACAACGATTGTATGGATGCACGATGACGCGCTATTACCAGGTAGACCTTACCTATTAAAAATAGGCGCTAAGACAGTCAACGCAACCATCACCAATATCAAGTACCAAGTTAACGTTAATACCTTGGAAGAAAGTGCTGCAACACAATTGGAACTCAATGCTATTGGTGTTTGCAATATCAGTTTGGATCAAGCTGTTGCGTTCGATGCTTACAAGCAAAATCGCGACATGGGCGGCTTCATATTGATTGACCGAATCAGCAATGCAACTGTGGGCGCTGGAATGCTGCACTTCTCCCTACGCAGAGCCGATAACATTCACTTACAAGCCACTGACGTCGACAAATCAGTAAGGGCCGCTCTCAAGAATCAAAAGCCTGCTATCGTTTGGTTTACCGGTTTGTCCGGTTCCGGCAAATCCACGGTTGCCAATCTTGTCGAGAAATCGTTAACCGCTATGGGACACCATACCTACTTGCTTGATGGGGACAACGTGCGTCACGGTCTCAATCGTGATCTGGGTTTTACAGATGCAGACCGGGTAGAGAACATTCGACGCATTGGTGAAGTTGCACAACTCATGGTCGATTCAGGCCTGATTGTACTAACAGCATTCATATCACCGTTCCGATCTGAACGTGCACTAGCTCGCTCGCTCGTCGAAGATGGTGAGTTTATAGAGGCCCATATGGATACCCCGTTAAGCGTAGCTGAGGACCGTGACCCCAAAGGTTTGTATAAAAAGGCAAGGCGCGGAGAACTGTCCAATTTTACGGGTATCGACTCGCCGTACGAGCCACCTGAAAACCCTGAAATACTCATCGACACCTCAACGATGAGCGCAGAACAAGCCGCAGAACGCGTCATTGCCGAGCTGCGCAAACGTAGCATTTTATCACCCGTGTAAAATGGTTCTAGATCGCTATGCGACGACTGATTATTGATACTGACACGGCATCGGATGATGCCGTGGCTATTATGATGGCGGTCAATGCATCGCATATTTCTGTAGACGCATTAACCATCGTTGCAGGCAACGTTAATTTGCAACAGGCCAGTATTAATGCACGCTTCACTCTTGAACTTTGCAAACGCGACATCCCTGTTTATGAGGGCTGTGATCGTCCTTGGCTCCGACCTGCAAGCACCGCAGAATGGTTTCATGGGGACGACGGTATGGGTAACATGCACTACCCCGCCCCACTCACTGAATCTGCGAAAACCCATGCTGTCACTGAACTGATCGAAAGATTTCGTCGTGAGCCTGATCAGATAGAACTCGTCACCTTAGGACCATTGACTAATATCGCAACAGCCCTGAGCATGGAGCCTGCGCTAGCTCAGTGGATAAAGCACTGTTACATAATGGGAGGCGCAGCAGCAACGTTAGGCAACGTCACACCCGCTGCAGAATACAATTTCTGGTGCGACCCAGAGGCTGCTAACAAAGTTCTCCACTCAGGCATGCCCATGACATTAATTGGATGGGAATTAAGCTGTGGGGATGCCGCACTGAATGAGGCTGAAATGGACATGATTTCCATGTTGGGAACTGAACATGGGAAAGTAGCCATTGAGTGCAATCGTTCCGCAGTCGAAGCCTCACGCAATCTCCAAGCTCAAACCGGTATGGCTTTAGCAGATCCGGTGGCAATGGCTGTTGCAATTGATCCATCCATAGCCACTGACATTCGGCAATGCTTTGTAGATATCGAAACTGCTAGCGAACGAACACGTGGGATGAGTATTGTCGACTTGAACAATGTACAACTGCGGGGGAAAAACGCAGGAGTCTGCTTGAAAATAGATGTCGCTCGTTGGAAAAAATTACTACGTGACTGTCTCGCCTAACCTGCCAGGACAATTTCAATAACTAACCAGAAAGCTATTGCCCAAAATCCAGCAATAGCTTCTGACCGTTCTGATCATACTTCGACCAGAAACAACTAAGCTGCGCTTTTGTGGTTCTGGAAGACGCCTTCGATAGCAGGTCGTCCGTAACGAACAACTTCTTTGATGCTCTGGCGATTCACACCCAGTTCAGCGAGTTCGCGATCTGAGTAGGAGTTAAGCTCGTTAACCGCCTTGCGAATGCTTTTGCGACTAATTTTAGCCGGAGCAATTTGGGTAACTTCTGGTGCTACCGTAAGTCCTTCAGTTTGGAGGCTAGTACCTGCTGCAACTGCATCTGCAACACCGTCTAAACGCCATGGCCAAGCAGAAATTCCCTCATAAAGTGATTCTCTGGAGAAACCAAAATCTAACAGCTGTCTATCACTCATACCTAACAGCTGAAGACGCAGTCGAGACTTGCTGTGGCGCATGGCTGCGTTTACAAAAGATTCCTTTAAACTAGTGAAAATATTGTTCATTTCTTATATACCGTGGTTATTACTCAATGCACCCCTGTGCATTCAAGCTGATTGTTGCTAAACGTTTGAATTCATCAATACTCTTGCAACAGAGCTATTATGGCGACTGTGGGAATAAATAATATAGCGACATTTGGTCAATTTATTTGTGCCTAATTCGTACTAATAGGCCTAATAAATTCACATTACCGTCACATTCAATAGTGTAGCTTTAAGTAGAAACCACACCATAAACCAATCGGAGACTGATCAAAAAAAGCGCAATCTGGACTAGTTTGTAGAACCACTTTTCTGAAAGATGCTGAATTAACCAACGCCCGAAAACGGTCCCAACGGCCGCTAAAGGCACTAGAAAGAACGAAAGTTGCAACGTCTCCTTGGAGTACGGATACAAAGAGGCGTAAGGAATCACCTTGGCCAGATTAATTATCGCAAAGAGGATGGTGGCTGTACCCGCAAATATCATTTTGGGTAGCTGCTGCGGCAAAACGTAAATCTGAAACGGCGGAGCACCCGCGTGCGATACAAAGCTGGTGAAGCCAGAAAGCGTTCCCCAGAACCAGCCCTTAACAGGGATCGAAGCCGTTGGTAAAGCAGAATTGTTATGACCAAACCAGCGGTGGAGGCAAAAACCAATGCCTAGTAACCCGATCATTAGAGAGATCATCTGATCAGAGACCATTGATGCTGTACTCCAACCCAGCATGACTCCCCCCACCCCGGCAGGAATAAGAACCTTCAAGTTCTCCGCACTGTATTCACGACGATAAAGCCATATTCCAACGATATCTGACAATATATAGATAGGGAGAAGAAGCACAGCCGCTGCAACCGGGGAAATCATCAACGCCAGTAGCGGCACACTGAGCATGCCTACTCCCGGCAAACCGCCTTTGGACAATCCAACAAACAAAGAGGCTAGCAGCAGCAGCCCTAGCAAAGGGCTGCTGGCTAACACAGAATCAAACGTGGGCATCCTTGGAAATCCTATTCTCGTTTAGAGTTCGTGTCATACCATGTGCGACAGAGTCTTTTTGAAAATACGGCACCCGGTATCAGCATTAACAAGACTTGCCTCGCCAGTTGCATCGGACTGTACCATTCGAGTTTTCGCGCAGACGTGATAACAGGATCGATGGACACGATGTCAAACGTCATGTTGTTTTGTTTGCCCCAGCGTTTTAAAAGCCTGGACAGAAAAATTTCCTCTCCAGCGTAGACGCGATCACTGAAACCACCCACAGCATCAAATGCATCGCGCCTGCAATACACAAAACAACCCGCGGCAAGTTTGGCTTTACAACCCAACCAATTCCAGAATTGAATGACTCGCATTGCCATTCGCGGTATTTCTCGATCAGCCGCTACAGTTGATCCACCGCCAACAACTATGCCGCTAGATAGCTTATTAAGCACGTGCTCCAGCAATTTTTCGCTACAGCAAGTATCTGCATCGAGAAAGATGAGGCAGTCGCCTGTGGCTATCTGGGCACCTCGATTTCGAGCTCTGGCAATCTGGTTGACAGGCTCAAAAGCTACCAGGGCGCCAAATTGCTTCGCAATGTCGGCGGTGTGATCGCTGGAGTTGTTATCCACCACGATGAGCTCACCCTGATGGACACCTTTATATTCCAGTTGTCGCATGACAGCTGTAATGGATGTCAGTGTCTGCGGTAAAAAAGCCTCCTCGTTCCAGGCCGGAATGATTAAGGAAAATCGCATAAGTGCTTTATAGACTCGTTTTACTGAGGCGGTAAAAAGACCGTCTTCCAAGGTTCTTCATGAGCGTTTAGTATTTAAAGTGCGGCTTTTACGTTTGCCATTGCTTCTGGTGACACCCAAGCACCCCAAACGTTTTCGTAGTTCACCAGAAAATGTGAGGCGGCTTCCTCACCGGTTGCCTGGTTGTCTGCCATCCAGGCCAGTAGCTTGTTAACAACACTATTTTTCCAGGAACGTGTGCTGATGTAATCCATGGCAACACCTGCTTTCATCGCAAAGTCGTCTGTCACTACACTGAAAACTTCACTCTTAGCCCAACCATTAATCTGAGGAGACTCACAGTCCTTGACTGCGGTGCAAGTAGCCCAATGTTTCTGGTCATGTGGCCCCATATCCAGCTTAACCATTTCATAACGTCCAAGAATCGCAGTCGGTGACCAGTAATAGCCCAGCCACCCTTCGCCCCGTAGGTGGGCTTTAGCAATTGATCCGTCCAGTCCAGCTGAAGAGCCTGTATCAACCAACTCAAAACCCTTGTCCACTCCACCATATGCAGCAAATAGGTTGGCTGTACTGATTTGGCAATTCCAACCCGATGGGCAATTATGTACCGCGCCTAAAGAATCGTCTTCTGGAGCAGGGAACAAATCAGGACGAGCAAGTGCATCGGCAGGGGTTTTGATTTCAGGGTTCACATCTGCGACGTATTTCGGTATCCACCAGCCTTCCTCCCCACCGTCGGATAATATTTCTGCAGCCATGATGAGCTCGCCTTTTGCAACAGCTGAGTCCAGAGGTTCACGCACTGCGTTTATCCAAAATTCAGGAGCTAGATCTGGCGAACCTTTTTCAATCATGGCCGTAAATGTTGGCATTGTATCGCCAACAACCAGTTCAGCTTTGCATCCGTAACCTTCCGTCAAAATCATCTTGTCGATTTCAGCGATGAGCTCGGCAGACGCCCAAGTCATGCTCGCGATAGTGATATCTCCACATTCGTCAGCTGCCACTGCATTCTGACCAGTAAATAATCCCACAGCCATGGCCGTCGCCACCAAATATCTCTTCTTCAACATTCGAATTGCTCGTGAGTGGATCTTATGTTTATATGCCCAAATGATACTTTCTTAGGTACACGTGAGTTACGTGTCAAAACAAGAAACGCTCAGCAAGCGTCATTTTGCAAACACATAGTACCAAAGCTGTATCTTGCACGCGCTATAGGAAACACGAGCACACACTAACGTCAATCTGAGGATATAAAAACAAAAAAAAGCCGCTGAGATAATCGTAGCTAAACGATCAATTCTCAGCGGCTTTATTATTACCTGCTTAGCAAACAGAAATTAATTCATCTCTTCTCGCAGCCTTATGACCTGCTGTAACTGCTAGTAGCGGTAATGTTCTGGCTTGTAAGGACCAGATAAAGCAAGTCCAAGGTAGTCACTTTGCTCAGTGCTTAGCGGAGTAAGCTTTGCACCCACTTTCTTCAAATGCAGGCGGGCAACTTTCTCGTCCAATGATTTTGGCAGAACATGGACATCGACAGAATATTGATCACTACGCTCCCAAAGTTCTATTTGTGCTAGGACCTGATTAGTAAACGAGGCGGACATGACAAAACTTGGATGCCCAGTGCCGCAACCTAAGTTAACCAATCGGCCTTCGGCCAGCAAAGTAATGCGTTTTCCATCAGGAAAAACGACTTGATCTACCTGAGGCTTAATATTGTCCCAAGTATACTGGCGAAGACCAGCGACATCAATTTCGTTATCGAAGTGACCGATGTTACACACGATAGTTTCGTTCTTCATTGCCTTCATGTGATCGTGAGTTACAACATTCACGTTACCTGATGCAGTAACCACTATGTCAACTTGATCCGCAACCTCATCCATTATAACAACCCGATAGCCTTCCATTGCCGCCTGCAAAGCGCAGATAGGATCAACTTCTGTTACCCATACTGTAGCACCCATACCGCGGAAAGCCTGCGCGCAGCCTTTACCAACATCACCGTAGCCAAGAACGATGGCGATTTTTCCAGCGATCATAACGTCAGTCGCACGCTTGATTCCATCTAACAAGGACTCACGGCAACCATAAAGGTTGTCGAACTTCGACTTAGTTACAGAGTCATTGACGTTTATAGCAGGAACTTTCAACGTTCCTTTCTTCGCCATATCCACTAAGCGATGAACACCTGTCGTTGTCTCTTCAGACAATCCCTTAACGCCTTCAAGAAGCTCTGGGTAGTCTTCGTGCATCATGACTGTCAAGTCACCACCGTCGTCAAGAATTAAGTTAGGTACCCAACCATTGGGGCCTTTAATCGTTTGATGGATACACCAACCAGCTTCTTCTTCAGTTTCACCCTTCCATGCAAACACAGGTATCCCTGCATCAGCAATAGCAGCAGCCGCGTGGTCTTGTGTAGAAAAAATGTTGCACGATGACCAACGAAGCTCTGCTCCGAGTTCTGCCAATGTTTCGATTAGCACAGCCGTCTGAATGGTCATGTGGAGACAACCAGCAATGCGGGCGCCTTTCAAAGGCTGTTTGCCTGCGTACTCTTCACGAAGTGCCATCAAACCTGGCATTTCGTGTTCAGCCATCGCGATTTCTTTTCGACCGAACTCAGCTAGTCCGATGTCGGCGACTTTGTAGTCATTTGTCATGTCATTTGCAGAAGCATTCATAATGTTTTTCTCGTAAAGATTGTTTGTTAGTTTTGTTAGGACAGACCAGCTGCTTGACGCAGTGCATCAGCACGGTCAGTTTTTTCCCATGTAAAATCAGGAAGCTCGCGCCCGAAGTGACCATAGGCAGCGGTTTGCTGATAGATAGGCCGAATAAGGTCAAGCATCGTAACGATGCCGTAAGGTCGAAGATCGAACACATCACGTACGATTGCTTCAATGCGGCGATCATCAATCTTGCCAGTACCAAATGTATCCACAGTGATTGATGTGGGTTCTGCGACACCGATGGCGTAAGAGACCTGAATTTCGCATTTATCAGCCAGCTTTGCTGCAACAATGTTCTTCGCAACGTATCGACCCGCATAAGCTGCTGAACGGTCAACTTTGGATGGGTCTTTTCCGGAGAACGCACCACCACCGTGCCGCGCCATACCACCGTATGTATCAACAATGATTTTGCGACCTGTTAAGCCACAATCGCCTACTGGGCCGCCGATTTCAAAGTTGCCAGTAGGATTAATATGGATGTTTTCATTAGGGCAGCTAGCCAACCAATCAGCTGGCAAAACCGGCTTGAGAATGTGCTCCATGACAGCTTCTCTCAAATCTTTTAAAGAGATTTCTGGACCGTGCTGTGTAGATAAAACCAACGCATCGATACCAACTGGTTTTCCATCTTGGTAGCGCAGCGTGACCTGGCTTTTAGCATCAGGACGTAACCAAGGCAATGTGCCGTCACGGCGCATCTTGGACTGCTGCTCAACCAAGCGATGAGAATAAGTAATCGGAGCTGGCATCAACACATCTGTTTCGTTGTTGGCATAACCAAACATCAGGCCCTGATCGCCTGCACCCTGCTCTTCCGGAGCCGCACGATCAACACCTTGGGCAATATGCGGGGACTGCTTGCCAATACCGTTAAGTACGGCACAGGTATCGCCGTCAAAACCCACCGAAGATTGGTTATAGCCGATATCACAAACGGTCTTTCTGACCAAAGCTTCCAGATCCACATAAGCGGATGTGGTGATTTCGCCTGCAATAATGACAAGACCGGTCTTGACCATGGTTTCACAGGCAACCCGAGCGCCTTTATCCTGAGCCAGAATAGCGTCGAGTACGGCATCAGAAATTTGATCAGCCATTTTGTCTGGATGACCTTCTGACACGGATTCAGAAGTAAATATGTAGTCTTGCGTCATTGCACACGTCTCAAAATTGTTAACTTTTTCATTGTACCTATAAAGACATAAGGATTTGCTTATGTCGGTGCATTTGTTTATAAATTTAAGGTTCAGGTAGCGCAATTCAGGCCAATTTGCGATTTTGGGCCTTTGACCGGTATCGAATTCACCAAAATCAACTCGCCAACGTATACTTTGCTCTATATTTCCTGCTGCACCACGGATTCTGCTTTGAGCTTAAGTAACCACCCGATAATCCGGCGATGGCCGGCCGAGCACCCCGAGCGGCTGCAGCTATATTCGTTTCCAACCCCCAATGGCGTGAAAATTTCGATAGCGCTTGAAGAAATGGAGCTTCCTTACGAAGCTCACACGGTCAAAATTAGTGGGGATCAACACACGGAAGAATTCAGATCACTTAACCCGAACGGGAAAATTCCGGCTATTGTTGACCCCAACGGTCCCAGCGGATCCACGATATCGCTGTGGGAATCTGGAGCCATACTGTTATATCTGGCCGAAAAAACCGGAAAACTATTACCTACAGACCTACAAGGACGGTTCTCCGCAATGCAGTGGCTCATGTTTCAGATGGGTGGCCTCGGACCGATGATCGGACAATATGGCTACTTCTCTAAATTCGCTGGTAAAGAAATAGAGGACCCTAGACCAAAAGAGCGCTACATCGCGGAATCCAGACGCCTACTGAGTGTGCTTGAAAACCAGCTATCCAAGACAGAATTTATTGTCAATGATCAGTACACCATCGCTGATATTGCAATTTTTCCTTGGCTGCGTGGTGCCCGTGATTTTTATAACGCCTCAGATGATTTTCAAATGCCAGAATTTATTCACACAATGGCCTATCTCGATCGTTGTCTGCAGCGACCTGCTGTGCAACGTGGACTGTCAGTCCCCGCTAGAGAATGAACCGATGGCCAGCATGCTTCAAGAATATTCCAACAACTTTTGTATTTTTACTCGTCGGCGGAGGAATCCTGTCGTCGTGTAACAAAAAGCAACCGCAGGTTCAGATCTCAGAAACGCCAGAAGAGATCTCTGAGCTACAGGATGTTAAGACAGAGCCTCACGAAGGAAGATTCAGCTTGCGATCGCAGATTGCTTACTCAGATATTCAAACGCTAATTGAGGGTGACATCCCAGACACCTACTCCGTGCAAAATTCTCGTCGCTTGTGCAAACGCATCATTGGAATAAAAGCTTGCGGAACGGCCAATTGGAATCTACGCATAAACAGACAACGCGATCTTAGGGTCACCGGCGACCAGCAGCACATTCTCGTGCAAGCGCCGATTGCCATTGATGGCACTGTTGGAATGGACGGCAAAGTGGCCAAGGTTATGGGACTAACCAAGCTTGATGTCCAAGGAACTGTTCTTGCCGACATAAAGCTTGGCTTGCAAGTGAATGAAAATTGGTGCCCAAGAGTGAGTGTGTCTGTAATCTACGATTGGATAGAGAAACCAACTGTCGTTTGGCGCAACAAGCTGGATTTCAGTTTGGAAAAAATAATTAACGAGACGCTGGATAAACAGTTGGAGCAATTGGAACCCCGCATTAACGGATCCATTGACTGCGAACAGTTCCAAAACCAACTTGAGCAACAATGGAAAAGTTATTCGTTTGTAATAGACCTCCCCACAATTGAAGGTTCAGACGGAGTTGACAAGATGCATCTGAACTTCATACCCACCGGGTTTGCGTTTTCAGGTATCCACACAGAAAAAGACAGATTAGGCCTTGGCTTTGCGCTGGACGGCACAGTAATGTTAGAGGACAATCCCGTATCGATCAGATCCTTGCCCCTTCCCCTACCGAAGCACATTGAATATCAGAAAACCCAAACTGATTTCGATATTTTGCTGCGTGCAACTTACACTCAATTAGAGGAAATACTTCGACCACATCTTCAGGGTAAAACGTACACATCAGATTTGATTACTGGTGAAGCTTCAGTTGTCGTTAAACGCGTTGCAATGTCCAGTAATTCATCAGGCGTGACGGTCTCGCTAGACTTCGTTGCCCGACTATCAGGCAATGGCGACAATATTCATGGCACAGTCTTTCTTTTGGCTAGCCCTGAAATCAACTCAGAAAAAGAACAATTCTCGTTAAAAAACATCCGATTGTCGAAGGTTATAGACTCGACTCTTTGGGACTTGCTGAGCACTGTATTCGAGAACCAGATCATTACTACAATCGAGCGCAACACAACAATCAACTATGCACCTCGATTGCGAGAACTGGAACAAAAAATCATTGAACAACTCCAAGATACCTCCCGAACCGGTGATGTTGTATTTACAACAAAACAATTAACCATCCGCATAGTAGATATCATTCCAGAAGCAACCTCTCTTGCAGCATTAGCAAGGGTGAGTGCCGATTTGGATATCGACATCCCCTTAAGCCTCATACAGAAGACCGCTCATTAGAGAGTCTGGAGAATTCGCGTGGCAAAATCTTTACAGGAACAATTGCGTCTGGCTGGTCTGGCTAACCAAAAACAGGTAGTCAAGGCTCGTAAGGCAAAAAATACAAAGGAAAAAATGCAGCGAAAAGGCGCTGTTGTTGTCGATGAAGCTGCAGATCTTGTCAAACGGCACGAGGTCGAAAAGCTGGCCAAGGATCGAGCTTTGAATGATGCGAGAAACCGGGCAGCCGAAGAGCGTGCAGTACAGGCACAGATACAGCAAATGGTAGAGTTAAACGCAATCGCAGATCGTGGTGATGTTGAATTTAGTTATGACCACAATGGGAAAATACGAAATCTGTTTGTTACCGCTGATATTCGTAAAGCGCTCGTCAATGGAGTCCTTTCCATTGTTGGATCTAATAAATCCGAATCGATAGTACCGCGCAAAGTTGCACACAAAATAGCTGAAAGAGATGCCACTTGGATTCTCTTACTGAATAGTAAAAGCGATTCAGGTGCTGAACTTGATGATGAGTATGCCGGCTATGAAATACCTGATGATTTAATGTGGTAAATCATTGCTTGTGTTCGAAAGACGGCAGTTCAATCACATAGGAATCTACAGATCCCGAGTCGTACCAATCGGAGCCAAAAAGTATTCGAGTGCCACTAGGACTAATCGTGGCATGCGGCTCTCCGAAATACGAATGGTAGGCGCCACGAACTGCTTCCTTTCCGAACGATCTATGATGGGCTAGCCGACAAACCACTTCGTTTTCTGGATCGGTGTTGGCCAGGTAAATTTCAGAGAAAAAGACCGGTGGTTTTTTCTTATTAGAAAAGTATTTGTAATCTCTGTGATAGCCAACGCTGGACATAGCAATCCAGCCTGGTTTCAGGTGAGCTCGGGCAGAGACGTGCGTGCTGCTGGTCGTGTAGGGATAGCCACGCTCCTCATTAATCACTGGGCGACATTCTCCGGTATCCATGTCGTGAACAACCAGATGGCCAACACCATCTCCCTTGTCACCCCCACAGCCTCTCGGTGAAGGATCGAAGACTGCTTGGAAAATTGCATCATGCCCATCATGAGTTTTTCCGATATTGGCATGCTCATAAGACTTGGCCATATCATGGGACAACTTGACCGTTTTTAAGTCCAGGTCGAGGACTTTTCCTTGATACCAGAACTGCTTTCCAGAAGGACCTGGAATAGGTGCTGTCCAAGCTTCCCATTGAGTAGTTTCGATTCCGATAGGCGCAGTGACGATTTCATCCGTACTGATTCGGTACGAGAACATGATCCACGTATCATTGTTGGTAATACATCGAAAACCAAACAAATCATCGTCCATAGACTGCATGTGAATGTCACCACCACCGGTGGGCACTGCGCGTACACCGCAGATTTTTGAGAAATCGCGAATTTTTGTGGTTTTGTTAGTTTTTACGCTGTACTTCTTGAACGAACCAAGCTCTGAATAGTGTTGACTCACATAAAAAAAAGCATCTGGGTCCGTATGACTCCAATGAACTTCCTCAAGATCCGCAGGCTGAATATCCAGATCTCGAACATGCTCATAGGTTTGACCGTCGTACAGCATGTGCCCCCCGTTCGGATCAGTGCGGTATAGCATAAGCAGCGACTCGTCAGCGTTCCAAGCCTGTATCGTGCTGTAAACGGGCTTGATTACCTGGTCTTGACGTGCCTGAGTAATGCGAATCACTTTGGTACCGAAAGCAGGCTCTCGGTAGTATTTCATAAAGGGTGGTTTCGCAACCTGTGGCACGCCCATACGATCTTTGCCAGAGTAGAGGCCCTCGCAAAGGTTATCGGTAGATGCCGCGTGAGCAGCGCCAGACATAACAGTGCACAAGAAAGACGCAAGTATTAGGGGACGCATCTGAAATTCCAGAATTTATTAACGCGAGCTAACCCCGCCTTATAAGCAAAATCGGCACACGTGGACCAAATCTTTAGTCTGTACGTGTAACTCCCCTTTTGGCTAGAACGGTATGTCGTCGTCGAATTCAGCACCTGCTGCAGTTGCCATAGGAGCTGCAGACTGAGGACTTGGCTGAGGGTTTGCTGCTCTAGGTGTCTGATTGTAGTCTCCTGCCCCACCGCCTGTGCCACCACCAGCCCCATCTGCACGTCCACCCAGTAACTGCATATCACGGGCAATGATCTGCGTTGAATATCGGTCTTCACCCGTAGTTTTGTCTTGATATTTCTCGGTGCGGATGGAACCTTCAATGTAAACCTGAGAACCCTTTTTGAGGTACTCACCAGCTATTTCACCAAGGCGATTAAATAGCGTAACCCGATGCCATTCAGTCCTTTCTTGCTTCTGACCTGAGGCTTTATCAGTCCATTGTTCAGAGGTTGCAATGCTGATGTTTGTTACAGCACCGCCACTGGGCATATAACGGACTTCAGGGTCTGCACCTATGTTTCCAACTATGATGACTTTATTTACACCACGTGCCATGTTATTTCTCCTAAGTTTGAAAAGTCGAGACTATCCGTAGCTCGAACTTTAAATTTTACCGGATTAGGTCTTGAGACAGTCTTTAGAATACCGTGCCGCTGTCTATCCGTACAGCTCGCCCTGAAAACGGACCTTATCAACTTTTAGATACGCAACACCCTCTTCGAGTGCAATAACCACTTCTTCTACCCCTTCTAATGCTTGGAGCTTTGCCAAGACTTCACTTGGGCTAGATTGCTCATCAGAGGTTAGTCTGCGGCGATGCGTGGCCATTTTTTTGGGCGCCTTGAATCCGAGCAAAAAACCACCCCATACGAGGCATAAGCCCCCCATAAACACGTATACACCGATCGGCCCGACAGCACCATACAAGCCACCTGCCCCAGCTCCCCCAACAAATGCACCAAAAAACTGACTGCTACTGTAGATACCCATAGCACTACCCTTGGCCGCTGCTGGCGCCATTTTAGATACCAATGATGGCAACAGCGCCTCTAAGGTATTCATAAAACTAAAAAAACAGGTTATCGCGATGAAAAGCAGTAGTACCGTTGGGGCATACCCCAAGATAATGGGCCCGGCAAAGAGAACTTGCGTCAGCGACAGGCCAGCGACGCACAGCAGCAATACCGCTCGCATGGCTTTGCGCTCACCCCAAATGATGAGTGGCACCATAACACCAATGGCAATAACGACGGAGGGCAGATAGATAAGCCATTGCTTATCGCTGCCGATACCAGCATCCCGGAGTTGCAGCGGCACGACGAAAAAGACCGCTGTTATCATCAAATGCAACATGAAGATACTGAGGCTTAGTCGTTGCAGTTGGCGATTGCCCAACAGTCGTTTCATAGTCGCCAGATTGGCTCCCGTGTCCGCACTGTACTGACAGCGAGCCGGATTCGGTACGGCTGTATGGAGTATGACAATGCCAAGCAAGGCTGACGCAGCAGTAATCCAGAACAATCCATCTATGGAAAACCAGCCCAGTAGGAACGGCCCCAGAACAAGCGAAAGGATAAAAGCAAATCCTATACTTGCACCAAGGCTTGCCATAACCTTGGTGCGTTGCTCATCACGGGTCAAATCGGCAGCCAAGGCCATTAAGGTCGAAGCTATTGCGCCAGTACCCTGCAAGGCGCGCCCAAGAATGACTCCATAAACAGAATCTGACAAGGCCGCCACGACACTACCAATCGCCATCAGAGTTAAACCGATCGTAATGACGCGTTTACGGCCAATTCGATCACCCAACATGCCAAACGGCACTTGCAGTGACGCCTGTAACAAACCATATACGCCTATGGCAAAGCCGATCAGGAAAGGGGTGCTAGAGGTGTAGTGATCGCCAAACAGGCTAAACACTGGCAAGATTATGAATAGCCCCAGCATCCGCACCATGTAGATCAGTGACAACGACCAGGCAGCTCTTCTTTCTCCTGAAAGCAGTGCAGAAGAGACGATACTGTTGCTCAGGTTCATAAACTAACCTGGAATATCCGTGAAACGCGGATGGCCGCCCCGCGGATGGCCGCCCCGCGGATGGCCTCCCCGCAACATCCTTGCACCGAACCCTTTCTCTGTGGTGAATTCTGCGAACGAGCGGAATACAGACAGTATTGCCGAGCGAGTAGGATTCATTACAGGAAAAGGGGGGGTGCAGGGATTTGGTGAGTTCATGGATAATTCAGGTTCTGGGATTGACTCTATATAAGCGGAGTATAGTATCAGTCGCTCGAGCAGTTCGGGCGCAGCCCAGTATCAACCCGTAGCGAAATTCAATTGATGGATACCATCCGAATAAAAGGTGCCCGTACCCACAATCTCAAGAACATCGATGTCGACCTACCTCGAGACTCTCTGATTGTAATAACGGGGCTTTCTGGAAGCGGCAAATCGTCTTTGGCGTTTGATACCTTGTTTGCTGAGGGGCAGAGACGTTACGTCGAGTCATTGTCAGCCTACGCACGACAGTTTCTGTCGGTGATGGACAAGCCTGATGTAGATATGATTGATGGTCTGTCACCAGCAATCTCGATAGAGCAAAAATCAACTTCTCACAATCCACGCTCCACCGTCGGCACCATTACTGAAGTTTACGATTACCTACGACTGCTATTTGCCAGAGCGGGCACGCCAACTTGTCCAAAACATGGGGAGGTGCTTGAGGCACAAACTCTTAGTCAGATGGTCGATACCGTTCTGGCGATGAAAAAAGGCACCGCACTCGCGCTCCTGGCACCCGTTGTCAGAGATCGTAAAGGCGATCACGCCACCCTCCTGGAGCGTCTCAGGGCACAGGGCTATATCCGCGCACGTATCGATGGAGTCATTACCGATCTGGAAGGCGATATCTCATTGCCAGCAAAAAAGAAGCATTCGATTGACGTGGTAGTTGACCGATTCAAAGTTCGAGATGATCTGCGATTACGCTTGAGTGAGTCGTTTGAAACAGCAGTGACCCTCGGCGAAGGCAATGCAACGATTACCGCTCTAGATGGGATTGGTGATGATATGGTTTTCTCGACACGCTTCGCCTGCAGCCAATGCGGCTATTCCATGCCAGAGCTTGAGCCCAGAGCCTTTTCATTTAATAGCCCACACGGAGCCTGTCAAGGGTGCGACGGATTAGGGCTCAGTCAATTTTTCGACCCGAAACAGATTGTTGTTAATCCCAGTGTGAGTCTGGCTGGTGGTGCCATAAAAGGATGGGATAAACAAAACCCTTATTACCATCAGATGATTAAGTCTTTAGCCAAACACTATAAGTTCAAGGTCGAAACTGTCTTTGACGAACTAAGCGAAAAAATTCAGAACATCCTTCTTTATGGCTCTGGTGACGAACAAATCAGCTTTACCTACCAAAGCGAAAAAGGTAAAGCGACTCGCGAATCTGTCAGAGCATTTGAAGGCATCATCCCCAACCTCAATAGACGTTATAAGGACACCGAGTCCAATACTGTCAGGGAGGAGCTCTCTAAGCTGATGTCTTCACACACCTGCCCTGACTGTAAAGGAGCAAGACTTAATGAAGCTGCACGTCACGTTCTCGTTAACGGACTTAATTTACCGTCGATAGTCAACCTGTCAATCGGTGAGTCACATCAGTTGATCAAGGATATGAAACTCAAAGGACAACGCAAAGAGGTTGCAGAAAAAATAAACACCGAAGTTCTGCAACGTCTGTCGTTCCTGGTTAATGTCGGCTTGAGTTACTTATCCTTAGATAGAGGTGCGCATACGCTTTCGGGTGGCGAAGCACAACGGATTCGCTTAGCCAGTCAAATCGGTGCAGGCTTGCAGGGTGTTCTGTATGTGCTCGATGAACCCTCCATTGGTTTACATCAACGAGACAATGACAAACTACTTTCAACCCTGGTCTATTTAAGGGATCTGGGTAACACGGTCATTGTTGTGGAACATGATGAAGATGCAATACGTGCGGCGGACTATGTCCTGGACATTGGACCTGGCGCTGGTATACACGGCGGTGAAATTGTGGCCAAAGGCACACCGGCCCAAATCATGAACACCAAGGCCTCCATTACCGGGCAGTATCTAAGTGGTAAACGGCGCATTGAGATTCCTAAACGAAAAACACCCGGCAAACAATTCATCAATATCAAAGGCGCTAGCGGAAATAACCTGAAGTCGGTTGACGTGAAAATTCCCATAGGTATTTGTACGGTCATTACTGGCGTATCAGGCTCGGGGAAATCTACACTAATTAACGACACCCTTTACAAGCACGCTGCCAATGTCATTAATAACGCCAGACATACGCCGGCATCATTGACATCCATAACCGGCTTGAAGATATTTGACAAAATAGTAGCCATTGATCAAAGCGCTATCGGTCGAACTCCACGTAGTAATCCAGCCACCTACTCTGGTCTGTTCTCGCCTATTCGAGATCTGT
Source organism: Granulosicoccus sp. (assembly GCA_047634635.1). Lineage (GTDB taxonomy): Bacteria > Pseudomonadota > Gammaproteobacteria > Granulosicoccales > Granulosicoccaceae > Granulosicoccus. The sequence continues at coordinate 1,891 of JBLIIE010000071.1, read as the reverse complement.
TTTCCGGCACTCATGAAGCACGTTCGCGCGGGTACCAACCTGGTCGTTTCAGTTTCAACGTAAAGGGCGGTCGATGTGAAGCTTGCCAAGGCGATGGACTAATCAAGGTTGAAATGCATTTCCTTCCTGATGTATACGTGCCCTGTGATGTCTGCAATGGACAACGCTATGGCAGAGAGACTCTGGATATTCGTTATAAGGGGCAGAATATCCATCAGGTTCTGTCTATGACCGTTGAAAAGGCCAACGATTTTTTTAACGCTGTGCCAGTTCTTCAGCGAAAACTCCAGACAATGATGGACGTGGGATTGTCCTACATCACACTGGGGCAGAACGCGACAACGTTATCTGGCGGTGAGGCCCAGCGTATAAAACTGGCCAGAGAACTCTCCAAACGAGATACAGGTAGCACCTTGTATATTCTGGACGAGCCGACTACCGGACTGCACTTTGAAGATGTCAAAGCGTTGCTCACTGTCTTACAACGACTACGTGATGCTGGCAACACCGTCATCATAATTGAACACAACCTCGATGTGATCAAAACGGCCGATTGGCTCATTGACATGGGACCAGAAGGTGGCGAAGGTGGAGGTACCGTTGTTGCATCAGGAACACCGGAAGCTATCGCAAAATGCAAGCAGTCACATACAGGCCACTATCTTAAACGCCTCCTTTGACTGATGCTGTTCTTCACTAGATAACACGGCTTGATCACGAACACTGAATTGACATGAGAGAACCTACTATACCGTTGCTAACCCGCCTTGAAGGCAGAACTCAGTCCATTACCTGGGGAATTCTGTTCATGGTCTCCGGCACAATGATTATCCCGGTTATGGATGCCTTTGCCAAAATTCTAGGCGATACAATTTCCCCATTACAGGTGACTTGGGGCAGGTTTTTTTTCCAAGCTCTTATTATGGGCATTGCCATTGTCGTACTGTACGGGCCGGGCCCAGGTATCCGTTTACTACGCCCCAAACGCCCGGTAATACATGCAGTAAGAGGCCTTTTACTAGCAATAGCCACTACTTTCTTTTTCTTCTCGCTGCTTTATTTACCGTTGGCAGATTCCATCGCGATTTTTTTCGTACAACCCATGCTGCTAACCTTGTTGTCGGCCGTTTTTTTAGGCGAAACTATCGGCTGGCATAGAAAAGCTGCAGTTGTTATTGGATTCCTAGGCGCATTGCTTATTATCAAGCCAGGTAGTGAGTCCTTTACGTTAGCAGCCCTTCTGCCTGTAGCAGCAGCTTTTTTTTTCTCAGGCTATCTGGTTGTCACACGTTCTGTCGCCAATGTCGATCATCCTATGACCATGCAATTTGCTAGCGGTATCGGCGCCACCATTGCATTATCTATAGGTTTAGTTCCTGGAACATTAATGGGCAATGACTTATGGGGCGCACAACAACCGAACACGATCGAATGGGCGTACCTTGCTGGCATTGGTCTTATCGCAGCAGTAGGTCACTTACTGGTTGTCATAGCGGTTAACCGAGCACCCACTTCTGTACTAGCACCATTTGGGTATGTTGAAATAATAGCGGCTACGTTATTGGGTTGGATAATTTTTGATGATTGGCCAGACAATTTTTCGTGGTTAGGTATAGCAATTATTGTCTCTAGTGGGCTGTATGTATTTGTCAGGGAACAGCGTGCAGCTACAGACAAATCTACGTGATGACGCTTGTCGAAACCTGATGGCCAAATACTATTTCCTAGCATTTTGCAAAGCTCTTTCTAATGCACGAACCGTTTCTGGAATTTGTAGGGTACTGACGTTACCTAAACCCAAAACCAATCCTTGCACCTTATTGGCTGTGGGCTCATCCCACATTAATTCTTCAACAAACTGCACACCTAACTGCTGTTTTTTCAACTGAAT
>JBLIIE010000070.1:0-27172 GCA_047634635.1 Granulosicoccus sp. | reverse complement strand
TAAAAAGGGGACGGAGGGATTAAATTTAAATCCCTCCGTCCCCTTTTTTTACGCGCTCTGCGTGGCGTTGCGTGTCGGGATTACCTTACGTTTTTTAGAAAAACGTGCACCTAATACTAACAGGCAGGGTGTTAGAAACAAAGTCAGTAGCGTTGTAAACGCCAGTCCACCGGCTATAGCACTGGAAAGCTGGGTCCACCATTGTGTCGATGGAGCGCCAAAAGACAGCTCACGATCTATGAGATCCACGTTCATGGAAAACACCATAGGAACCAAGCCTAATATGGTGGTCACGGCAGTAAGCAAGACGGGTCTCGCCCTAACTGATCCGGTAAAAAGTGCCGCTTGAAGTGCTGGGGCTCCTTGGCGTCGAAATCCGTTATAAGTGTCGATGAGCACGATGTTGTTATTTACGACAATGCCTGCCAATGCAATGATGCCGATTCCGACCATCACAATGCCAAAAGTTTGGCCACTGATCATCAGGCCGATAAGTACTCCAGATGTTGAAAAAATAATCGCGGTTAGAATTAACATGGCTTGATACAGGCTATTGAACTGTGTGACCAGTATCAGCGTCATGAGAAAAATGGCCGATACGAAAGCGGTCAGCAGAAACGTCATGGTTTCCTTTTGCTCTTCAGCTTCACCTTTGAATTCCACACTGATCTCTGGGTCGTTTGCTCGCTCAAGCAAGGTTTCCTGCAATAGGGTTAACTCAGTGTCAGCTAACTTACCTTCTGCGATATCAGCTTCGACGGTAATGACTCGCTTGCCGCCGACGCGTTGGATAACACCTGTTTTGGGTGCAGCACTGATAGAGACAAAATTGGATATCGGCACCATGCCTTTGCGAGTGGGTACCCGCAAGTTACCAATCTGATCAAGGTGACGTTCCGCAATAGGGTAGCGCACGATGATATCGAGCTCATCGGTCGCATCATCGGGACGGTAACCAGCAACCCTTATTCCAGTAGTCACCAGCTGTATCGCGTTGCCGATTAGTGCAACATCAGCTCCGTACCGTGCAGCCTCTTCACGGTTTACTTTGAGCCGCCATTCGACACCAGGCAAGGGGCGGTTGTCATCGACATCAATAAAGCCGCCTTGATCGCGCATGATGTTACTTAACTGGTCCACCGCGTTGTCCATTTTGCTAACCGGGGCACTCACCTGAATGTTTATGGGTTTGCCTCCACCGTCTGGTCCGCCTTCGTTTGCAACAAATTCAACACGAATACCAGGTATATCGCTGATGGCTTCACGCAGCTCTGCGCTGATCTCTACGGCTTTACGTCGTTTATCCCAGTCAACGAACTCCATTTGAATACTGCCGATCACATCACCGTCGCCATTGCCGATGCGGGTGTAGATAGATTCGATTTCGTCGTAATCGTACAAACGTTCTTCAACACGTTTTAGAATTTTATCTTGTTCGTATATGGACAGATCGCCTCTGGCACGAACCTGTATGGCCATGGATTCAGGCTCGACGCTGGGGAAAAATTCCACACCTTTGCCAATAGCACCGTAGACAACATAACTCAGTACCGTAAATGCAAGGACGGCAAGCAGAGTTTTAACTGGATTCTGGAGCAGCCGATACAAAGTTTGCATGTAAGAATGTTTGATACCTTGGGCATCACTGAGCAACCGCTGAACGCTGTGCTGATTCGCATCAAAAGATTCTTCATAGGCCAGTGCGTCACCGCCTACGTTCGTCTTAGTAGCTCTGCGACCAATGAACTTGCCAATGACAGGAATAAAAATCAATGCCATAGCAAGTGATGCTAGCAGACAACTGATGACTGTGATGGGCATGTAGCGCATGAACTGACCAATGATTCCTGGCCAGAAAAGTAAAGGGAAAAATACGACAATCGTTGTGAACGTTGAGGCAATCACAGGCCAGGCCATGCGTTTGCTGGCACTGGCATAGGCGTCAGCTGTGCTTAAACCGCGATCTATGTTTCTGTCTGCCAGTTCGGACACAATAATGGCGCCGTCGACAAGCATGCCCACAACCAAAATCAGACTAAAGAGCACCACGACATTCATAGTGTAGCCCATCGCATTGATGACCATGATGCCAGTTAGGAAGGAGCCGGGGATAGCGAAGCCGACGAGGATCGATGAGCGAATTCCCAAGGTTGCCATGATGACAATGACAACCAGGACAACGCCGGAAATAACGTTATTCTGCAAGTCGGTGAGCATCGTTTTAGTTTCAGCCGACTTATCCTGATGAAACCCGATTTTGAGTGTAGACGGTAACAAGACGCGTTCAGCTTCGATAGTCTCTCGCACAGATTCGATCGTTTCGATGATGTTAGCACCCAGACGCTTGGAGATTTCCAGCATCAGTGTGGGTTGTCCGTTGAGTCGTGCAAAACTTGTCGGGTCTTTGTAGGTTCGACGGATATTGGCTACATCGCCGAATGTCACCACTCCTGTGTCTGTGACTTTGACGGGCAGGTTCATCACATCTTCAATGTTCTCTATAACGCCTGGAACCTTCAGCACCATTCTGCCGGCACCGGTGTCGATGGCACCTGCTGCAACCAGTAAATTATTATTTCGGATAAGACTAAACAAAGACTCGAAATCGACTTGATAGGTCTCCATCACTCGCGGCTCAACAACAATCTCCAGCACTTCCTCGCGCTCGCCTGCGATATCGGCTTCCAGCACTCCGGGTAATGCTTCAAGTTTATCTTTGAAGCCTCTAGCGATACGAATCAGAGAACGTTCTGGCAGAGGACCCGACAAGCTAATGTTCAGGACTGGAAAAAGTGCAATATTGACTTCATTTACGGTGGGTTCATCCGTTGCTGCTGGTAATTGGGATTTTCCAGCATCGACTCTTTCACGAACGTCGGCAATGGCGGTATCGCCATCAAATCCTGCATCGAATTCTAGTAGGACCGAGGCATGGCCTTCGCTGGCAGTGCTGCTCATCTGCTTAAGACCGCTGATGCTTTGCAGCTCTTTTTCCATCGGTCGCACCAGTAGGCGTTCAGCATCACCCGGTGAAATACCGTCGTGGTTCATGGATACGTAGATGATGGGAATCGGAACGTCTGGTTCGGACTCTTTAGGGATGCTGCCATAAGCAACAAAACCAGCTGCTAATAAAAAAATCAACAGCATGATGACGGTGCGAGTGCGGTCGAATGCCGCATCGATCAACGCATGCATATCAGAGACTGCCGTTGGAAGGGGTGGTTTTGGTCGCCAGTACGGGATCTACAATTTCCCCGATATTTACAAAGCCTTGCCCCCTGGTGATGACGCGAGTACTCCCGGGAATCCCACTGACCCAAGCACCGTCGAGAGACGTGCTGACAAGTTCGATGGGAAGGAACTTGACTTTATCTTCAGCGTCGACAGCCTTAACTCCGAGTTCCCCGTTATCTCCCAGTGACAATGCTGATGGAGATATAAACGTAGCATCAACCTGCTCTACAGGGATATACATAGATGCGCTGACGCCTGCTGCAATGGATCCACTGGTGTTCCAGACTCGTGCCTCTATTTTGAAGCTGCGAGTTTGCATATCAGCGATCGAACTGATGTAAGTCAGCTTGCCGTTAAGGTTTTCACCGGTAATCAGTTCAACGCTGACCGATTGGCCGACTTTCAGGTTGGACAGCGATTGCTGGGACGCATAGGCACTGACATGAAACGAGCGATCGTCTATCAGCTCGGCGACGACATCCCCCCGCTCTACTAGTGAGCCGATGTCGATTGGCAAATCATTTACCACGCCAGAAAATGGCGCTGTGACGGTGGTGTTGCTGATATCCAGTTCTACTGCTGCAAGCCTAGCGAGTGCAGATTCCAGGCTCGCCTCTGCCTGTTCTAGCTGCAGCTGTGATTGCAATCGTTGCTTGCGTAGCGATTGGGCGGCCTCTTGCTCACTTCTGGCCATCTTTACACGCGCCTGAGCTTCGGTCAGTATGTTCGCACGTCCACCTACATCTAACGAGAGGAGTGGCTGTCCAAGGGTGATCCGCTCTCCTTTTTCAACCAGGAATCGTGTCAGTGATCCACTGGTCTTGGCCTTGAGAAAAAGGTGTTGAGCGGGTTCAAGCTGTCCTTGCAACGATATTTCGCGGTCCATCGATTCGACACTGAGTGCTTGGACTTCCACTCGCATGAGTGCAGCGCTTGTCTCTTCAACCGATTCTGTTGGTGAATCCTTGAAGAACAAGCCGGAGGCCATCCATAGACTAAGTGCGATAATGACGGCACCAGCAGCCAACCACGATGTTTTCACGATACTCCCACTCCTACAACAATCAGCGGTAGAGTATAAAGTGGATCCCTATTTCGATATACCTACTCGACGAATGATTATCCATATGAATCATAGCTTTCAACTTCGTCAGAAAGCTTCGCTTCTTCGGGCGGTCTTTTCTGTATTGTTTTGTACCTTATTGCAAGGATGTGCAACGCCGAGTGTAAGTTTGAATTATTTTGCAAATGAACTGGGGTTCCAGCGAAGCACGCTGCATGTAAAAGGCTTTGACTTGCTGGTGTATAAAAACAGTGCTCAATTTATCGGCAATATCAAGGGCCCAGCTAGCACAGGGTCAGTCATGCATGTCTACCTCGAGGGGGATGGATCTCCCTGGCGTTATCGGACTATGGTTATGCCCGATCCAACGCCAAGAAACCCAATGATGTTGCGGTTAATGGCTCTGGATGAGCAGCCGTCGTTTTACCTAGGGCGCCCATGTTACAACGGTACCTCCAGAGACTCGGGTTGCGATAGCAGGCTTTGGACTTCGGGGCGATATTCGAGCAAGGTCGTGGATAGTATGGCTGCTGCCATTAATGTGTTGGCTAAGCGGTACAGGCCTGATGAAGTTCGACTTTTCGGACACAGTGGAGGAGGGGCTTTGGCGCTGTTGCTGGCGCATGAAATTGCACTTGTGACCCATGTGGTCACTGTTGCCGGAAATCTTGATACTGATGCCTGGACGGCGCACCACGGATATACACCCTTATATAGTTCGCTCAACCCAGCCAAGCAGCCTAGCCTGCGTCCAGAGGTTAATCAATGGCATTTCCTGGGTGGTCGCGACACCGTGGTTCCTGCGCAGTTGATCAAACCCTTTGTCGCAAGCCAAGCAGCTGCGAGTGGATTTTTGTATGGTGGCTACGATCATGGTTGTTGTTGGGTAAATTTATGGCCGACTATTCTGAATGCGCTGGATAATCGAAGTGCCAAGCTCTTGCTTGATGCACAATTCAAATCTTCAGAGACTTCATTAGAAGCTGGGGATAGTCAGTAAAGACCCCATGAACACCAGACGCCAATAGTGTCTGTGCTGCATCGGGGTTATTCACCGTATAGCAATAGACTCCCAGCCCAGCCTCTGACAGCATTCGCGCTTGATTAGCGCTTAGGGATGATTCATCGCAATGAATATTTCGGCAGCCGTATGCATCGATCAAAGATTGCCAGTCATCCGGGAGCTTGTCCACTAGAAAACCGCGCGCAACGTCTGGAAGTCGTTCTTTTGCCACCGCTAGCGCCAGGCGATTGAAACTGGAGAGAACGAGAGGTAGATCGGAAGGCCAATCGGATTCGATTATGTTGCAAATCGCCTCCACAGTCTCTGATTCCAGGCCTTTTCGTGGTTTTACTTCAATGTTCAATCCGATCGAACGTCGGACTAATAACTCTATAACTCTACTTAATCTTGGTAGCGGTTCGCCTACGAAACTTTTCATCCCTTTGCTGGCATCGAGTTTGTCGAGTGACTCTGCTGATTGCTCACAGAGGAGCCCAGAACCGTTAGTGCATCTATCGAGGGTATCGTCATGATGCACGAAGGGGATTTTATCGCTGCTGATTGAAACATCTATTTCTACGCAGGTAGCACCTTGATCGGCTGCTAGTGTGAAGGCAGCAATTGTGTTTTCTGGTGCATCTGCTGAAGCACCCCTGTGGGCTATTACCGTAGCTAGCCATGCAGGGCCATTGTCATCTTTCATGGGGAGCTCGTCCTACAGTATTGGAGCGGTGATCGGATTAGTTTCATCCAGGCTAACTCGCCATGCTCTTTGTTCTTGACTTCGCATGAAATCGCGACGCAGGCGTTCATATTCACGGTATTCCTTGGCAAAATTTCTGGTGCAAAAGTCTTCTAGTTGATTAATCCGGCAGTCTTCCTGGCGTAAAACTTCGTAGGCCAACTGATGCACATTAATATAAGCGCAGCCTGTGCTCAATATCAAACTTCCCAAGAGGGCAGAGATTCCCAGTGACTGTAAAACACTATTGCTCATGCCCTCGAATATCCTCCATTTAGCTGTCTTGTAGAACTTTTCAGATCTTTTTTTCCGCACTTGCTCTTCAGTACGGAGAAGGTTTATAGGTAACCCAGTAGTCCAATACAAGTGAATTTTGTTCTAATTTCACTTTGTTTTTGCTTCGGCAGATTATTACGCATTTCGCCACCGTGACGTGGCGCTGAGTGCGTATAACCTCCGTCAATAATTCTACCGCTCGTCAATAGCTCGTCTTCAAGCTCGTAAATCCGAGTAAGCTATACAAGAAGCAACGCTATGATTTAAGCGGTACAGCAACAGATAAATTCGTGCTAGTTGAGTCGGCTAAGGTTAGGTGGCGACTTATTTATTCAGTACTATTTAACGGAGAAAAACCTGTATGGGTTTGAAAAAACATGCTGCAGTCTCAGTGACAGCCGCTGAATTAAGTGAACTTTTGGCTGCCGCTAATCAAGCAGCTGATGTTGCCGCGCAAATTACCATGCGTTACTTCCGACACGCCTTGCAGGTGGACAATAAAGCAGGTGAGCACGCCTTCGACCCAGTAACGCAGGCTGATAAAGAAGCTGAGCTTGCGATACGCGATATTCTGACGTCAGCGTTCCCCAATGTTGGTTTCTATGGAGAGGAGCATGAAGCTATAGAGAGTGAGTCAGGATTGACATGGGTGGTCGATCCCATCGATGGAACGCGAGCCTTTATGAGTGGCATGCCGTTATGGGGTACTTTGATCGGCCTGTTCGATGGAGAAAAGGCCGTTTTAGGGTTAATGGACATACCGTTCTCCGAAGAGCGTTTCACGGCTGCCAATGGTTTGTCTTATTTGCAAAACCGTCATGGACGGCAGGCATTAGTGACAAGAAAAGGTGTACCACTAGCTGATGCCACGATGTACTGCACAACTCCCGATATGTTTGATACCGAATTATCGAAAAAACGCTTTTCATTAGTGAAAGAGTCAGCACGGTTAACACGCTATGGTGGAGACTGTTACTCCTATGCGCTGTTAGCTGCCGGGCATGTAGATATCGTGCTTGATTGTGATCTGCAGCCTTACGATATTACAGCGCTCATCCCTGTCATCGAAGGCGCAGGTGGTGTGGTTACAAATTGGCACGGTAACAGTGCCGAAGATGGGGGATTTGTATTGGCCAGTGGATCTCGAGCAATCCACGACCAGACCCTTGAACTGCTGCAATCCAATTAGTTAAGTATTAATTTGAAACCGTCTGTCACAGTCCCACGGTATCCGTCTTCCGCTGTGACTTGGACGAAGGAACGCCCCTGATTGCTGGCATTGACGGTTCCCTCAATGACACCATCTGCTCGGATTTGAATACCGATGGGTAATCCCCGTGCGGTAAATGTTAGTTGATCATCCACATCCAATTCGGTAAAGAACGTACTTACATCGTAGCCAACAACATTCGCATAGTTCTTGTTCATGATTTTTGTAACGGTGGGTTGTTTGTTTTTACCCTTGAGTTTTATGGTGGCAGGTATTCGAACAGTGACAACGAAGGAGGCTTCGTGCTTTCAACGCCATTATTAACCTGAACGGTGGCGCGCCATTGATTCACAAAAAAAACTGCTAGCATCTGCTTTGAGAATGCCCTGGGGTGAGAGTGACAGTCCGAGAGTGGATTCGAAGTCGCTCGATTTGAAAGTCAGAGTGTCTCCATCCGGGTCCCAGAAATATTGAGACAAATTTATTTGACGCACATGTGAATCACTAACTCCATCATCAGCGGTAAACACGATATTGGGAATTTGTCGCAATTGCTCAGGTAGATCGTTAGTGTTAATAGTTTTGATTAACACACGGGCATTTACTATGTGCAAGCCATCGGTAATAGAGTACAAAAAGGAGTCTTCTGTAAATCCTAATCCGTTAACAGGAGCATCAGTCAAAGCTGCATAGATGATCCGCCGTGAGTGTCAAGATTGAATAGAGCGGCATAGAGTGTTGATTTAACCGGTGTGCGTACAACTTGAAACTCAGAGTTTCGAAAATCAATATCGTCCATATCGTTGCTAAGCAGGTTGTTAGAGTCTCCTGCGTCAACAATTAATGTGGTGTTGCGTCGTGCTATGTAGCTATCGTCAATTGCCTGTGGTGCTTCATTAATGGCCACAGCGCAAAGCAATTGTTGGCGAATGAGGAGAGCCCCGTCTTCTTTTATTGTGGACAGACTGTAGCTCATCGCCAATGGTAATTTTAATTCAGGGATTTTAACGCTAAATTGTGTGCCACTCACGGAAGGGGATTCGCTGATCGCTATCGAGCAATCGGTCTGCGAAGTGCAAGCATCTTAGATAGACGCCACTGCATGATTTGTATCAAAGCCGTTTATTCCTGTGCAGTGGTCTATTTCATTCTTGTTATTAGGTGTCCACGTCCAATTGCGCAAGGTTGACCCCTCGCCCATAAGTTCGGCAATGAAAGATGTGTTTTCAGTGATTGCCAGAGGTTGCGTATTTTGAAGCCCAACAGGCATTGTAACGTTAGTAATCTGAGCACCCGTAGAATCCACCCATCTGCAGGTGGATAGCGTGCACAGTCCAATGGTACAGGCTGAAAATTGAATTGATCTTCGGGAAGAGGCAGTCATGTCATCAAATAGAGGATGTGGTATCGATGGCCACAAGGATATTCATCTACAGATTTGAATCCGTGGTGTTCACCGCAAAGTCAGGGCGACATAAGTTCGGCGGGTAGGCAGTTTTTTATTATCGTTAAGCCAGTCTCAGTTGTGTGGTGACGCAGATTCAGGTTCTGCCGGGGTATAGGTGGGGGCAAATCAATTGGGACGTTTCAAGTTTTGCGGGGCTAGATCGTGCAAGAGATGTTTCTCGACACCTAAATAAATAGGCATTATTGTGCACTTTACTTGGCGCTCACCGATGAGGTTGAATCTTCCGCACTAAATACCGATATCGACTCTTTTTGTGTGCAGTATTGAGAATCTACCCCAAATTGAGCTGGGAGTTCTAGAAGGCCTCTCCACATGAGTAGGGTTTCTCAAAAACAGCGCAAGGGGAAATAAAGGGCTGGAAAGGCTTCTGAATCGCATGTTTGATCCCTTATACCTATACTCTAAGGCTCGGGATTCGTTAGCATTGAGACAAACGAATAGACGAGGGTTGTGACTAATAATCTGCAGAGTCGTGGCCACAGCCAAACCAACGTTGCATGTTAGGTAAATAGGGGATTTAAGGTTGACAGGTTTTCTATTTTCATTGGACCGGAAGAGGAATTGTCGTTTGGTACGCACCATGTCAGAGTATTCCTAGAGGACATAGACGGATGATTACCGAAATACCGCAAAACTTAGCGATTGGCCTGTTGGTTGTGACTTTGTTGGGTGGGGTCACAGGTTATGTTTTCGCAAGTATTCGCGCCACTAAACGCGCAGATTCTGAGATGCAAAGTTTGCAGTCAGAAATGACACGCACCAGAGCTGGTGCAGAGGTCGAATTGAGGTTGCTGTTTAATGAGACAACTGAATTTCAGACCTCTTTAAAGTTGGCTAACGATCGCGCTGCAGTGGCCCTGAAGAAGGAAGAATCACTAGAATTGCATACACAATTTCTATCGCAACGCATCCGATCACTCGAATCACAGTTGTCGTCCTATGAAGAGCAACAGATTCGACTTCAAAGAGATTTTGCAGCCTACAAATCAAATAAGGCTAGAGAGCTGGAATTGGCGAGAATAAAACCAAAGTCCTGGTCACAGGCTGGCCATTTGCCTGTCCTTAATAAGCGGATACCTCACGATGAATCACTCATGTCTCGCTCATTTCCTGCTTCGCAAGCGCATGATTCCGAGAGATTGGAGAGGCAAAATAGTCCCAACCTTTCGAGTGAGCTGTCGCAGTCCCCGTCGCGAGCGCACGCGCACATCCATACAAAGTTGAGCTTGCCATTATCTCAAGAGCTGGATATTCCTGCGCTAGCGGAGTCAGAGTTGCCTGACTCTGTGGAAGAACTGGATTTTGAATTAATGGAATTTGATTTTGACGGAGATAATTCACGTGGGTAGGTCTTACGAAAAGCCCATGTGGCATCAGCTCTTCAAACTCGATTCCAAAAGTGATCACAGCCTTCAGGCCCAACTACGACAAGCGCTGGTCAAGGCAATTCTGGACGGTAGAATCCCTATAGATATACCGTTGCCATCTTCCCGAGAGCTGTGTCGACAGCTAAATGTTGCTCGAAACACGGTCGTACTCGCTTATCAGCATTTGATCGACGAAAACTATCTGATATCTCATGAACGGCGTGGGTATTTTGTTAATCCTGCCATGCTGGAAGGCAGAGTCGACACAACAAGACCCATTACTCAAGATGCTGATGAAAACCGAGTGGGCGACTTTGAGCAAGGGCCGGAAACTGTCATAGATTTGTTGAATCAACGTAATATCAACAGACCTCTAAACTGGCGTCAGTTTGAATATCCGTTTATTTATGGCCAGGCAGATTCATCGTTATTTCCTGTGAATGATTGGCGTGAAGCATGCCGCCTGTCATTGCGTGTTGATGCGATAAGCCGTTGGACACAAGATCGTGTCGATCATGATGATGATTTATTGGTAGAACAAATTCATACGCGAGTTCTTCCGCGACGAGGTGTTTGGGCTGATAAAGACGAAATTCTCATAACAACCGGTGCGCAGAATGCACTCTTCCTGATTGCCCATCTTCTGCTGGATCAACAATCAACTGTTGGCATAGAAGATCCTTGTTATGTGGATGCACGCAATATATTCAACCTGTATACCAAGAATACAGTGCTCTTTCCTGTTGGTGAGACGGGTGTCATCGCTGACGAGCGGTTGAGTGCATGCAAGATGATGTACGTCACTCCTAGTCACCAGTGCCCGACCACAACAACAATGCCACTTGACGCTCGAAAGTCGTTGCTTGCAGCAGCAAGCTTGCACGACGTCACCATCGTTGAAGACGACTATGAGAGTGAATTAAATTTTGTTGGCAAACCGACACCTGCGCTGAAAAGCCTGGATACGGAGAATCGCGTTATTTATGTAGGCAGTTTATCAAAAACCTTGGCACCCGGGCTTCGAGTGGGATTTATGGTGGGCCCCAAAAAGTTTATTCGCCAAGCACGAGCATTGAGGCGTTTGATGTATCGACACCCCCCAACCAACAATCAACGAACTGTTGCTCACTTTTTGTCATTGGGACATCATGATTCAGCCTTGTTGCGCTTGACCCATTCGTTCAAGGCTCGATGGCAGATAATGGATGAAGCATTGAAGCGGCATGATGTGTTCGCAGCCTCGGCACCAACCTTTGGTGGCTCCTCGTTTTGGGTGCGTTTGCCAGAAGGTGTGTCATCTCATGAGCTGGAAGTACTAGCCGCGAAAAACGGTATCGTGATTAATTCTGGTGATAACTACTTTGCCAGTCTTGAAGGGCCTGGGAATTATTGTCGCCTGGGGTTTTCTTCCATACCTGCAGATGACATTGTCGCGGGTATTGATCGACTAGCGGATCTTGTTAGGCGGCTGGATTTCAGGAGTTCGACAGGTTAGGGGGGTTAGGGAAATCACCCCTTTGGCGATCGTAGTCAGCGCTATCGTCGTGTTAGTTAATGCACTGCACTATCTGTAGTTGTATTAGACGTATATCGGGGATTCATATTTATCGATAAGGCTCCGAATTTCAGAGCCTTATCGATTTACGCATTGAACCGGTTGGATGATCGTAGCTAGGGCAGTCTAGCCCAATTATTGTAGAGGGTCCGTATTAAAATTTCATAACGGTATGCTAACCCGACAACGAGTCAGGCACACGTTTAACAAAGTGTGAAGCCTCTGTAAATACAACACTTTAAGACGTGACAATGTAAGAAAGCCCGTTACGATAGTAACTAACGTTTTTCAATGATTTTCCGGAGCCCTACGACCAATGTGGACGGTTATCTGGACTACAGTTCTTTTGCGCAACACTAATTCTTGTACTAGAACGACATGCACCGAGTTAGGGTTTGGCTGGCTATATACGCCATCGGCTTAGGCGCGCGCATTTTGGTCGCAATTGGTCCGTAGCTATTACGCTGGTGCTACACACTTTTTTGGTAACCGTTGGGGTGTTCTTTGCCGATCAGTTATCAATCATCAGTCAACGATGCTTACCTGTATTGGGCATTTCTTGGGTTGGTATTAGCGCACTTCGCAATCAGTCGAATTTTGCTAGAACCGGTTGGCTCTAGAGCATCAAAGGTTATTTATGAACTCACTAACCAAGGCAAAAAACGAAAACTGGTGCTTGTTGATTAACGATTAGCCGCCTTAGCGAGTCTCAATATTGCCAGATCCAATTGTTGGCGAAATTTATTGCCAATAGGCGTAGCTTGGGTCGAAATTTGCTTTTGCAGGGCAATTCAATTGTGTTTGGCTTCCATGCAAATTTCTGATGCGGTCTCTAAATATTTAGTTGCCTTGTTATTCTTTGGAGCATCCACAGCGTTTGCACAGGTGGATGCAGACACGCGTTGGCTCAGCGTAATCACCGCAGATGAATCCATGGCGACCCCTAGGCACGAGGCGCATGCCGTCAGTGCCAATGGGAAAATCTATTTAATGGGTGGTCGAGGGCAGCGACCGGTCGAAGTCTACGACCCAGTAGCCAATAGTTGGCGGAATCTGGGTAACCCCCCTTTGGAGATACATCATTTTCAACCGGTCGTAATCGGACAGGAAATATACGCTATTGCAGCATTCACTTGCTGCTATCCCGATGAACCGAGTATTGCCGACATTCACGTGTTTGATACGCTCACTGAGACGTGGTCCATTCAGGGCTCCATGCCTGCTAGTCGAGTCAGAGGAGCCGCCGCTGCAGTCGTCTGGCAGGGTGATATCTATGTTCTTGGCGGAAATACCTCAGGTCATAACGGAGGTGCTGTCGCATGGTTTGATCGCTACGATCCGCAAACAGGTAGTTGGCAGATATTGGCCGATGCACCTGAAGCAAGAGACCATTTCGCAGCGGTCATTATCGCTGGGCAACTGGTAGCGGCGGGTGGTCGTGCTACCACGCAACCTGATCCTTACGCCAACACCATTGCAGCTACCGATATCTATGATTTTTCTGTGGGAGCCTGGCGAACAGGTGCGGACATACCCAGTCCCCGAGCGGGGGCTGTCGCGGCAGCTGCAGGCGATGAGTTGATTGTTGCTGGTGGTGAAGGCAGTACCCAAGGTGCTGCTTTTGCCGAGACCGAGGCTTATAACCTGACTACTAACCGGTGGCGTTCACTTCAGCCTTTATTAACACCTCGTCATAGTGGCGGAGCAGCTGTGATGGGTTCGACGTGGCATGTGATTGCAGGCAATCTCACTCGCGGAGGAGGTCAGGAAACCAATGCTCATGAAACACTAGATCTTAATGTGGCACCGGATCAGGACAACGACGGTCTAACCGATAGTGAGGAGGTCATAAACCACAACACGGATCCCGCTATGCCCGATACCGATGCGGATGGGGCCTTGGATGGCGACGAAGTGGATGCGGGGAGTAATCCGCTAGTCACTGATACTGATGGTGATGGTTTGAGTGATGGCGACGAACTAAACATCCACAACACTAGCCCTATATTGACAGACACTGACAGTGATACTCTCAGTGACTTCACTGAAGTTGAGGGTGGAACAGACCCACTAAAACTTGATACTGACGATGACGGATTAACGGATCAGATTGATCCTAGTCCGTTAATACCGATTGACTTTGGTCTTATTGATCCTGTGCAGCCTGTGGTAATTGGTGGAGGTGTGATGTTGTGGATTATGCTGCTCATGGGTGGTGGGATTTTGTCGCGAATAAAGCCGGCAGATGTCAATAAATCGACGAATCTTCGTTAATTGTCAGAGAGCGGAAGGAATGTTTGAATAAATTGTCTCCTCGTACCACAATGTAGGGATGCCCTTTTTTTTGGTGCCTTCGAATAGATGGAGTTGTGGACTGTGCGTAAAATAATATGGCCCGTGCTGGGCATGATAGCCAGTGTGTTTTTCACAATACCGGCGACAGCTCAGCAAATTGATAACACGCAGATACTGCCGGATGCAAAGCCGGGTGAGTGCTATGCCAAAGTCAACACCCCTGCGCAATTCACGACGCGTATAGAGGAAGTTGTTGTGCAGGAAGCCTCTGAGCGCATCGAAACAATCGACGCTCAGTACGAACAGGTTGACCAGACCATAGTGGTCAAAGAGCCGGCTCAATTGCTTACCGTTGTCCCTGCCCAATTCAAGAAAGACTCGCAGAAGGTTGAGATTCTTGCTGCTGCAAAATCCTGGACGAGTAAAGTGGGTAATAGGACTATTCCAGCTAGCCCGGGCGCGCTAGAACACATTGCTCGTTCTGGCATCGATATCAATACCGTAGCTACCGGTGGTTGTTTCGTTGAGTATTATGAGTCAGCCAAATACAAAACCGAAGTCGAGCGAGTGATTGTCAAGCCTGCTTCAGAATCCATTACGGTTATTCCGGCTGAATATGAATCTGTTGAACAACAGGTTGCCGTTAAAGAGGCGTCTAGTGAAGTTGTCGACGTACCCGCAATTTATCGAACACAATCAGAATCTGTACTTGTAGAGCCGGCCCGAAGCGTCTGGAGAGAGAACTGTGGACTTGTTGAGCAGCTCGACAACGCCACGGGTGAAACATTATGTCTTGTCGAAGTTCCTGCTCGGTATGAAACATTGACTAAGACTGTTCTGGATAGGGCTGCAACAACTAAGACCATCAATATTCCAGCAATATACAAAACCATTAAGGTCCAGCGGTTGGTTCGACCGGCCTCTGAAAAGCGAGAAAATATACCTGCTGAGTATTCAACGGTAAACACACGGGTAAAAGTATCTGATCCTGTGTTTTTCTGGTTGGCAAAAGGTGAAAAATCTGCCAAAAGTGCGACGGCCACGGGTCGTACGGTATGTCTCACTGAAAGTCCTGCCGAGTATGTGAGCGTAGTGAGAGTACTCATGAGCAACTCAGCATCGATTCAGTCATCGTCAATTCCTGCGCGCTATCAAACAGTGCAGATTCAGCGTTTGGTAACACCTGCTTCGGAGCGACGTATCAATATCCCCGCGCGTATGAAATCTGTGAGTTCACAAGTTCAAACTGCTCCTGCCAAAATTGAGTGGCGTAAGGTGGTGTGCAGAGCAAACTTGACCCGTGACATGGTTACATCCCTACAAAGAGCGCTCAAGCGTGAAGGTTTCAACCCTGGTCCAATCGACGGGTTGTACGGTCCAGGTACCGTTCGCGCTATTCAGCTCTATCAGGTCGACCAGGATATTGATCGTGGTGGAATCACTTACGAAGTGCTTAAGCGTTTGAAAGTACAGTCCTGAGTACGTCTATAGCTTGAAGTTTGTTATGAAAATGCCACGGCAGCTACTATGTCCGTGGCATTTTGTGAGTGTGCTTACCATTAGTTACAACCAGTTTGGTAATAGGGCACTACGCCAATCGGTGAACAATAATTGCCATTGATCCCAGGCGACGGTATAGGATGCCGTCCAGAACCACGCTATCCCTGTGATAAACAAAACAAGACAGCTTGCTGGAATCTGATGGAAATCCATCGGTTTAAGTGCACTGCCAAACGAGCGGCGAATTTTTACGCCGCTAAAATCCACGCTGTAAATTTCGTCCAATGACAAATGGATTAAATACCCGATCGTCATAAATATGCCGAGTAGCCAACTCTGTAACTCAGTTGTGTTCAAGTATTGCCAAGCAATTGCAGACAAAAGCACACCTGCCATGACAGCGGCGATCAGGGAGTGCAGTATTCCTCGGTGTGTGGTGACTGTATGGAACAACCACCAAACTGGAAAGCGTACGACGAGGTAGACCGCGAGTGCGCCGAGCCAGAGCTCAAGACCACTGTATGAGGGCAGGTTAGCAAATAGCCAAGCCAATGCAGCAACCAGTCCGAGCAGTGAGAAAAGCAATCGAGATGGCTGCGATTGTTTTAAATCGATATCCGGCAGAATACCTCCCACAAGGCCCGCAACGGTAAGCATGAGCCCATCGGTCATGCTCAGCCCCAGAAGCTTTGTGCAACAAGTAGCTCCCAAGCTTACAACAACGGTAGCCCCTAAAATGTGTGTGTTAAAGTCAGCCATTCTATCGAACTCAAGTAGAGGTTATTGTGCTGGTAACGTTCAAGACAAGTGCATATTCTGACATTACTTTTTTTGGTGATGCGGCTGTTTCGTTGCTCAAACTGATGGGGCAAAGCGGTAACGTCCCAGGAGCGTTGCTGGCAGCGGATATTCCCGAGGCTATGCAAACTCTACACGAAGGGCTGAAAAAAATGAGCGAGGCCGAATCGGAGGCTGATTCGGGTAGTTCTCCAGTAAACTCTGAGTCATCGTTGAGTGATTCGGATAGTGCGCCTCCAGTTGCACTTCACACCCGGGCTGGACCGCTGGTTAGTTTGCTCCAAGCAGCTGCTGACGCTAACGAAAGTGTACTCTGGGATAGCTGATCAGTGTGGGTAGGTGAGGTCTGCGATTATCTACAAGCTCCAACCGACTCCCTAGTGGCATGAAAGGTAAAGTAACTTCCTCGCAAGTTGCCAAGCGAGCAGAGGTTTCGCAATCAGCGGTAAGCAGGACGTTTACTCCAGGTGCCAGTGTGGCTCCCAGCACGCGTCAGCGTGTTTTGGATGCTGCTCGTGAAATGGGTTATCGACCTAACGCTATAGCTCGCTCACTGATAAGCGGGCGCTCGCGCATGATCGGTCTAGTTGCCGCCTATTTGGATAATCAATTCTATCCTATCGTGCTCGAGCGCCTCGCTAGAGCGCTGCAGGCGCGTGGTTATCACACTCTGTTATTTATTTCAGAGCCTGGCGATCAGGATCATGAGCTTGAGAAATTGCTGGCATATCAGGTTGACGCTGTGGTCATGGCGTCGGCGACCTTGTCTTCAGCGTTGGCACGAGAATGCCTGGATGCTGCAATACCGGTCGTGCTGTTCAACCGAGATGTTCCCAATTCACCTGCTAATAGCGTGACGTCTGACAACTATGCCGGTGGTAAAATTGTTGCTGAATATTTAATCGCAGCAGATCACAAACGATTTGCTTACATTGCAGGGGCGGAAAACTCGTCCACCAACCGCGATCGTGAAGCAGGCTTTTTAGCAGGAATTGAAGCGGCTGGAAAAGAGCTTTCCTACAGAGAAGTAGGCGGGTATTCGTTTCAAGGAGCGTCTGATGCAACACTTCGGATAATGCAATCGTCGGAACCACCCGATGCAATTTTTGTTGCCAATGATCATATGGCATTTGCAGTGCTAGATACTTTGCGCGAAACATTGGGTTTGAAGGTTCCGCAGGATGTTTCTGTGATTGGCTTCGATGACGTGCCGCAAGCTGCATGGGGTGCCTACTCGCTCACGACAGTGGCTCAGCCTACGGATGCCATGATAGAGGTTACCGTCTCATTACTATGTGATCAGCTGGAAGTAGGTCATGCGCAATCGACGCGGCAGTGCCTACCCGTGAGCTTGATTGAACGCAACACTGCACGCAAGCCAGTCGCTTGAATATTTCAGGGGGATTCAGAGCTATCCTTGCCAATTTGTAGATTTTGCATTCGTATGCAGTTTGGCGTATCTTAGTAAAGTCGCGCACTTGTAAGCCAGTAGGGTTCAAAAACTCTATGGGCTCACAATGACACCGCGCAGGGCCTTGCCCGCAAATTAACGATTACGCTCTTAGTGGAAAACTCTGATTTATGGCAGTAATACTCAAGGCAAGTAGATCCCAATCAGACCGGCAGAATGACGACGTCAAAGTTCGTTCAATCGTTGAAGGATTACTAGCTGACATCGAAACGAATGGTGACAAGGCAGTACGTGCCCTGTCTGAGAAGTTTGACGATTGGTCGCCCGAATCTTTCCGGCTTTCGGAAAATGATATCGAGGCTGCCATGGCTAGAGTTTCACCCCAAGACTTGGCAGATATCAAATTTGCACAAAAACAGGTCCGCTTATTTGCACAAAAGCAACGCGATTCCATGCTGGATGTGGAAGTCGAAACAATGCCAGGTGTTGTTTTGGGGCACAAGCATATTCCAGTCAATTCGGTGGGTTGTTATGTTCCTGGTGGCAAGTACCCGATGGTAGCTAGTGCGCATATGAGTGTGCTTACGGCAAAAGTTGCTGGCGTAAAGCGTATTGTTGCAGCCGCACCACCCTTCCAAGGAGGTGCTCATCCCGCTATTGTTGCTGCGATGCATCTTGGAGGTGCTGATGAAATTCTTGTTTTAGGGGGTACACAAGCGGTCGGTGCCATGGCACTGGGTACAGAATCCATTGCACCCGTCGATATGCTTGTCGGGCCCGGTAATGCGTTTGTAGCCGAAGCAAAGCGTCAGCTATACGGTCGGGTGGGTATTGATTTGTTTGCAGGTCCCACAGAGACTTGCATCATTGCCGATGACACCGTAGACGGGGAAATAGTTGCAACAGACTTGCTTGGGCAGGCAGAGCACGGAACCAATTCGCCTGCTGTTTTGATAACAGACTCGCGGCAACTGGCTGAAGACACGCTTAAGGAAATTAGCAGACTACTTGAAATTTTACCGACAGCTGCCGTAGCAAGAGTGTCGTGGGAAGACTACGGTGAAATCATCTTGTGTGAAAATCATGAAGAGATGCTAGAGCAATCTGAAATACTCGCCTCTGAACATGTACAAGTCATGACCCGAGACGATGACTATTTTCTGGACAACATGACAGCCTACGGTGCCTTGTTTCTGGGGCCACGCACTAACGTGGCCTATGGTGACAAGGTGATAGGTACAAACCACACCTTGCCAACTAAGAAAGCGGGTAGGTACACCGGAGGACTTTGGGTGGGCAAATTCATCAAGACGCATACCTATCAACGTGTATTGACAGATGAAGCTTCTGCCATGGTTGGTGAGTACTGTTCAAGGCTCTGTATGCTTGAGGGTTTTGCGGGTCATGCCGAGCAAGCGAATGTGCGTGTACGTCGATACGGTGGTCGCAATGTGCCGTACGCTAAAGGCGCGTCGGTCGCTTAGTCATGCAGCTACCTCAAACACCTTCGTTCAGATTGAATGGTCGGCGTGCGCTAGTGACAGGCGCCAGCCGGGGAATTGGATTAGGCGCTGCTTGTGCTCTGGCGCAGGCGGGTGCGGATGTCGTACTGGCTGCGCGCTCTGCGGATGAGCTCGCAAAAGTATGTGATGCTATGACTGCAGCGGGTTTTAAAGTATCCGCGATGGTGCTTGATGTGGCGGATACTGCGATGGTTATAGAGAGTATTGAACAGACAGGGCCGTTTGATATTCTGGTTAACAACGCGGGTGTGAATCGCCCCGGTCCTATGATCGAAATGACAGAAGACGATTTCGACACGGTTATGAATGTGAATGTTCGTGCGGCGTACTTCGTCGCTCAAACTGTGGTTAAGCAAATGATTGAAGCGGGTAAGGGCGGATCGATAATCAATACCTCTTCACAGATGGGGCATGTGGGTGGTATCGACCGCACGGTTTACTGCGCCAGCAAATTTGCCTTGGAAGGAATAACACGGGCACTGGCTATTGAAGTAGGTGCACACAAGATTCGGGTAAACACGGTATGCCCAACGTTTATAGCAACGCCGTTTACCGCCAAAACATTAGCTGACCCTGAGCGTGTTGCGTGGATAACTTCGAAGATTAAGCTGGGTAGAATTGGTGAAGTAGAAGATGTCATGGGGGCATACGTCTTCCTGGCGTCTGACGCTGCGAGTCTCATCACGGGAACCTCACTGTTAGTCGATGGCGGATGGACAGCAGGGTGAAACGGTTAACTATTATATTTTTGGAGCAAGTGTCTTGAATCCCTCGTCGCTTTCATCAAGGCTGGTGCGATACTCCGACCTAAAACCTTGCCTCAACGCTTTCGTTGATACGCGTACACCAGGTTCTGATACAAAAGAAAACTTTACCATCGTCGGTCCTGGAGTTTCGGAAAACCCTGATCAACACGTTCATATTCCTGAGCCTCACGGGTTCAATATTGGCGGTGCTCGTCAGCCGCCTGGCTGCTTGAATTCACAGCATAGTCACAACACGGCAGAAGTGTTTGTTGTGCATAGTGGGCAATGGCGTTTTTTGTATGGAGTTAACGGTACCGATGCGTCGGTTAATCTTTCGCCTGGCGATACCATTTCGATTCCTACCAGAATGTTTCGCGGATTTGAAAACACAGGCGACACAACGGGATTTTTGTTTGCGGTTCTAGGTGGAGACGATCCTGGCAAAGTAACCTGGGCACCCTCGGTTTTTGAGCTGGCGGAACAATACGGGTTGGTACTACTCGAATGCGGTCGTTTGGTTGATGTTGCTGCTGGCGATGAAGTGCCTGCCGGTGCAATGCGTCAACAAGCTCCTAATGATGCGGAAGTTGCTGCATTAAAAACACCTACTGTTAATGAGTTAGCCGGCTGTGTTGCGCTAGGTGCCTCTCTGCAGCCAAATGATGAGTCCTCGTTGATGACGATAGTCACTGGCGCATCTGTTTCTGAAGCGGCGGTTATCACACCTGTGGATACGCCGGATGGATTTCCTGCGGGCCCTATAAAGGGTTGGTGGGGGCACGGGTTCAATTTGCGCCGTATTACGATGGACTCAGGTAGCGCACTATCAGCCCATACACGGCAGGAAGCTGAGGTGGTGTTTTTGCATTCTGGTGAATTAACGGTTGCAACGGCTGCGGGAGAAGAAGTTCGCATGGGACCTGGTGATACTTTGAGTCTGCCCGTTGGCATGATTAGAACGTGGGCTAACACGTCGAAAGAGACTGCAACAGCCTTTGTGGTTCGTGGTGGTGAATCCCCGCATGCACCCGTTGCGGCATAGCAACTTGGTGCCTCTACATCATTTTTCTTTGTTCATATTTTACTGAGTATCCTTTAAATGGAAATTTCTTCGGATAACATTCTGACAACGCACGTGGGTTCTTTACCTAGACCCAAAGATGTCACTGATCTTGTTTTTGCCAAAGAGAAGGAAGAGCCAGTTGATGAAGCTGAGTTTAATCGGGTTATTGAACGCTCTGTAAATGACACACTCGCTAAACAGAAGAAGGCCGGAATCGACATCCCTTCCGATGGTGAGATGAGCAAGATATCCTATGCCACCTATATAAAAGACCGGCTGACAGGTTTTGCAGGAGATAGCCCTCGCAGAGCGCCCGCTGATCTGAAAATGTTCCCAGGTTTTCTGGAACGGCAGTCTAAAGGCGGAGGTACGCCCAGCTACCGCCGACCTCAGTGTGTAGGTCCAATCGAAGTGAAAAACCTTGAGCCGCTGCATGACGACATACGTTGGATGAAGGCGGCAATGGCTGCACACGGGTTCGAAGAAGGCTTTATGAATTCAGCAACGCCAGGTGTTATTGCCCTGTTTCAGCCATCGCTGTATCACGCAACGCACGAGGCCTATCTGGAGGATGTTGCGGAGGCGATGCGTCATGAATACGAAGCGATTGTTGCCAGCGGGTTGATCCTGCAATTGGATAGTCCTGATTTGGGTTTAGGGCGTCACATGATGTTTCCTGACCTTAGCGATGATGAATTTGTGCGTCAGGCAGAGGTGCATATCGAAGTGCTTAATCACGCCTTGCGCAACATACCCGGTGACAAAGTGCGAATGCATGTTTGTTGGGGTAACTATGAAGGGCCGCATATATGCGATATTGCATTGGCAAAAGTATTACCCGCCGTGTTAAAAGCTAAGCCGCGTGGATTACTGTTTGAAACGTCAAATCCACGTCACTCCCACGAGTGGCGTGCCTGGCAGGAAAACAAGATTCCTGATGATTACGTGCTCATCCCTGGCGTTATTGATTCAACAACCAATTTTGTTGAACACCCGCAACTTGTCGCGGATCGCATTTGTCGTTACGCTGATATTGTGGGACGCGAACGTGTAATAGCAGGTTCTGATTGTGGGTTCGCAACGTTTGCAGGCTTTGGTGCTGTCGATGAGGACATTGTGTGGGCTAAGTTAAGCAGCTTGAGTGAAGGTGCCGCAATGGCCACTGCCACGTTATGGGGAAAGTAGCTAAGCTCTTTTTGCTGCCGGGTATGATGTGCGACGAGCGATTGTTCTCATCGCAGACACACGCATTGTCAGATCTGGGTGAATGCGTTGTTGCTGATTTTGAACAGGGAGATTCTGTAACTGACTATGCAGAGCAAGTGCTAGCGCTTGTTCTATCCTATAAAAGAAGGGAGGCGAAAACATCACTCAATGTTCTAGCGGGTCTTTCCATGGGGGGCATTGTGCTGATGGAATGTATGCGCTTGGCTCCAGACTTAATCGATGCTGTCATTCTAATGGATACCAACCCATTTGCAGAGGATCCGAGTCGTCGGTTGCTGCGTCAACCGCAGATTCAAAGGGTGTTGGACGGGGAGTTGGAGACCATTCTCATCGAAGAGATGAAGCCGCTCTATCTGGCGCCGGTTAATCGTTCTAATGAGGCTTTGCTTTCTATTGTTCTGGATATGGCGCGAAAGCTGGGCCCCGATGTATTTGCACAACAATCGCACGCCCTGATGAATCGTCGTGATAATTCTGAGACGCTGTCATCGTGGAGAAAACCGGCGCTGATTCTTTATGGAGCTCACGATCATCTTTGTCCGAAGGAGCGGCATGTTCAAATGCACCAACTTATGCCGCAATCATCATTGGTTGAAATTGTCGATGCTGGACACTTGCCAACAATGGAAATGCCGGCCGCAGTGAATGAATCGTTAAGATCCTTTGTTAATTCCTTACAGTAAAATTTCGATGAAAACGACGGCTTGCTCGAGCGCAAATGATCCATTCGATCGGTATGGTTTCGGTCGAGGCCTCTGACAGCTGTATGTTTCTTACGCCATTGAGCTCTAGTACGATTACACTAACGCTCTATGGTCCAATACCCCGAAATTCGCGACTTACAACTGTTGCTGGTCTTGTCACAAAGAAAGCACTTTACGCAGGCAGCTGCGGATTGTGGAATTTCGCAACCGGCTTTCTCGGCTCGCATTCGACATTTAGAGCAGGTTTTGGGTGTGCCGATTGTTCGGCGTGGTAACAAATTTCTGGGTTTTACACCTGACGGCGATCTGATTTTAAAGTGGGCCAGTAAAATTTTGGCAGATGCTGAAGGCCTGAAGCAGGATATTGAAATATCAAAAGGCGCTCTGCGTGGGAGTCTTGCCATTGGAGTGGTGCCCACTGCCTTGACCTATGCTGCCAATATCGCAACACAATTGCGCAGCACTTATCCAGGGCTGGCCATCCAAATTCAATCCCTGACCTCCAGCGCAATCGCTCGGCGCCTCCTGGATTATTCTCTTGACGCCGGGATTACTTATGGTGATGAGCTGGACTCAACGCCGCTTAAGTTCGAGGCGATCTATGCTGAAAGTTACGTGGTTCTAGTGCCTGTGGGTTTAGCGCCTAGAAAATCGGGAAATGTCTCCTGGGAGGAAGCATCCACATTACCGCTTTGTCTATTAAGTAAGGATATGCATTTTCGACAAATTGTTGATGAGGTGTTCGATCAGGCAGGTGTACACCCTGAGCCTGTGATGGAAACTAATGCATTCACGGCGGCCCTGACTCAGGTGACCAACGGTTCAGCTGCCACTATTGCGCCTGCCAGGCTTGTTGAAAGTCTGGCGGTGGATAAACGAACTGTCGCTCTACCGCTCAACAAGCCGGTTGTTCAGCACCCTATTGGACTTGCAACTCTGGACCATGAGCCAGGATTGCCCGCTATTGTAGCTTTGCGCGAAACTATCCAAGCTCACGATAAATAAAACAAATCACACAATCCAATATTACGATTTGTATTTATTGTGAAAATAGGCTCTATTAGCGCTACTAATTTCGGAGTGGCAAGATGGCATCTTCCAATAATGCGTACGGTGTGTGGAAGTCTGCGCGTGGCAAAGGGCGTACCACGCCTAAAGGCCGGCAGCTAGACGACTCAGCGATGACTGATGTCATGGCCTTGCTGGGCAACAAAGAGCGTCGTGCTGACTTGCTCATCGAGCATTTGCACCTGATTCAGGACAAATTTGGTCACTTGTCTGTCGCCCACATGCACGCTTTGGCCGAAGAGATGAGACTCTCTCAGGCTGAAGTGTATGAGGTTGCCACGTTTTACTCGCATTTTGATGTCATCGCTGAAGATGCAACGCCACCACCGGCACTCACTATACGAGTGTGTGACTCATTGGCCTGCGAAATGGCAGGTGCCCAGCAGCTGATAGCTGAACTGAAAAAAGGTCTGGATCCGTCTGAAGTCCGGGTTCTGCGAGCACCTTGTATGGGCCGTTGTGACACAGCACCCGTACTCGAGATCGGCCATAATCATATTGATCAGGCAACGCCTGAGAAAGTGGATGTTGCGATAGCAGCTAATGATACTCACGCTCATATGCCTGCCTACGAGACATTTGCTGACTACAGTGGTGCAGGTGGTTACGCAGAATTGACAGCACTTCGCGATGGCAAGTTAACACCTGATCAAGTCCAGGACAAAATTCTAGAATCCGGACTTCGTGGCTTGGGTGGAGCTGGTTTTCCATCTGGCAGAAAATGGTCATTTGTTCGCGCTGAGGCAGGCCCTCGGTACTTGGCCGTCAATGGCGATGAAGGAGAGCCTGGAACCTTCAAGGATCGTTACTATCTGGAACGTACTCCGCACCTTTTTCTCGAGGGCATGCTGATAGCCGCCTGGGCAGTAGAGGCGCAGAAGTGCTTTATTTATATGAGAGACGAATACCCGGCAGTGCTGCAAATTCTGCATGATGAGATAGCGCAGCTGGAATCAGCCGGTGTTGTGCCTGTGGGCTACATTGATCTTCGTCGTGGGGCAGGTGCCTATATCTGTGGTGAAGAGAGCGCCATGATTGAATCTATTGAAGGCAAGCGAGGCATACCTCGCCACCGCCCGCCATTTGTTGCGCAAAAAGGAGTCTTTGATCAGCCTACGTTGGTCCACAATATTGAGACCTTGTACTGGGTCACACGAATATGTCGCGAAGGGCCTGAAGTACTAAATTCGACCGAAAAGAACGGGCGTACGGGTTTGCGGTCCTACTCGATTTCAGGTCGCGTGAAGAATCCTGGAATGCATTTACTGCCCGCTGGTTCAACTGTGACAGATTTGATTGAAGCCGCTGGTGGTATGTTGGATGGTCACACCTTCAAAGCCTATCAACCAGGTGGCCCTTCTGCAGGTATCCTGCCTGCATCAGTCAACGATGTCCCTATGGACTTCGACACCCTGCAGCCTCTGGGCTCGTTTATAGGCTCCGCCGCAATAGTCATCTTGTCTAATAAGGACAGTGCCAAGGATGCAGCCTTGAACATGCTGCGTTTCTTTGAGGATGAAAGTTGCGGCCAATGCACACCTTGCAGAGTCGGTTGCGAGAAAGCCGTAAAACTGATGGAGAAAGACAAGTGGGACAAGCCTCTGTTGGAAGAGCTTTGTACCGTTATGGTCGATACCTCTATTTGTGGTTTGGGGCAAGCAGCTCCTAACGCGATAAGACTCACCATCCAGCATTTTGCCGACGAGGTTTAGAAGATGAGCGATACAGTTACATTCACACTCGACGGTGAACAAGTTACGGCTAAGATCGATCAGTCCTTGTGGGAAATAGCCAAGGCGCAAGGCACTCTGATTCCGCATTTGTGTCACAAAGATTCGGAAGGCTACCGCGCCGATGGCAACTGCCGGGCGTGCATGGTAGACATCGAAGGTGAGCGGGTTCTTGCAGCCTCTTGTATTAGGACGCCCACGGAAGGCATGGTGGTCAATACCCAGAATCCACGTTCTGTTGCAGCACGAAAAATGATTGTTGAGCTACTGGTTGCAGATCAGCCTGAGCAATCTGTTGCGCATGATCAGTCATCACATTTCTGGAACATGGCGAACATGCAGGACATGACAGTCAGCCGTTTCCCCGCGATAGAGAAGCAGCGTGTACCCCTACTAGATGTATCGCATTTGGCGATGAGCGTTAACCTTGATGCCTGTATTCACTGCAATTTGTGCGTAAGGGCCTGTCGTGAAGTACAGGTCAATGATGTTATTGGAATGTCCGGTCGAGGACATGACGCCAAGATTACGTTCGATTTTGATGATCCGATGGGTGCTTCAACCTGTGTTGCCTGCGGGGAATGCGTACAAGCCTGTCCAACAGGAGCCTTGATGCCGGCGGCCGTGTTGGACGAGGTAGGCGTTGGTGATAGCCAAGACTTTGATCGTGAAGTGAGCAGTGTCTGCCCGTATTGCGGTGTGGGTTGTCAGCTGTCGTTCAAGGTCAAGGAAGAAAAAATTCTATGGGTCGAAGGAATATCGGGTCCATCTAACGAAAATCGTCTGTGTGTTAAAGGTCGATTTGGTTTTGATTACATTGCCCATCCTCATCGTTTAACTAAACCACTCATTCGTCGTGATGACGCGCAAGCCAAAGGCTTGAACGTTGATCCTGCGAATTATCTGACGCACTTTCGCGAAGCGAGCTGGGATGAGGCTCTGGATGCAGCCGCTAACGGTATGTCCAGCTTACGTGACGATACGGGTGAGAGAGTAGCTGGGTTTGGTTCTGCTAAATGCTCCAATGAGGAGGCCTATTTGTTTCAGAAATTGATTCGCCAAGGTTTTGGTCACAATAACGTGGATCATTGCACGCGCTTGTGTCATGCATCATCGGTCGCAGCTCTCTTGGAAAACGTGGGCTCAGGTGCCGTAACAGCGACGTTTAACGAAATAGAAAATTCCG
>JBLIIE010000069.1:0-27214 GCA_047634635.1 Granulosicoccus sp. | reverse complement strand
GGACGAATGTACGCGTTTTCATTGAGTGAAAGGTTTTGCATCCGAGTTTTATCACCCAATATGCTGCCACCACTTCGTTGGCTGCTGGGGTCTATGGCAAGTACTGCAACTCGGTGGCCCTGTTCAATGAGTCGCAGGCCCAGGTTTTCTATAAATGTGCTTTTTCCTACTCCCGGAACTCCACTGATTCCGACACGAATTGCCTTGCCGGTTCTTGGCAAAAGCTGCTGCAATACGGCCTGAGCAATATCACGATGAGAAGACAGGCTGGATTCAGTGAGTGTGATTGCTCTCGACAAGATTGCACGTTCACGGGCTAGAACACCATAAGCCAGTTGTTCACTGCTGAGCACCAACTTTGCCATCAGCTAGGCATCTCTTCGACTGGAGGGTGACCCAGCTCACGCAACAAGGTGTCCAGCAATTGCTTCGCAGCTTCTGAGATTACTGTGCCTGGTGGGAATACCGCAGCAGCGCCGGCTGCCATTAGCTCTGGCACGTCTTGGGGGGGGATAACTCCTCCAACGACAATTTGAATATCGCCACGATCTTCTTGCTTCAGTGCTTTTTTGAGGGCGGGCACCAGTGTCAGGTGACCTGCAGCCAATGAGCTTGCTCCAACGATGTGTACATCGTTATCGACCGCTTGTCTGGCTACTTCCTCAGGGGTTTGGAAAAGGGGACCAATATCGACATCGAATCCTAGATCGGCAAAGGCTGTTGCAATCACTTTTTGCCCTCGGTCGTGACCATCCTGTCCCATTTTTGCAATGAGTATGCGAGGTCTACGACCTTCGTGTTGCACAAAATGATTAATGCGTTTTTCTATGAGAGGGAGCTGTGCACTATTGGCCATGGCGTTTAGATAGACTCCTTGAATAGATTGGATTCGAGCAGTATGTCGACCAAATACACTCTCTAGTGAATCGGATATTTCACCAACAGTGGCGCGGGCGCGTGCTGCATCGACCGCCAGTGCCAAAAGGTTTCCAGATTCTTCTTTTGCTGCAGTCGTCAAAGCCAGAAGAGCTTGCTTGTGCGCCTGTGGATCTCTTTCGCTTCGAAGTTGTGTCAAACGCTCCAGCTGCTGTTCACGTACTTTGGCGTTATCAATTTTTAGAACGTCCACAGGAGTTTCGTTTTTTAACACCAACTCGTTGATACCAACGACTGTTTGCGATCCAGCATCAATTCTTGCCTGAGTACGAGCCGCCGCCTCTTCTATTCGTAGTTTTGGAATACCAGCTTCTATGGCCTTTGCCATACCCCCTTTTTCTTCAACCTCCTGTATGTGCTGCCATGCTTTGTCTGCTAGTTCCCTGGTGAGTGTTTCCATGAAATGGCTGCCGCCCCAAGGATCCACGGTGTCACACAGTCCACTCTCATGTTGCAGCATAAGTTGAGTATTTCGAGCAATGCGAGCTGAAAAATCAGTAGGTAATGCCAACGCTTCGTCGAAAGCATTGGTGTGCAAAGACTGTGTATGTCCTGCTACTGCGGCCATTGCTTCGATGCCCGTGCGGGTCACATTGTTATATACGTCTTGTGCCGTTAAACTCCAACCCGATGTTTGGCAGTGGGTTCGTAAACTCAGTGATCGCAAGTTTTTTGGGTTAAACGATTTTACAAGCTTGGCCCACAACAGGCGGGCAGCCCGTAATTTAGCCACTTCCATATAATGGTTCATGCCGATAGCCCAGAAAAACGACAATCGTGGCGCGAAGCTGTCTACATCCATACCAGCTGCGATACCCGTGCGCAGGTATTCGACGCCATCGGCCAGCGTATAGGCAAGCTCTAAATCTGCAGTGGCTCCAGCTTCCTGCATGTGATATCCGGAGATGCTAATGCTGTTGAACTTCGGCATTTCACTGGAGGTATACGCAAAGATGTCAGCAATGATTTTCATGGATGGAGCTGGTGGGTAGATGTAGGTATTCCTGACCATGAATTCTTTCAGAATATCGTTCTGTATGGTCCCGGTTAGTTTCTCTGGAGAAACCCCTTGCTCCTCAGCGGCGAGAATATACAGAGCCATTATAGGAAGCACTGCTCCATTCATGGTCATTGACACACTCATTTTGTCCAACGGTATTTGGTCAAATAATATCTGCATATCAAGAATCGAATCAATTGCGACACCTGCCATACCGACATCGCTGGTCACCCGTGGATGGTCAGAGTCATACCCTCGATGCGTAGGCAAGTCGAAAGCGATGGACAGCCCTTTTTGTCCGGCAGCCAGATTTCGCTTGTAAAACGCGTTGCTGTCCTCTGCCGTTGAAAATCCCGCGTACTGTCGGACTGTCCATGGACGCGACACGTACATAGTTGGGTAAGGACCGCGTGTATAAGGTGCAAAGCCTGGATAATCAGTCTGATAGCCAGAGGACTTCCGATCGCTCTCATCGTAGTGAGACTTGAGGTTGATCCCCTCTGGTGTCTGGTGTGTTTTACTGGATGCCTGCGATTTAATAGCTTTTTGCACGCTGGCAGTTGGTGGATTAGCTTTGGAAAATTCGAAAGTCGATGAGCTCATTGCGTGACTCCTGTTTCCGTTGTAGCCATTGCAAGTTGTTCGAATTCTTCCGCATCACGAACGACTTGTAAAAGGGCGGTAGTCAGCCTAATTGAATCGGTTGTCTCAATGGAATTGCTGGTACTCCGCGATTGTTCTTTGAAACGATTCACGCCTACCATGACGCTCAATTCTTCGCGTAACCGTTGAATACGGCGGTCGTGTGTTTGCTTAAGTTCGTTCTGCCATTGCCCACTTGCTAATGTTGTGATCCAGGCATCACCTGTGTTCATATCGCTTAGCCGTTTCCAGGTAGTTTCCATGAGCTGTTGAGTGAGAGTTTCAATAGCAAAAGATCCTGCAGTGGGGTCTGATATTTTGGTAAGTCCACACTCACGATCAAGAATTATCGGTAAGTTGCGAGCGATACGTTTTCCAAGTGATGAATCTTCGCTGGCTTGCCAGTCGTAAATTTTGTCATGGGGATGTACAATGATGGTTGCGGCACTTGCCATCGCCGCGGAAGTACATGCAGCGATATTGCGTAGATGATTATTCCAGTGATCTTGCTTCGACAAATAACGCTTCGATGTTTCTACAACAACGTTAATGTTCGTTGAATCTGCTGAAAAATCAAGATTCTTTGCTGCGGAAAATTCAGTTAGCGTATGCTGCCAAAGACGTTTCAAACTGCGAAGTTTGACGATACTCATCAGGATATCTGCGTCGCAGGCAACTTGAAAGACGATCTGCTGACTAGCCTGTTCTAAGCTGAATCCCTCTGCTAACAATGCTTCCAGGTAAAGAGCCGCAGTTGCAATACTTGCGACGAGCTCCTGCTGTGCCGATGCACCTGCATTGTGATGTAGCGCTGCATCAACCAATACGGTGTTGGCCAGTGGTAATTGTTGGTTAATATTTCGCGAGAAAAGAGCTAACATTTTTAATGAATGTTGATCGGGTTGTGTTGTCGACTCTCCCTGTAGCCAAGCGCCCACAGGATCAGCGTTAAACGAACAATGCACTGATTTCTTGTCTAATGACTGTCTGCTGGCAACTGATAAATAGGCATCAGCTGCAGCGGTGTAGGAATTTGTAGATCTTAAGCTAACAGCTATTAAGTCAAGTTTGACCCCATCAAGTACGGTGAATAGATTCGTTGTAGAATTTATATGAACTTGCAACGAGGAATTACCACCGTTTAATCCTTCAAGTACGTGCTTGTTGGTTGAGGAATCGTCTGAACCGCTGGTTATACACAGTCTGTTATCCCAGGCGCCTGCTGTCGAATCACTACGAAAATTCGAATTCACATACCGAGTTGGATAAGAGTCGTATAGCACTTGAATAGTCAGGCCATCGAGCGTCTGTTTGCATAATGATTCTAGTGACTCATGATTTGGCAATCCCGCCAAGGCTGAGGTCAGCCATTCATCGTGAGACGGTTGCGTAAAAACACTATCGAGGTCTATCGAATCTGGCTTGAGTACGTCGTGTGAACTATCCACTGGGTCAGGTGATTCAGCGCTCATATAGGGTTAACATGCAATAATGAGAATAGGGATAGTATACCGATGTCAGCTCTGGAGCGGATGAACTCGGTGGTTAATGCGCTTAAGTGATTTACTTGCAGCGTTTTAACTTGCGAATCAGGAAACGAGCTGGATTAAGCAGGGTCACCCATTTATCGAGCTTCCCGAAGTCAACGACTTTGCAAGTTTCATCGTCAATTCTGTTTGATGTGCATGAAGGCTCGCAGCTAAAACAGGTTTGAGTCAGGTGATCGGCTAGCAGTTGTGCGCAAAGCGGTGCTGTGACAATGCCGCGAGACCCCAGCCCGCCAATTACGTAGATACCTGTGTGGCAGGGTAGTTGTGGATAGTCTGCTAGTGGCCTTCCATGCCTTATTCCACTGTAAATTTCAGCCGCCGTGCCAAAATCTGGCAACGGACCCACAATAGGAAGTCGGTCGGGTGTTGTTGCGCGAACACCTGCATATCCTGCAACGGCCTGGGGATCCACTGTTAGGGACGGCAGGAGTTGTCGTAGACCTTCTAGGTTGCTCGCATGATCGATTTCTGAAACCGTAGTGTCTGTATTGTCTCGATGAAATGACGCGCCGACTAACAGGCTTTGTCCATCGGGGATGACATAGTGTTTCCCATTCACGACGCATTTAGGGGCTATTGATTTATTGCTTAGCGAAAAACGACTTATCTGTCCACGAGCAGAAGTAACAGGTAAATGTTGGGCATCTGGTATCAGATTTGTTGCCCAACCTGTTGTCAAAACAATGTGCTCAGCGTAAGCAGATTCTCCATCCTGAAATTCCAGTCTGTGGGTGCGCCCGATTGCAGTGCTGGAATCGCTCCCAAACCCGATTCCCGGACCGACCTGTAATCGAGTAGCTGAGTCTTCAACAACTGTAACCTGCCTCCCGAGCACCAGCGTAATCAACCGATGATCCACGAGGTTGCAACACAACTGCTTTGGATTTAACCAACCTGCGCTGGCAAAATTAAGGGCGTGGCTGTTGAGTGAAACACCAGCAACTTCGGTAGCCTCCAAAGCTGACAGACTGATAAAGCTGGCTGAAGTTGGATAGGGCTTTTGCACAAGTTGTATGACTCCACAACGAGTAAATTCAGCCGCAGTTTCCAAGTCAAACAAACGGAGTCGATTGAGTAGATATTGGTGTGCGGTGCAATGAAAAGACATTGCAAGGCTGAGGCCTCGAGTTACAAACGGTTTGGCAATACCTGCTGGATTACCGGATGCAGCAGTTGCTACCGACGTTTGCTTTTCGTACAGCGTTACTGCGATTCCTTGTTCAGCAAGAATTCTTGCGAGCCAGCATCCAGCTAATCCCGCACCAATGATGGCGATGCGATTGGTTTGAGTCTCATTGGCTGCTTGAGCCTGTTTGGGCATTGGCCCCGGCAAGAGTGGATACAGCAGGCCTGGAAAGGTGTCCCAAGGTTTATGCATCCTGGATGATTCTGTTTATTCGTGAATGAGCCTCCGTCATCCTACTTGGTGTAGTGAGACTCCACGTAGTTATTGACAATGCTCTGAAATTCTTCCGCTATGTGATCGCCTTTCAAGGTCATCGCTTTTTCCCCGTCGATGTAGACAGGTGCGATAGGTCGCTCACCGGTGCCAGGTAGACTGATGCCGATATTGGCGTGTTTACTTTCGCCTGGACCATTCACAACACAACCCATCACGGCTACCGACATATCTGCAACGCCCGGATGTTTTTCTTTCCATGCTGGCATGCTGTCTCGCAAATAAGTTTGGATGCGGCTGGCAAGTTCCTGGAAGTAGGTGCTGCTGGTGCGTCCACACCCTGGGCATGCAGTTACCATAGGCGTAAATGAACGCAGTCCCATGGTTTGCAAAATTTCCTGTCCAACGACAACTTCGTTAGTGCGATCGCCACCGGGTTCTGGTGTAAGTGAGATACGTATTGTATCCCCAATGCCTTGTTGTAATAAAATGGCTAAAGCTGCCGTTGAGGCTACGATGCCTTTAGATCCCATGCCGGCCTCGGTCAATCCCAAATGCAACGCATAATCCGTTAGTGATGCGAGTGATTGATACACTGACACGAGATCTTGCACTCGGCTCATCTTGCAGGACAGGATAATTTTGTCTTTGCCCAGTCCAAGTTCCACTGCCCTTTCAGCACTGTCTAGCGCAGACTTTATGACAGCGTCTCGATTTATCTGGTTCAGAGTCTTTGGGTTGGCGGAGGCGGCGTTTTCGTCCAGCATTTTAGCCAGTAGGTCTTGATCAAGACTTCCCCAGTTAGCCCCAATTCGCACGGGTTTGTCGTTGCGAGCGGCGATTTCGATCATTTGAGCAAATTGTGTGTCTCGTTTGGAGCCTCGACCTACGTTTCCTGGATTTATCCGATACTTCGCTAGTGCTTTTGCACAATCGGGCACTGCTGATAATAATTTATGACCGTTGAAGTGAAAATCACCCACTAGTGGAACGTCCAAATTCATGGCCAAGAGGCGGTCACGAATTTCAGGTACCGCATTTGCGGCGGCCTCAGTGTTTACAGTTATCCGGACAATTTCAGACCCGGCGCGCGCTAAGGCAGCAACCTGGGCTACCGTGCGTATGGCATCCTCTGTGTCCGTATTAGTCATTGACTGGATCACAATCGGCGCGCCGCCGCCAACGGTTATTGGGCCAATTTGTACAGATCTTGTGATTTTACGAGGCATTGGGAAAATTAAATGCTTGATTGGAGACTGGAAGGGCCTTAGTTTATCCTTGTTAGCCGCCGAGTGATGAATAATAGTTGCAGGTTTGGGCTGGTGCGGTAGAAATTTAGTGTAAACATGATGGTCAATAGAGACAAATTTCATGACAGCTAATCCGGTGTATGAATTCACCGACCGCGAGCAACACATATTGAAGCTGCTTGTGGATCACTATATCGAAGAGGGTACACCGGTGGGTTCGAGAACCCTTTCGCGTTTGCCGGGCATAGATATTAGCGCAGCATCGGTGCGAAACGTGATGGGTGACCTAGAGCATATGGGTCTGCTGAAATCGCCTCACACCTCGGCGGGGCGTATTCCCACGTCGGCAGCGTTGCGTGTATTTGTTGACAACTTACTTGAAGTACGCCCACCTGACGAAAATACGGTTGATAACATCCGCACACTGCTAGATCCCTCTTTGAGTGATCAGGCACTAGTCAAGGTAGCCTCCAATTATCTCTCCGGATTCACCAAGATGGCTGGAATGGTGACTGTACCTCGGCGAGAGGAAAAGCCTCTACAACAAGTTGAGTTTCTGCCTTTATCGGACAAACGTGTGCTCGTCATACTGATTATTAGCGACACAGAGGTGCAAAATCGCATCATTCATGTCGAACGTGAATATACGAAGGACGAGTTATCGGAATTTGCTTTGGAATTAAATACCGAGTATCTGGGCCGGCCCCTTGTGGAGGTACGTGACAGGTTACGCAGAGACCTGGAATCAACCAGAGAAGATATGAGCCAATCCATGCAACGAATGATAGATGTTGCTGGGCAGCTGTTCGGCCCTGATGACGTTGACGAGGATGCCGATAGCATGGTTCTGGCGGGTGAAACCAATCTGATGGACCACGCTGATCTGGGTGATGTAAGCAAGTTACGGGATCTATTCGATGCATTTTCTCAAAAGAGAGATATATTTCATCTTTTAGAGCGGTCAGTGTCAGCGGAAGGTGTGCAGATATTTATTGGGAGAGAATCGGGTTACGACGCGTTAGGCAATTGCAGCGTGGTTACAGCTCCCTACGAGATTAACGGAAAACTGTTAGGTGTTCTGGGTGTCGTCGGTCCAAAGCGCATGTCCTATGCTCAGGTTATTCCGGTAGTCGATGTCACCTCAAAACTGCTAAGCGCGGCCTTGAATCTGCGAAGTTAAGTCCTATATTGGCGCGGCGGCGGGATTTTAGCACCGCGTCATGTTAGTAATAATCCTCAAGTAGTTACAGGTATTATTGCGTCCCAATTATTTCATTTACAGTTTACGAGTTTTTTTATCTGATGATGCCAGACAAAAACACGCCGTCTGATAATGCGGCTAATGCTGCTGTTGAAGAGATTCAGGCAGCTGAACAGCAAGCGGACAATACAGCAGGTTCGGACCAATCTTTCGAGGGCGAGCCAGAAGGCTCGAAGGGAAATATCTTTGACAATGAGTCAGAGGATTCAGAAGGGCAGGCTGAGGCAGATGTTTTGCAGTTTGACGACCAGAGCGTGGTCGAAGAATCTGTACCGCTAACTGAAACAGAACAACTTCAGGCACAGCTTGCAGAAGTCTCCGACAAGGCTGCAGAGCATTGGGACCGACTGCTTCGTCTGCAGGCCGAAATGGAAAATCAACGCAAGCGCGCTCAAAACGATGTGGCTAAAGCTCGAAAATTTGCTTTGGAAAGTATTGTTGGAGACTTGTTACCGGTTAAAGATAGTCTGGAATTGGGACTGGCTGCTGCACATGCTGCCGACGCTGACCCTAAAGCTATAATCGAAGGCGTAGATTTGACAGTGAAAATGTTATCTCAAGTCTTTGAAAAAAACAATATTCTTGAAGTAAATCCCGTAGACGAGAAGTTTAATCCTGAATTTCACCAGGCGATGTCTATGCAGGAAGTAGAAGGAGTAGCAGCCAACACAGTGACAGGTGTTATGCAGAAGGGGTACACGTTAAATGATCGGCTTGTACGCCCGGCTCTTGTTATGGTGGCTAAATAAGGCCTTGAAACTTCATTTCATCACCACATCATCTATGCAACGAACGGAATGCCTCTGTGAGGGTTCCGGAATTTCATCACTAGAATTTAGTTAAGGACTTTCAAATCATGGGTACCATTATTGGAATCGACCTCGGCACGACGAACTCGTGTGTCGCGGTTATGGAAGGGGGTAAACCCCGAGTCATCGAAAACTCGGAAGGCGATCGTACTACGCCCTCAATCGTGGCGTTCGCTGACGATGGCGAAGTTATCGTTGGACAGCCAGCCAAAAGGCAGGCAGTCACTAACCCGAAAAATACTCTGTATGCGGTCAAGCGCCTGATTGGTCGCCGCTTCGATGAGGAAGCGGTTCAGAAAGATATCGATTTAGTGCCGTACAGCATAATCAGGGCAGACAATGGTGATGCCTGGGTAGAGGCTGCAGGAAAAGGCATGGCTCCGCCGGAAGTGGCAGCTCGTATCCTGATGAAAATGAAGCAGACCGCTGAAGAATACTTAGGCGATACGGTCACTGAAGCCGTTATTACTGTACCTGCGTATTTTAATGATTCACAGCGTCAAGCCACTAAAGATGCTGGCCGAATTGCGGGACTTGAAGTTAAACGCATAATCAACGAGCCGACAGCGGCTGCACTGGCTTATGGAATGGACAAGCAACGGGGCAATAAAACCGTCGCAGTCTATGACCTTGGTGGCGGTACGTTCGATATCTCTATTATTGAGATCGCAGAAGTTGACGGAGAGCACCAGTTTGAAGTTCTGTCTACCAACGGAGACACTTTCCTGGGTGGCGAAGATTTTGACAATCGTCTTATCGAGTATCTCTCGTCAGAGTTCAAGAAAGAGTCCGGTATCGATCTGCACAGTGATCCTCTTGCATTACAGCGCTTGAAAGAAGCTGCAGAGAAAGCCAAAATTGAACTGTCCAGCACGCAGCAAACCGATGTGAACCTGCCGTATATCACTGCAGATGCTTCAGGTCCAAAACACCTCAACATAAAAGTGACTCGTGCAAAGCTAGAGTCGCTGGTTGAAGAACTCGTTGCACGCACTGTCGAGCCTTGCAAAATCGCTCTGAAAGATGCAGGTTTGAGTGCATCTGAAATTGATGACGTCATTATGGTTGGCGGGCAGACACGTATGCCGAAAGTCCAAGAAGTGGTTAAGGATTTCTTCGGTAAAGAGCCGCGTAAAGACGTAAATCCTGATGAAGCTGTAGCTGTTGGTGCTGCCATTCAGGGTGGTGTACTAGGTGGTCAGGTCAAGGATGTATTGCTGCTTGATGTCACACCACTGTCGGTGGGAATTGAAACCCTCGGTGGCGTTATGACAAAGCTGATCGACAAGAACACCACGATCCCGACGAAAGCACAGCAAGTCTTTTCAACGGCTGATGATAATCAGACGGCGGTTACAGTTCACGTACTTCAAGGCGAGCGGGAAATTGCCAGTACTAATAAGTCACTGGGACGTTTTGATTTAGCAGATATTCCGCCTGCTCAACGAGGTGTGCCACAAATCGAGGTAATTTTCGATATTGACGCAAACGGCATCATGAATGTATCGGCGCAAGACAAAGCCACTGGCAAGCA
This sequence comes from Granulosicoccus sp., assembly GCA_047634635.1. Taxonomy (GTDB): domain Bacteria; phylum Pseudomonadota; class Gammaproteobacteria; order Granulosicoccales; family Granulosicoccaceae; genus Granulosicoccus. The sequence goes on along the minus strand of JBLIIE010000069.1, from coordinate 16,833 downwards.
GCAGTCAATTATTATCAAAGCGTCGAGTGGATTGTCTGATGAAGAAATTCAAAAGATGGTTAGAGATGCGGAAGAGCATGCGGTTGAAGATGCTAAATTGCGTGGTCTGATTGATAAGCGAAATCATGGTGAGCAAATCATTCATGGTGCTGAGAAGTCGATGGTTGATCTTGCTGATCAATTGGCTGACGGTGAAAAAGCTGATATCGATGGTAAAATCGCGGAATTGCGTGACGCTATGACAGGCGAAGACGAAGAAGCCATGAGCACTAAAATATCAGCCCTTAGCGAAGCAGCTGGAAAGCTTGCTGAACGTGCCTATGCTGCGCAGAATGCTGAAGCAGGTGAGGCTGACGGGACTACTGAATCAGCATCTGCTGACCCTTCGGTAGATGACGCAGTCGATGCTGAGTTTGAAGAAGTCAAAGAAGACAAAGCGTCTTAATGATGCATTGCCGATAGCTGTCCAAGTTGTCGTGTAAGAGTCGGAAGTCTGATCGCAATACTGTTGGTGCCATACTTACAGTTCTGTCAGGCTATCCGGCTTTTTTCGTTTATTTTTTGCTGTAGGTATATTCAATACCGCCAGCTTGCATGTTTTCATCAGGTCGATAATTAATGGCTCAACGGGATTATTACGAAGTATTGGGTGTGTCTAAGGACGTATCTGAGGCCGAGCTGAAAAAAGCCTATCGGCGCTTGGCTATGAAACATCACCCTGATCGCAATCCGGACGATGAGGAAGCGGTCGAGAAATTCAAGGAAGCGAAAGAAGCTTTCGAAATTCTCAAGAATAAAGAGAAACGTGCTGCTTACGATCAATTTGGCCATGCGGGTGTGAGTAATCAGCCCGGCGGGTTTGGTGGTGGTGGGGCGGATATCAATGATATTTTTGGTGATGTCTTCGGTGATATTTTTGGTGGTGGCAGGCGTGGTGGCGGTAGTCAACGCGTTTATCGCGGTGACGATCTGCAGTACAACCTTGAAATAAGTCTTGAAGAGGCGGTTTCTGGTACCTCGACTGAGATTAAGATTCCTAACACTGTCAGTTGCGAAGTCTGCGATGGCAATGGTTCAAAGCGCGGTACAACGCCGTCTACATGCTCGACCTGTCATGGTGTTGGGCAAGTACGTATGCAGCAAGGATTTTTCTCGGTTCAGCAAACCTGTCCGGCTTGCCGTGGTAACGGTAAAGTCATCACTGATCCATGCCCAAATTGTCGTGGTCAGGGACGAACTAAAAAAGAGAAAAAATTATCGGTAAAAATACCTGCAGGTGTGGATACTGGGGACAAAATAAGATTATCTGGTGAAGGTGAGGCTAGCGATAGCGGTGGTCCTTCGGGAGACTTGTACGTAGCAATCGTGGTAAAAACTCACCCGATTTTTCAGCGCGATGGTGCTGATCTTCTATGCACTGTCCCTATTAATTTCGCCACAGCAGCTGTTGGCGGTGAGCTGGAAGTGCCAACACTTGATGGTCGGGTAAATTTGAAAATACCGGCAGGTACTCAAACTGAAAAGACATTCCGACTGAGGGGCAAAGGTGTCAAGCCTGTCCGTGGTGGTGCGGTTGGCGATCTGCTAGCCAAAGTCCGCATTGAAACACCAATTAATTTGAGTACTTCTCAACGTGATTTGTTGATGCAGTTTCATGAGACTATCAGTGGTGATAACGCTCAAAAACACAGTCCTCAAGCTCATAGCTGGTTGGGTGGCGTCAAGAAATTCTTTGATGATTTGAGGGGTTAGCCATAGTCTCTGTTTTGTTTGGGAATCAACTCACTACTAGTCCATCCACTTGATAATTTTTGATCCCGTAATTTTTATGTGGATGGACTACTAGGCAATAGGTTGGTTCTTTAGTCTTTCTCGATGCACGATATAAAGCCCGCTAGATATTATGATAGTGGCTCCGATCATGGTCGTTTGAGTAGGTACCGTGTTCCAGAGCAGTAAATCGAATCCCATCGCCCAGATTATTGCCGAGTACTCGAATGGAGCTACTAAAGTAGCTTCAGAAGTGGCAAAAGCCATGGTTATAAGGAAATGACCACTAACAGCGAGTAGCGATAACACCACTAGCCATAGCAGGTGATTAAGTTGGATAGCTTCCCAAAACCAGGGAATCAGAACCAGGCTAATAGCGCCAACGCAGAAATTAAAACTGAAAACGAGTGAAGCTACTGTTTCGGTTGCACTGAGATAGCGTCCACTGACGAAGACCATAGAATAAGTGGCGCTTCCCAGAAGTACTAGCAGATAGCCGTAGATGTCTCCCCCCCCTTGCGGTGTTGCAACGATGAGAACGCCAATAAAACCGACGATAATAGAGATCCAACGGTGTGAGCCTACGGTCTCTTTTAAAAATAGCACCGATAGAATCGTTACAACAAAAACTGAAGAAAAGAACAGAACGATCGCGTCAGTAAGTGGGATGTGTTTAATGCCTATAAAGAAGGCCAGTGGTGAGATAAAACCGATACAGCCTCTCCACAAATGTAAATCTGGCCGTTTGGGTTTGAGATTGTGTAACTCCCTTCGCAGTCGGTAGACGAGCAACATCAAAGGCAGAATAATCGCACTTCTGATCACGAGTATCTGCAAGGCAGATACTCCTTCTAACATCAGCCACTTTGCAAGAGCGTCCATACCACCTAGCAAGGCGATTGCAATCAGCATGTAGAAAATGCCACGCATTAGCGGACGTTAACCACGATAATGAAGTGTTTGCGTATTAGCCCGTATCAAGGGGTCTGACTGTCAATCGTAAGCGTTATTTTTGATGTATCTGAAACATTGATATTGGTGGCTTCAGTGAACCAATCACCTGATTGGGCAATTGGGTTACCCGATGCAGAAACTCTGGCACCAATAGTAACTTCTGGAAATGACGACAACTTCATGTTGGGAATCATGGCCATTGAATCATCCAGTATCACTGTGGCAGGAAGGTCTTTAACGGAAAGCCTGGTAACAGCCAGCGGCATTGGAGGGCCATTAGTTGCGGTGGCGTAAATGAACACAGCGTACTCAGCTGCAGCGCCATCAGTTGCGCTTGAATCGAGAGAGACAGTGACTTCGATGGCCGGTCCAGTTAACTCAGAGACAGGTTCAGATGCTTCGTTAGCTCTGTCTTCAGTGGTTTGTTTTACAGAATTGGCTCCTAAGGCTTGTATAGATCGGCTACGCATCTGATCAACGGTTGCAATGGCATCCGGGTTGTCTTTCGCCAGGCCCATTAGCAAGTTAAAACCAAGTAGTGCTTCCTGATGATCCCCGACCTGTTGCTTACCGATGGATCTAAGCCAGAGTGTGTGTTCATGCATAGGGTTAAGCGTGATCGCACGATCCAGTAATGCCATGGGTTCGCCAGCTAGCTCACCGCTTCGACCCATGGCTATGGATTCCGCTAGTTGCGTGATGGTGTCTGCATCATTCTCGTCAAGTGCTAGAGCTTTTTCAAAGGCGTTTTGTGCCTGGCCGTAGTCTCTGATGGATAAGTAGCTGCGACCTAGTAACCGCCAGCCTTGAATGTCGTCAGGAGCTGCAGCTAGCCGTTCTTCCAGCTTAGGTAGCAGAGCCGCAAATGGTCCGGGTGACTGAGCTTGCGCATTTGCGTTCGTATTCGTCTGATTGTTTGAATTTCCTGCAACTGTTGTGCGTTGCATTTTGTCTTGCGTTATCCCGGCTGGATTTCCGAGTTCGAGGTACAGGGTGCCTGCGGCTATCGGTACAAACAGCGCAACCAAGACAGCCGCCACGATATGCCCGCCACGTTTGTTTACTGATTTGCTGGTAACCGTCAGATCTGCTGCCAGATCGTAGTCGAGCTGTTCGCGCTCGTAATCATAGGTCGCCTGGTCAATAGAACCATCGGCTAGAGCAGCTGCCAGTGTTTCACCACGATCGCGTGCCAGCGTGATGTTGACTGCTTCCTGGTCGAGGGAATCTCCCGGGTTTTTAAACAGTCCAACGAGAAGCCAGAGTAGGCAGAGGGCTACGAGAAGTGCCGCACATAAATAAAATAGTGTCATAGTTGAGTTTACGAAACTCGGACCTCTTCTAGTTCAATTAACGTTCCGTTGAAATTACCGGGATGCATGAAAATAACAGGATTTCCGTGTGCGCCTATTTTCGGTTCACCATCGCCAAGAATGTGTGCGCCTTTTGCAATCAGTTCATCCCGAGTATGAAGAATGTCGTCAACCTCCAAACAGATGTGATGCATGCCACCACCACTGTGCCGTTCTAGAAAGCGGCTAACTGGTGATCCATCGCCCAGGGGTTCCAGTAATTCAATACGCGAATTGGGCAAATCAATAAAGGCCACTGTCACACCATGTTCTATTAATGCTTGCGGTTCTGAAACTGTTGCGCCAAGCATATTGCGCCAAGTATCAGTAGCCGCATTCAGGTCATCAACGACCAGTGCAACGTGGTTCAGATTTCCGATCATGTTTTTCTATTACTCGAATTCAATGATAACTGCATCAACGGCCAGGCTATCGCCAACACTGGCAACAATGCTTGTTACGGTGCCATTGACACTCGCTGTAAGTGTATTTTCCATTTTCATGGCCTCAATGACTGCAAGATCTTGTCCCGCTGTTACTTTATCGCCTTCTTTAACGAGCACTTTCATCAGTAGTCCTGGCATAGGAGAAAGAAGGTATCGAGACATGTCCTGCGACTCCTTCACGGGCATGTGGTGCATTAGAGAAGCAACATGTGGATCGACGACCATGAAATCTCTGACTGAACCACCCTGGCTGAGACGCCACCAATTACCGATGCGTTCAATCCCGACGGTAATATCGATGCCATCCAGATTGCCATTGAAAAGCCATTCACCAGGCTCCCAATCCGACTCCATTCCAGTCAATTTGTTCAACTCAATATCGAATTGAGAATCGGTGTCGAAAACACACAAGACGTCACTCATATCGGTGTTATCAGTTTGTCCGTTTACAGCCATAACTGAAGACGATGAAACAGGTGGGGCTTCGGTAACCTGCCTGTCGCGTAAACGGCAGCGCCATTCTATCCAAGCAGCAACCAAGGGCAATGCCTCATAGCTGTCGCTTTCGAATTCTTGGCTATTAAAACCATCCGGGAAGTGATCTTCAATAAAGCGCGTGGTTAGATCTCCTGCCTTTAATGCAGGGTGGGCGAATAGCGCGGATAGAAATGGCAAGTTGCTTTGAACACCGCTTATGCGATAGGCATCAATGGCAGTTTGCATATGCTCAATAGCTTCATCTCGGGTCGGTGCCCAGGTGACTAGTTTTGCTATCATCGGGTCGTAGTACATGGAGATTTCACCACCGGCATCGATACCTGTGTCTACACGTGTATAGGCACCGTTTTCGCTGACGAGGGTTATCGGAGGTGAATAATGGGTCACTCTGCCGGTTGATGGTAAGAAGCCTCTGTCTGGGTCTTCTGCATACACGCGAGCTTCAAACGACCAACCATTCATAACAACGTCCTGTTGCTGCATGGGCAATGGTGCGCCTTCAGCTACCCGAATCATAAGCTCAACCAGATCGACCCCTGTTATACATTCCGTGACAGGGTGTTCGACCTGCAGCCGGGTGTTCATTTCCAAGAAAAAGAAATTTTCTTGAGAGTCGACTATGAATTCCACGGTTCCAGCAGAGCGATAGTCAACGGCGGCAGCTAGAGCAACGGCTTGTTCGCCCATGGCTTTTCGCGTCTGAGCACTGATAAAAGAGGAGGGTGCCTCCTCCAGTACCTTTTGGTGCCTACGCTGTATTGAACATTCTCGCTCTCCCAGATAGACACAATTACCCTGTGTATCAGCGATAAGTTGTATTTCTATGTGTCGAGGTTGTTCAATAAATTTTTCAACAAATACTCGGTCATCGCCAAAGGCGTTACGCGCTTCATTTTGTGCTGCAATGAATCCGTCTTTGACTTCGTCTAGCGTGGCCGCCACTCGCATGCCTTTGCCTCCGCCACCGGCAGATGCTTTCAGCATGACAGGACAGCCAACAATTTTTGCTATCTCGTATGCCTCATCTGCATCTTTCATCGCATCTGGATGGCCAGGTACGGTACTGACTCCGGAAGAGTTGGCCAGTTTTTTAGACTCTATCTTGTCTCCCATGACTTCCATGGCTCGAATGCCTGGACCAATGAAGATCACGCCTGCTTTATCTAGAGCTCTGGCAAATTGAGCGTTTTCAGAGAGGAAGCCAAAACCGGGGTGCACGGCATCAGCGCCTGTTTGCTTTATAGCAGAAAGAATGTTGTCGATGCGAAGGTAGCTGTCCGCAGATGCATTGCCACCTATATGAACAGCTTCATCGGCCTGACGTACATGGAGTGCCTGCGCGTCTACATCCGAATAAACAGCAACGGTTGCAATGCCCAATCGTTTTGCAGTTCGAATAACTCGGCAGGCAATTTCGCCACGGTTGGCAATCAGTATTTTTTTAATCACAGTGGGATGTTGTCGTGTTTTTTCCAGGGATTGTCCAGCTGTTTACTGCGCAGCATATCGAGATCACGACAAATGTGAGCTCGGGTGTTTCGTGGGCGAATCACGTCATCGATGAACCCCATGCGGCTAGCTACAAATGGATTGGCAAATTTTTCACGGTACTCATTGGTGCGTTTTTCTATGCGTTCAGGGTCATCGCGATCGGCTCTGAATATAATCTCAACTGCACCCTTGGGTCCCATGACTGCAATTTCTGCAGACGGGTATGCGTAATTTACATCGCCACGCAAGTGTTTGGACGCCATGACGTCGTAGGCGCCTCCGTAGGCCTTGCGAGTAATGATGGTGATTTTAGGTACGGTTGCTTCACCGTAGGCAAAAAGTAGTTTTGCACCGTGCTTGATGATGCCGCCGTGTTCTTGAGCAGTTCCCGGAAGAAACCCGGGTACATCTACGAACGTTACAATGGGAATGGAGAAGGCGTCGCAGAAGCGTACAAAGCGAGCTGCTTTGCGACTTGCATTAATATCGAGACAGCCGGCAAGCACCATAGGCTGGTTGGCAACAAAACCGACAGTGTCACCATTCATTCGGCCAAAGCCAATGACAATGTTGGCAGCAAAGTCAGCTTGTATTTCGAAAAAATCTTCTTCATCGCATACGCGTGTTACCAGTTCACGAATGTCATACGGCAAATTCGGATTTTCAGGAATCAAAGTGTTCAATGCAGGGATATCGCGACCAGGATCATCACTGGTATCGCGTTTTGGTGCAGTTACCCTGTTGTTTGAGGGCATGAAATGCATGAAGCGACGCACTTGCATGAGTGTTTCGATATCATTGTCGAAAGCACCATCTGCAACGCTACTTTTACTGGTATGCGTGCTGGCCCCGCCAAGTTCCTCCTGAGTGACTTCTTCATGAGTTACGGTTTTAACGACCTCTGGTCCAGTCACGAACATGTAGGAAGTGTCACGGACCATGAAAATAAAATCTGTCATGGCTGGGGAATAAACGGCTCCGCCAGCGCACGGACCCATAATCAGTGAAATTTGTGGAATGACACCGGATGCAAGGATGTTTTTTTGGAATACGTCGGCATACCCTCCAAGTGACGCAACGCCTTCTTGTATGCGCGCACCGCCTGAATCGTTAATGCCGATGACAGGTGCCTGCACCTTCATCGCGTGGTCCATTAATTTACATATTTTACGTGCGTGAGCAGCTGACAGGGATCCACCGAGTACCGTGAAGTCCTGACTGAAAGCAAACATCAGGCGACCATCGATTCTTCCGTAGCCTATGACAACTCCGTCGCCTGGGACTCGATTGTCCTGCATGCCGAAGTCATGGCAATCGTGTTCGACAAACATGTCCCATTCACGAAACGTGTATGGATCAAACAACACCGCAAGGCGTTCTCTGGCAGTCAGTTTACCTTTGGCATGTTGTGCGTCGACTCGCTTTTGCCCGCCGCCCGCCAAAGCGGCCTCGCGCATCTCAGTGAGACGAGAATCAATTGAATTCATGAGTTGTCCTTGGCGAAACCCAGTGTTTTAAGGCTTTTGGTGATGTCATCGAGTACTGATGGATCTTCTATGGTGGCTGGCATTTTCCAGCTTTTCGAATCTGCAATGGATCGAAGCGTACCGCGTAAAATCTTGCCCGATCGAGTTTTGGGTAGTTTGTCGACAACAGCGACTGATTTAAACGCTGCCACCGGACCTATATCGTCTCTTACTTTTTTTATGAGTTCAGCGCAAATTTCATCATGACTTTTAGTGATGCCGCTATTCAGTATGACCAGCCCTACCGGTAGCTGTCCTTTAAGCTCATCATTGGCACCCATGACAGCACACTCGGCAACATCCGGATGATTGGATAGAACTTCTTCCATGGCGCCTGTTGAGAGTCTGTGTCCAGCGACATTAATAACGTCGTCGGTTCTTGCCATAACAAATACATATCCGTTCTCATCGATATATCCAGCATCACCAGTTTCGTAGTAACCGGGAAATCGTTCGAAGTATGCGGATACGTAACGATCTTTGGCGCGCCATAAAGTCGTGAAAGTGCCTGGAGGTAACGGTAGCCTAACAACGATAGAACCAATTTCACCAGGCGCCATCGTGTCGCATTCGTCGTTGAGAATAGCGACATCATAGCCAGGAACAGCAACTGACGGCGAGCCTGGAATAATGGGCATGGCTTCTATACCCTGACAGTTAGCGCAGATGGAATAGCCAGTCTCTGTTTGCCACCAATGGTCAATAACAGGTACGTGTAGTTTGTCTTGCGCCCAATGCAAGGTATCTGGGTCGCAACGCTCGCCTGCCAGGTAGAGCATTCTGAATTGGGACAGGTCGTAATCTTTAACAAGTGCACCCGTTGGATCGTCGCGCTTGATAGCGCGGAACGCAGTGGGTGCTGTAAACAACACGTTGACCTTGTTTTGCTCTAAGACTCTCCAAAATGCGCCTGCATCGGGTGTTCCCACAGGCTTACCCTCGTACATTAGAGTGGTGCAGCCTTGGAAGAGTGGACCGTAAATGATGTAGGAATGACCAACAACCCACCCAATGTCTGATGCTGCCCAGTAAACATCACCGGGGTGAACGTTGTATACGGATGACATGGTCCATTTCAATGAAACGACAGTGCCGCCTGTATCCTTCACGACACCCTTTGGCGATCCTGTGGTTCCGGATGTGTAAAGTATGTACAGAGGGTCAGTACTTTTTAAAGAGACACAATCAGCAGGGGAGGCGTTGTGTATGACGTTATGCCAATCTTTGTCACGTCCAGCCTTTAACGACCAATTCGATTGTGGGCGCTGCAAAATAATGCAAGTGTTGATTTCATCGTCAGCAAGGTCAATGGCGTCTTCAACTAGCGATTGGTATTCGATAACACGACCAGGTTCAATTCCACAAGACGCTGTGACAATCAATTTAGGGCCGCAATCATTGAGTCTGACAGCTAATTCCTTCGATGCGAAACCACCAAATACAACGGTGTGGATGGCTCCAATCCGAGCACATGCCAGAACGGCAATAAGTGCTTCCGGGATCATGGGCATATAGACCATGACTCGATCGCCTTTTGCTACACCTTCAGATACGAGTACTCCAGCAAAGCGAGATATTTGGTCCTGGAGTTGCGAGTAGGTGAAAGTCTTGTGTGAATCGGTAATCGGACTGTCGTGTATCAGAGCTAGCTGTTCGCCACGACCATTGATGACGTGTACATCGATTGCGTTGTAGCAGGCGTTGATCTCACCATCTGCAAACCAGGTATTAAAGGGAGAGTCACTGGTGTCAACTCCTTGTGTCGGCTTCTTATACCAATGAACATCGTTGGCTATATCAAGCCAGTAGTCTGAAGGTTCAGCCAGTGAGCGTTGATGTTGATCCAGGTAATTGCCCATAGTCTATGAAGTCCATGTTCCAGAAATAATGCGCTTGGAGGCGCTTGAGACCTTTCATTATACGGCGTGGCCACACAAAAGGCTGTAGGCAGGAGGTGGGTAGATAGTGACTATAGTACTCAGGATTAGTGGATGAGTTAAAGCTGTATTCAGGTGATTATTTGTATTTCGATTTTATTGAGTCTGGCGTTTTTAAAACGGCGGGTAATGAAGGGAATTCCCATTGCGAGTAATAACCAGGTGCTACTAGCTCCCGCGTGTTCCACAACTCTTATGTCTTTGTTGATATTGGGCGTGTGCATCGGAGTTGCTGGCTCAAATGGGGCTGGTTCATAGTCGAATTCTTCAGATTCCAAGGGTAAGTAAGATAAATTTGAGATGTCATTGGGTCCGACTCTGTCTACCAAGGTGTGGTCATTGGCATCGACTAAATTGATGAATAAGTCGTAATCACCAATGAGGTAGTTCCTGACCAGCTCTATGTCGACCCGATACTCGTCTGTCAATGAGTTGCCGTACAGGCTGAAGGTTCCAGTCGTGTGTAGCCGTTCGCGCTCACCTTCAATCCGTTGAACATCTATGGTGGCGTAGACGTCTGCTTGTGAATAGTCAGTGTCGGCATCGATAGTTAAGCTGAATCCCGAGAAGTAGCCGTCCTGGTCTTTGTCTGTGTAGAGTAAGGTTCCAACGTTCGTAACCCAGATGCCACCACCAAACCAAAGAACATGCCCTGCGTTGAGCGTCAGATGATTGTCATTGCCGGGAGCGTTTTTCATGGCACCCTCTACGGAATTGATTCCTAGTGGCGGAGTCAAGTCGGCACCCAGTTGTTCTGCGTTGTAGGTGTGTCCTTCATTGCTACGGTAGCTGGTTTCAGCTGCGGTTGTTCGGGTGCTTACGCCCGTCAGCAAAAGGCATCCTGCTATGGCAAGTACGGACATGGAACGTAGCCAGTTGTTTGTTGAGCTGGCATAAAAGTTGGGGTGTCTCAAAGAGTGCATATTGACAGTGTCCTAGTGTGTGATGTTGTGTCACAGGCTACGGACAGCCAACTTAACCGATACTGAATTGCGATTCGGCTTAATGTTTTAAGGCGAGTGCTTAGCGAATAATGTGAACTCTTGCATACAATTCATTGACATACAGCAAGCTTGGAGCGACAATTCAGGTTATACCCACGCGGAGTTGGCGCTTTTCGCGGCTCAAAAGCGGGTAGGTCCTCCGATTAAGCACATTCAGTCAGGATATAAGAAATGGCGAAAGGGCAGTCTCTTCAGGAACCGTTCTTGAATGCGTTGCGTAAAGAGCGTATTCCAGTATCAATCTACCTCGTGAACGGTATCAAATTGCAAGGGCAAATCGAGTCATTCGATCAGTTCGTCGTTCTGCTGAAAAACACCGTCAACCAAATGGTGTATAAGCACGCTATTTCTACGGTAGTGCCAAGTAGGCCGGTTAAAATAACCATGCCGGGCGAAGAAGATCTCGAAGAGTAAGCTCGTAGATCTGTCTACCTTTTTTCCTATGTGGGGAAATCAGTAAATTCTGCACAACTGGCCTGATTAGAGGCATACAGGAGTTAGTTCCGGATTGTTTGAACGTCCCGACAGTGGAGACAGAGCTCTCCTAGTACATATTGATATTGCCCAATACCGAGCAAACCTGAACCGACAGGCCGGAAAAAGCAGTATTCCCCCTACTGATCTTGAAGATGAACGGGCCGAATTCGTTGATCTGGCCACTTCTGCAGGTCTGGAAGTTCTCGACATGGTTGTGGGCAGTCGTTCAAAACCCATGGCACGGCATTTCATCGGGAAGGGTAAAATTGAGGAGATTCAGCTGGCTCTGGCTGAGAATGAGGCCGATGTGGTTCTATTTGGTCAGACACTGAGCCCTAGTCAGGAGAGAAATCTCGAAAAAGAACTAAAAGTACGAGTGTTAGATCGTAACAGCCTGATTCTCGACATATTTGCCCAGCGGGCGCGAACATTTGAAGGCAAACTTCAAGTCGAGCTAGCGCAGTTGGTGCATCTGTCAACTAGGCTCGTGCGAGGTTGGACTCATCTTGAGCGGCAGAAAGGTGGGATAGGGCTTCGAGGTCCAGGGGAAACGCAGCTTGAAACAGATAGGCGCCTTCTGAACGAGAGAGTGAGGGTTTTAAAAAAAAGGTTGGTAAAGGTTCGTAAGCAGCGTGAGCAAGGTCGAAGTCAGCGGGGAAAGTCAGGTATTTCCACTGTGGCATTAGTGGGTTACACCAATGCTGGTAAGTCGACATTGTTTAATCGCATCACAGACGAATCTGTCTATGTCGCAGATCAGTTATTTGCGACACTCGATCCGACCCTGCGTCGGCTCGATTTAGCGGGTGGTGTGAGTGCAGTGATCGCAGATACGGTAGGATTCATTCGGGATCTGCCTCACGAGTTAGTTGATGCATTTAGATCAACTTTGACTGAAACACTTGAAGCTGACCTTTTACTGCATATAGTAGATGACAGTGATCCTGAGAGTAATCAGCGTCGCGATGATGTGGATAAGGTTTTGCACGGAATTGGAGCGGAACAAGTTCCTCAATTAATGGTTTTTAATAAGATCGATTTGTCTGGCCACTCCGTACGAGTTGAGCAGGCTTCGAATGGTGAAGCCCAAGCAGTATGGGTCTCTGCGGCTTCTGGGTTGGGTATTGAAGAACTATTGGTTGCAATCAGCGATCGGCTGTCGCGAAAGCGAATAACAGGCTGGTTATTGGTTGCAGCAACGCAGGGTCGGTTACGGGCGCAATTGTTTGCCGCCTCGGCCGTAGTTAAAGAACTACCGCAGGAAGATGGCAGTGTTAAACTTTTGCTGGATATCGATGCCAGCGAGTACGCCCGTTTGGCACGCGAACATAGTCTAACTGAAGAATCAATCGTTCCAGACGATGAGGCCTGTGTGGCTAGTGGTCTGGGTTAATACAATCGCCGGCAATTCGGCTTTGGAGCAGAGAACCTTATGGCTTGGAATGAGCCAGGCGGAAACGACAACGATCCTTGGGGCAACCGCAAGAAAGACGCGGGTGGTCCACCGGATTTGGATGAAGTTTTCAAAAACCTGAAAAACTGGTTTGATTCACTGACTGGTAAAAAAGGCGGTGGTGCAAATCGGAGTAGTGGCTCCGGTGGCGGGCTGCCCGGTGGTAACATCGGTGGTAAAGGGCTGGCCTTAGCGGTTAGTGTGCTTGGATTGGTCTGGTTGGCATCCGGAATCTACGTGGTCCAACCTGCCCAAGCGGGAGTGGTTACTCAATTTGGGGCGTTTGTTAAAACAACCACACCTGGGCCACATTGGCGGTTACCGTTTCCCATTCAAACTGTCGAGATAGTTGACGTCGAAGAAATTCGAAGCGCCAAGCTGGTTAGTCAACTCATTCTGACTCAAGATGAAAATATCGTCGATATCGACATGGCGGTGCAATACAACATCAAGAGCGCAGAAGATTACCTTTTCAACGTGCGTGGACCTGATCGCACCTTAGAAGAAGTGGTGGAAAGTGCGTTACGAGAGGTGGTAGGTTCGACAGATCTTGAGTCTGTGCTAACCACGGGGCGGGATGTTGTTTGGAATACAACCCTGGGGAGTTTGCAAGAGGTGTTGGACAATTACGAGTCTGGAATTTTTGTGACTGCTGTCAACCTTGAAAGAGCGCAGCCTCCAGAGCAAGTTCAGGCCGCCTTTTCCGATGCAATCAAAGCGCGAGAGGACAAACAGAGACTTATCAGCGAAGCTGAAGCCTACGCCAATGAAGTTCTGCCTAGAGCGCGAGGTGATGCGCAGCGTGCCCTGGAAGAATCTCAAGCCTACAAAACGCGAGTTGAACAAGCGGCTATTGGTGAATCAGAACGTTTTCTGTCTTTGCTAGGCGAGTACAGCAAAGCTCCAGTGGTCACTGCAGAGCGATTATATTTAGAGGCGATGGAAAGCGTGCTTGGCAATACCAGCAAGGTCCTAATGGATAACGAAGGTGGAAATAGCATGATGTATTTGCCTATTGATCAGTTGGTCAATCAGCGTTCTTCACGTTCTACATCAGGAACGCTCAACGGTGATTCGCCATTAAATAGTAATAGCAACGATTCACCCCGATTCTCGGACTTGCCCACTGAATTAAACCTGCCAGTGCGCGAAACCTTACGATCGCGTGATCGGGGGACTTTCCGATGACCAGACTAGCGAACCCGTTGGTACTAATTGGCTTGGCGTTAGTGCTGTTACTGGGCAGCTCCATGGTCTTCACTGTGGATGAGCGAGAGCGAGCCATTAAATTGTTTTTAGGTGAGATAACCGAGGCGGACTACGAGCCTGGATTGCATTTTAAGGTGCCTTTTCTCGAGACCGTCTACAAATTCGATAAACGCATTTTGACTTTGGATGTACAACCGGAAAGGGTGCTTACTAACGAGAAAAAGAATGTCATTGTCGACTCGTTTATCAAGTGGAGGATAGCTGACCCTGAAATCTTCTATACGCGTTTGGGGGGCATAGAGTCTAGGGCCAATAGTCGACTTACACAGTTTGTGCGCGAGGGTGTGAAGGATGCGTTTGGTCGACGTACGGTCCGTGAGGTTGTCTCCTCTGCCAGATCTAAGCTTCCTGAAGAGATTTTGGCGGCAGTCGATGGTCAGGCAGAAAATCTCGGCATCGACATTATCGATGTGCGGATCAAGAAAGTAGAGCTCCCTGATGATGTGCGAGAGTCCGTATACCAACGAATGGAAAAAGATCGCGCAAAAATTGCTCGGGAGATTCGATCGGAAGGTGAAGAGAGTGCAAAAAAAATCCGTGCTACAGCTGATAGACAGCGTGAAGAGCTATTAGCCAACGCCTACTCAACTGCTGAGATAACTCGAGGTAATGGTGATGCGGAATCTGCAAGAGTCTATGCTGAGGCCTATACTAAGGATCCTGATTTTTATAGTCTGTATAGAAGCTTGAGTGCCTATCGATCTGCCTTTAGTGGTGGTAGCGACGTTCTGGTGTTAAGTCCGGACTCTCAGTTTTTCCAGTACTTCAACGGTGTTCAAGGTTCAACACCGAAGCCTTAATACAATACTCTGACGTACGTCCCCGGATCGGTCAACGATTCGGGGCGAACTCCGCACGGCAGCGTTCTAGAGCCGTGTTCGGTGAGGTAATCCATGCTCGTAGACATCCTTACGGCCTTGTGCCTCGTGCTCGTGCTTGAGGGCATATTGCCATTTGTGAACCCTGAAGGCTATAAACGAGCTATGAGAGCCATGTTGGAAGTTGATAGTGAGCGTGTGCGA
Source organism: Granulosicoccus sp. (assembly GCA_047634635.1). GTDB lineage: Bacteria > Pseudomonadota > Gammaproteobacteria > Granulosicoccales > Granulosicoccaceae > Granulosicoccus. The sequence goes on along the minus strand of JBLIIE010000069.1, from coordinate 1,634 downwards.
ATCATTGGCTTGTGCAGTATGATTGGAGGCGTCGTCCTCCTAACTATTGTGCGTTGACTTTGAAAACTGTGAACGATCATCGTACAGAGAGATGGCTTTTGCCTGATGGTGTCAACGAGCTTATGCCCGAAGATGCTTGGCGAGTAGAAACTCTTCGCCGCCTGATTATGGATAGCTGCCATAGTTGGGGTTATGAGTTGGTTATGCCGCCATTAATTGAATACCTGGACAGTCTTCTGACAGGTACTGGCGAAACTCTAGACCTACACACGTTCAAATTTATCGATCAACACAATGGTCGAACACTTGGTGTGAGGGCGGACATGACTCCGCAGGTTGCACGAATTGACGCTCACACCCTATACCGTGAGCAACCGAATCGTCTTTTTTATACAGGGAGTGTGCTTCGTGCGCGCACAGATGGAGCTGGAGGCAGCAGAACGCCTGTGCAGTTTGGTGCTGAAATTTTTGGGCATTCAGGGCCAGAAAGCGACATAGAAATTGTCCAGCTCATGATAGATAACGTCATGTTGTCAGGCCTTAATGCGGGAGATTTGTTGCTGGATGTTGGCCACGTTGCTGTATTTCGCGGCCTTATCAAGAACACAGAATTAGACAGTGGCGAACAGGAGCGGCTTTTTCAAGCACTTCTGCGTGGATCGGCACCTGAGATGGATGATTTACTTGAGAGCACACAAATAGCTGCACAAGTGCAGGAACAAATTAGAGCTTTATCTTTGCTCAGCGGAGAAAGTTCAGCAGTACTTAGCAGGGCACGAAATATTTTGTCGGACTCAGTGCCTGACGTCCTGTCTGCATTGGACAAGCTAGAGTCAGTTATCCACGCTATCCAGTTCACATACCCTGAGTTGCGAGTGCATGTGGATCTAGCCGAGTTGCGAGGCTATCGTTACCATACCGGTATGTTGTTCGCACTCTACGATTCTGCAGGCATAGAGTTAGCTCGTGGCGGGCGTTATGACGATATTGGTGAAGCTTTTGGTCGTGCTCGACCAGCAACAGGGTTTAGTGGGGATTTGGTTAAGCTGGCATTGACAGCTTCCCCGAATAGTATTGATGCGTCTATGCAGCAAAGTGGTGTATGGATAGATTCTGAGATGACTGCAGATTTATGGCAGAAAATACGGACATTAAGACAAGCCGGAGAAAGGGTTGTCTGCAAGTTGGAAGGGACTACCATGGATGCTCAGGGTTGCCGATGTGACCGTCAGCTGATGCAGCAGGGCAGTAGTTGGGTTGTGGAACCTTTAGAGGTCGTGGACCCCTTACGTTAATAGAAAACCGAGATACAGATCGTATGGCAAACAGTGTGCTCGTGCTTGGCACCCAATGGGGTGACGAGGGCAAAGGCAAGATTGTCGATGTACTGACTGAACAGGCCTCGTTGGTCGTTCGTTTCCAGGGTGGGCATAATGCCGGCCATACCCTGGTGATAGGCGATGAAAAAACGGTCCTCCACCTTGTCCCTAGCGGCGTTTTGCGTGAGAAGGTAACCTGTGTCATTGGCAACGGTGTCGTCGTCTCCCCAGAGGCGTTGTTCAAGGAAATAGACATGCTCAAGGCGCGTGGCGTGCCAGTTGAAGATCGGCTGCGTATCAGCGGGGCTTGCCCAC
>JBLIIE010000068.1:0-27563 GCA_047634635.1 Granulosicoccus sp. | reverse complement strand
GCAACTGTTGCTCCTTCCTCTTTCGCTATATTGAAATAAGAAGTTACTTTGCTGAAATGCTCAGCTCCGATTAATGGGCCAATCTCAGTCGTCGGATCTAAAGGATGCCCAACCTTGATTTTGTTGACTCGCTCAACGAGCTTCGCTTCGAATTCATCGCGGATAGTGTCTTGTATCAGCAGTCGCGATGACGACGTGCAACGTTCCCCATTGATCGAATAGATCATGAAGATAACCGCATCAAGTGCTCGATCAAGGTCTGCATCCTCAAACACGACAACCGGGTTCTTTCCACCCAGCTCAAAGTGCATGCGTTTTAGGGTATCCGCGCCTTGTTTCGTGATCATGCTACCAGTACGGCTTTCACCCACAAATGCTATCGCCTTGATCTGCGGATGCTCCGTCAATGCACGGCCTGCGTCTTCACCGAATCCATTCACCAGATTCCAGACACCTGGAGGCATACCGGCTTCTTCTGCAATATCCATGAGTAAGCGTGCAGACAGCGGGCTTAACTCGGCAGGTTTATGAACCACAGTGCAACCCGCAGCCAAAGCTGGCGCGATCTTCCAGGTTGAGAGCATGAACGGCGTATTCCACGGCGTGATAACGCCTACAGGCCCTATCGGGACTCGGGTTGTGACATTCATTAAGGTCGGTGACGGCAAGTGCTTACCATCTCGTGCTGAACTAATTTGATCAGCGAAATACCGGAAGTTTTCAGCCCCTCTGATGGCAGCTTTGGACATAAAGCGCAACGCTTGACCGGTATCCCAACACTCGCAAAACGCTATCTCTTCAGCGCGGGCTTCAATCCCATCAGCGACGTTCAGCAAGATTTTTTTGCGTTCCCTGGCTGGTATATCCCGCCAAACTGGAAAAGCCTGTGCGGCAGCCTTAGCTGCGGCATCAATGTCCGCCTCAGAGCTTCTAGCGACCTGACATATACCACTCTCATCAACCGGCGAAAAATTCTCGAAAGTCTCGCCAGACACTGCAGGAACAACCTGCCCGTTGATATGGTTTAACACACCGTGTTCACGAAATTGTTCTAGATATCTACCGAGTTTCTCCACATTGGAATTCAAGTCTGACACGATCTAATGCTCCGGTAGATAGTCACGAATGGATCCACACTTGGGTGATAACTCAGGGTCAATATCCCGCATTTCAAACGACAAAGCTAATGAGCGTTTTGCCATTACAGGCTCCAGGAAAGTCTTTATTGCGGCGAAAAGTGTTTGCGTTGCAGCCTTTCGCACGTCCATGGCCCGGCCACCCCTTAGGCGCACTGAGACATCGATATAAGCATGGTTCAGATTTCCATCGGCAATAGCATAGTGATCCACTTTAATAGCCCGCACCCTTATGCCGGGCATCGGCAACACGTCAATCTCCACAGCGGTAGCTCTGATATGTTCGCAAAGCTGCGCCATATCGACGCTGGTCTCTATATTGGCGGAATACTCAACGGTAAAATGCGGCATTGGTGTATTTGCTTAACATGTTAAGTATTAAAATGTTATGTTATAAACCTCCACATGTCAATAAGCCTGCTGTTTTACAGCAAGGCAGTCTTGCTACAGGAGTATTAATGGGCAAACATCAACCCACTAAAACAGCTCTGCCACCTACCTCGAGATCCTTGGCAATTGCCCTTGCGCGTGCCCGAGAAAAGGTCATGGCACCCATACGGGAAATGTTGTCGGAATCAGGCATTACTGAGCAACAGTGGCGAGTACTTAGGGCGTTGTCAGAGAACGGTGCCCTGGATGCAACCAAGCTTGCCGATGGGGCTTGTCTGCTCCTTCCAAGTTTGACGCGCATTGTGCAAACCATGCTGGACAAAGGCTATGTCACACGCACCACAGATGAGGATGACAGACGTCGTCAGTTAATTGCCATAACCGATGACGGTGAGGCCATTATTAATGACAACATTCAACAAGCAACCGCTATTTCCTCTCGTTATATATCAGCGTTGGGTAAACAGCGATATGAAGAGTTGCTAGATAGTTTGCAAGCATTAGATGAAATACCGTAATTGGCTTTTTTGTGTGACCACCACCACGGGCAGGTTTTCTATCGGTGGCGACTAACCAGCTAGCAGCTCTAACGGAATCGGTTCAGGATTTACGAATAAATCTGCTTGAATACGAGTCAACTCCCAATGCTCCAGAGTGATTTTCACAGCTGTATCCACATGACCACCATCGATGGCTTCAATAAGCTGTTCATGATGATCAGAACCCTTTCTGATTAAATCAGGTTCCTTGACATTCGTTCTATTGAAATAAGTATGGACAATTCGCGCGTGATCTATCAGTAGCTTCTGATGGCTGGCAGCCAGATAATGGTTATCTGCCATTTGACCCAACATGGAGTGAAACTGATCATTAAAGATCACCATTTCGCTAACCTGAGCTTTTTTGGTGGAACTTCGAAATTTGGTCTGAATGCGCTTCAACTCTCGCACCTGAGCAGGAGTTGCATTAGTAACAGCCAAGCGCGCGACAGAAGAATATATGAGTGGTGCAGTCTGAACGAATTCTTTCATCGTTTTATGATTCATGGTGGCAACCGACGCACCCCGATTACCGATTATCTCGACAAAACCCTCGCCAGCCATACGCCGAAAAATATCGCGGACAGGTGTACGTGACAATCCATGTTGCTCACTGAGCCGAACCTCATCCAGATCACTTCCCGGCTCGAGTTTCATGGTCAGTATTTTCCACTTCAAGTCTTCGTAGAATATTTCTTTATTAGTCTGCTGAGAAGTCTTGCCATTCACGCGTTCAGTTCCCTCTAGTTTAGCCATTACCTTTCAGATAATCGCCTTGTACACACCCGGTACACCTGGCCGTTTTGACACGACAACACAGTGACCCGAATCGAGTTACAAAACGCCAGATCGACATTACCCTGTCAACTAGTAAAGTACAGATCAAAGGAACTAGTTGCTGTCGACCCTACTGATAGTAGTAGTGCGATCGGCGTGCCGACAATCTCGTAACCTGTTACATCTAAGGATTGACAGGTACAGAGTGCACAGACAAAAGCTGTTTTATAGTGCACTTACAATGACTTATATTTCACGACCTGTGGGTTACAATTTACACGCTTTCAAATTTAATCTTAACTTTAAAAACAATTATTCGCCTTTTGGTTACATCCTGAGTCAGTGCCCCGCCCCTCCCGCAGCTGTATTTATTGACGGGTAAAGTCTGGAAATCAACGATTTAAGATTTTTTATAGCGAATTAAATTAAGCTAGAGTCACTCATAACCGCAAGGTCCTCATTAATTAATGCGCATAGATAATCTTCAGTACGCAAATTGGTCTGAAAAAATCTTCAAACAGATGAACGAAGGTGGCGTGCACGCTGTGCACGTGACCATTGCCTATCATGAGAATTTTCGCGAATCTGTATTGAATTTTGAGCAATGGAATCGCTGGTTTGAACAATTCCCCGATCTCATATTCGGCGGCAGGAGCGCACGCGATGTCGATCTTGCGATTGACTCCAACCGAACAGCTATTTTTTTTGGCTTTCAGAATCCGAGCCCAATAGAGGACGATATAGGACTCGTAGAGATCGTTCACACCCTGGGAGCGCGATTTATGCAACTCACTTATAACAACCAGTCATTGCTCGCCACGGGTTGCTACGAGTCCTACGACAGCGGTCTGACCCGAATGGGAAAGCAGGTTGTTCGAGAAATGAACCGTGTCGGTTTAGTCGTGGACATGAGCCACTCAGGTGACGATTCAACCATCGAAGCGGCAGAATGGTCAGATAGACCCATAGCGATTACCCATGCTAACCCCTACGAATGGGAACCGGCTTTACGCAATAAGCGTCAATCAGTGATCGAGGCGGTGACTAGTAATGGAGGTATGTTTGGGTTCTCTCTCTATCCACATCACTTACAGGGAAAGACAGAGTGCACGCTAGACAGCTTCTGCACGATGATCGCACGCACCGCAGAAAGATATGGGACAGAGCACTTGGGACTCGGCACCGACTTGTGCCAAGACCAGCCCGATTCAATCGTCGAATGGATGCGCGTCGGAAGATGGTCCAAGGAGATCGACTATGGGGAGGGCTCTGCCGCAGCTCCAGGCTTTCCACAGATGCCTGCTTGGTTCAAAGATAATCGAGATTTTGGCAATATAGAGCAAGGATTGAAAAGTGTCGGAATGAACAAAGACGAAGTCGCCGGCATTATGGGCCGCAACTGGCATCGTTTCTATGCAGAAAGTTTTGATTCAGACAAGAAATCTCAATCATAGTGTGATAAGTATCCATTATCGCAACATACAATAAATTAAGATTTGCATTTATACCTGCGCAATTGCATTCTTTCGATTAAGTTAGAGTCCCGAGCGCAACGCCTCGGTACATAAAGCAGTCAAACACTGTATCGACATAAAAATGAACTGGGAGAAATCAATGAAAATCCGCCAGATAGTGATAGGGGCTGCGTTAGGATGCACTGCCCTCAGTGGTCCAGCCTTTGCCGAACAAGAGCTTTCCGTCGTTGGAAGCTGGAGCGGTCTACCTCTCCACAAACTTTACGAAGCGCCGTTCTGGAATGAAAAATTACCTGCGGCTAGCAATGGGAGCATTACCGCCAACTTGACCACCCACGACCAAATGGGCATCAAGGGTGGCGATGTTTTCCGCATGCTTGGCACCGGTGTTTTTGACGTCGGCATGACCGTTGCCGATTACGCAGTATCTGATTCTGCAGCACTGGAAGGTCTTGATGTCCCTCTTATCGCCACTGATGCTGATTCAGCCAAAGCGATGATAGAAGCGGCGCGTCCTCTCGTTGACGATATCTACAAAGACGTTTTCAATGCAAAGGTGTTAGGCATTGCTCCATACCCTCCACAAGTTGTGTTTTGCAACGCTGAAATCACATCTCTCGCGGATCTGTCCGGCAAGAAAATCAGAGCCTCTGGTCGTCTAACCGGCAAGCTACTAGAAGCGCTGGGGGCAGAAGCGGTCAATATAGGATTTGGCGAAGTTCCAGGTGCACTGCAAAAAGGTGTTGTCGATTGTGCAGTTACTGGTGCAGGCTCAGGCTACAGTGCCGGTTGGTGGGAAGTCTCCACTCACTTGCTGCCTATTCCTTTAGGTGGATGGGACCCTGTCGTTACTGCCATGAACATGGATAAATGGGAAAGCTTGAGTGCAGATGAGCAGACAATGATACAAACGCAGGTCAGTGAGCAACTGGAAGCACCTGCCTGGGCAACAGCCCAAACGGCGCTGGCTACTGATGTTGCGTGCCTGACCGGCGAAGGGGACTGTCCCGGAGACAAGCACAGCATGACGTTGGTAAACGTCAGCGATGCAGATTTTGCAACAGCTCGCGAAATACTGGTTTCCAAAGTACTTCCAGACTGGGCAGAGCGTGCAGGTGCTGATTGGGCTAAACGCTGGAATGATACGGTTGGAAAAACAACGGGCGTAGAAATTCCTCTCAACTAAATCGGCACTTCCCACTATGACTAACGCCCTTCTGCTCCTAAAGCGGCTGAACAATGGCTTGGCTATATTAGCTGGAGGGCTTCTTCTACTGAGTGTATTAGTCACGATCCTCGATATCGTGTTAAGACAAATAGGTCACTCCCTGGGTGGTACTGATGAGCTGTCAGGCTATGCAATGGCGATAGCAACCAGCTGGGGTATGAGCTATACGCTCACAAATCTTGCTCATGTAAGAATCGACTTAGTCCGAGCACGATGCAGGGCGCCACTAAGATCCTTGTTCGACGCCATCGCGCTATTGTCTCTTGCCGGCACCGCAATCGTCATTGCCTATCGTGTTTGGCCAGTTCTGGAAAAATCGCTCGAGAACAATTCCAAAGCTAATACAACACTTGAAACACCTTTGTGGATTCCGCAATCCATGTGGATGGCAGGATGGGTCTGGTTCGCAATCTCAGCGGTGTTAATGACGCTGGTCTTGATTGTGTCCGCCCTTAGAAAAGACTACGAAGATATCAATCGCACGGCTGGACTAGGCAACCAATTGTGATTTTATTTACAGCTTCTGGTTTATTGATTTTTCTATCCTTGTCAATTCCTGTTGGTATCGTCCTGTTCCTGTTGGCTTTTGGCATTGATGCGCTGTTCAGTCCATTCCCTCTCATGCGAGGGTTAGGACAAGTTATTTGGTCTTCCTCTAACAGTGCAACTCTTATTGCCATCCCATTTTTTGTCATGCTTGGCGAAATACTCGTACGAAGTGGTATTGCCCGACGCACCTACGCCGCTCTGGAGTCCTGGGTATCCTGGCTACCGGGCGGATTGATTCACGCAAATATTGCAACTGCGACTCTGTTTTCAGCAACCTCTGGCTCGTCTGTTGCCACAGCCGCTACGGTTGCCTCAGTGGCTATGCCACAAGCTGAGAGACTGAACTACGACCCCCGATTATTTTCTGGCGCAATAGCTGCCGGCGGAACTCTGGGCATCATGATTCCCCCGTCAATTAATTTGATCGTCTACGGGTTTCTGACAGAAACGTCAATACCCAAATTATTCCTCGCAGGCCTGGTTCCTGGCCTGTTGCTGGCGTTGTTGTTCATGGTGGTCACAGCAATCCTGTGCATGATCAACCCCTCTCTGGGTGGGCCCGGTATCAGTAGCAATTGGCGTCGAAAGCTAACTGGGCTAGTAGATCTTCTTCCCTTGTTAGTGCTATTCGGCTCAATTGTCGGTTCAATCTATGCAGGCTGGGCAACCCCAACTGAGGCAGCAGCCGTCGGCGTGGCCATGGCAATACTAATCGCAGGCGGCCAACGTGCCTTGTCAATCAGCATGCTCGTTGAGAGCCTGAAAGGCACAGTGCGTACAACATCAATGATCATGCTGGTCGTCATTGGCGCCTATGTTCTTAATTTTGTATTAACCGCATCTGGTGTCAGCGGCGCTCTGCGAGACTTTCTGGAGCATTTAAGTCTGGGAAAACTAGAAACTCTCCTCGTCATCATTCTTATGTATATCGTTTTAGGGTTCTTCATAGAAACCTTGTCACTCATGGTGGCAACCATCCCTATCGTCGTTCCGATCATCGTTCAGATTGGCTATGACCCTCTATGGTTCGGCATACTCATGATCATGCTGGTGGAAATGGCTCTAATCACACCCCCCGTTGGACTTAACCTTTACGTGGTACAAGCAGCCAGAAAAAGCGGCAAATTCAGTGACGTGATGATCGGTGTGATCCCTTACGCTGGTGCAATGCTTATCATGGTCGCCCTGCTTGTCATGTTTCCTTCAATCGCTTTATACCTACCCAACAACTTCTAATTTATTTCAATGATATTTGTTAACGGTGAAGAACATCTAGAGTGTTCAATTGATCAATTAATAGTCGCTGGCTGGACCGGAAGAGACAGTGAGGCGGTGAATCACCATATAGAGGAACTTGCTCAACTCGGCATATCCCCACCCTCAGACGTGCCTCTCTACTACCGAGTTTCTGACAGCTTACTCACGCAATCAGCAGACATTCAAGTACTGGGCAATGCTAGCTCAGGCGAAGTCGAACCACTTATTTTACGCCAACAAGATAAATGGTATCTGGGGCTGGCTTCAGATCATACAGATCGCCAATTAGAGGCCCATTCGGTTGCAGCTTCAAAGCAAGCCTGCGTGAAACCAGTAGCCAAACACGTATGGGAGCTCGACTCCGTCATAAACCATCTCGATGACATCCTGCTTCGCTGCAGCATCAAAGAAAACGATGAAATAGTGTTGTACCAAAGCGGTTCTCTGGCAGCAATACAGCCACTACAAACTCTTATCAACAATATTAATCTCAGCGATAATGCTGCAATGCTATGTGGAACACTAGCAGCAATAGAATCAGTAAGGCCTGCTACGGAGTATTACATGGAGCTGGAAGATCCAGTCCTCAATAGACGAATATCCCTTAAATATAACGTTAGAGCATTACCGATAGTCAACTAGTGATTAGAACATGACTTTAGATCAATTAAAAACCTTCCTTTGGGTGTCACGGCTAGGAGGAGTTAGAAAAGCCGCCCACGAAATGAACATCACGCAGCCCGCCGTATCAGGACGCATTTCTGCGCTGGAAGAATCATTGGGAACCACCCTGTTTGATCGCACACATCGAGGTGTTTCATTAACAAAACAAGGTGTTTTATTACGTGATTATGCAGAAAAAATTGCTGATTTAATTGAAGGGATTAAGTCAAACGTAGTACCGGCGGATAGCGTCAACAGCCTTCTTCGCATTGGCGTTGCCGAGACAATAGTGCAGCTGTGGCTACCTCTTTTTTTGTCAGCACTCTACGAGAAATATCCAAATCTAAACGTCGAAATATCTGTCGATGTCACAGTTAATTTACGCCAGCAACTCATAGAACGCTCGCTTGATCTAGCCATATTAATGGGACCTATATCTGAGTTTTCTATCGATAATATTGAGCTTCCACCTGTCGAACTGGCCTGGTTTGCAAAGGCTAATACCGAGGTCCCAGCGATGGGCTCCACCCCGATTATTTCCTATAACAGAAACTCTAGGCCCTATCGCGAACTTAGACGTGAAGTCACTAGTCGCTATGGAGATAACACAAAAATCTTCCCATCTAGTTCGATATACGCTGGATTGGAGATGGTCGCATCTGGCATTGGCGTCGGTATTTTCCCACGCCAATTAGGTACAGAGCTGATCAAACAAAATCGAATTGTCGAATTTGATCCAGGTTGGAAGCTCGTACCCCTGGACTTTACTGCCTCGTTTGTGGGGGAACCCAGAAACGAACTCTGTGCGAAAGCTGCTGAATTGGCAAGTCAGGTTTCACGAAAATACCTATTAGGCTAAATTGCTTTTACGATCAGTAACTCAACGCTACGATGAACCCTTGAAATGAGCATGGATATGCCCTGGTCAGTCAAAAATTGTAAAGAGCGGCAGGCGAAATCGCTAAATCGGGTTGAAAAAAACACAGACGACGTAAAGTCGGTTTTCACCTCAACCTTTACGCCGGATGTCCATTCGCACAACTCGGGCATTAATTCACCCATTGCGGGTGCTCTGGTCTCCGTAAAAGACCTGTTCGATGTTCAAGGACGCGTGACTCGTGCAGGGACTCGCTTTATGGAAAACGACAAGCCAGCCGGTTCCGACGCTATTCCGTTAAAACAATTAAAGGATGCTGGGGCCGTTCTTTTGGGTCACACAAACATGACTGAACTCGCCTATTCCGGCTTGGGTATGAATCCACACTACGGCACCCCTGCTAACGCCTTGCAACCAGACTGCGTCCCTGGGGGTTCCACAGCGGGCGGTGCCGTCTCTGTGGCACTAGGGCTTGCAGATATCGCCATAGGCACCGACACGGGAGGTTCACTGAGGATTCCTGCAGCATTCAACGGCATTGTAGGATTTAAACCCAGCCAAATCAGCGTTTCTCGACAAGGATGCAAAACGCTATCGGGTTCGCTGGACAGCGTTGGCCCCATGGCTTCCAATGTTAACGCCTGTCAGTTGGCATTCAATGCCATGCGTCGATCCATCACAGAATCGCAGGCTCTCAATAATCCCACTTTTGTCATTCCAACAAATTTTGGTACTGACGACATGGACTCAGCCACAAGCGATGGATTCTATAAAGCGGTAGATAAGCTCAGCAATGCAGGATTCGACATCGAAACGCGTTCTATCCCAGTTCTTAACGGCCTGAAGAACCTGGCCATCTGGCAATTTGCAGCCGTTGAGGCTCGAGCAGAATATGAAAACGCGTTCAATACACAATTCGGCCTTATTGATCCAAGAGTGTCTAGCCGTATAGCTCGCGCGGATGAGATCAGTGCATTGAGCTTTTGCAAAACCCTGAATGAGCGCGCATTGCTGATTGAACAATATCGACGTGAGGAATCGGGCCGTGTCGTCTTAATGCCAACAACACCTATCGTTGCACCTAAACTTAGCGATCTTATTGACAACGATGATGCCTACTTCAGTACTAATGTGCTTGTGTTACGAAATCCCTCTGTTGCCAATGTATTAGACGGCTGTAGTATTTCACTACCTTTCAGGCATAAGGCCCATTCTATCGGTGTCATGCTGACAGCACCTGCGTATCATGATGACGCCATACTGTCGTTAGCTCAGAAAGTTGAGAGCGTATTAATGCACTAAGCGGATTTGCTAAAAACTGGCACCTCAGCCTGGTCATCTATATCAGTAACCAGCATGTGGCCAGGTGTATGGCTAATCATTATCGGTAGCTGCGCTCTCATGATTGCATTCTGTGGTGTCACTCCACATGCCCAAAAAACTGGAATTTTGTCACCGACGGGTGCCGGACTATCCCCCCAGTCTGGTTTGCTTAAATCATAAAGGCCAATGACGGATGGATCGCCGATATGAACAGGCCCACCATGCGCCATCGGATATTGTCTGGAAATTTCAATGGCTTCATCGACACGATCCGCATCAATTGCCCTTAGTGTGACAACCATTTCCCCACCAAACGGACCAGCTTCGCACGTATCAATATTGGAACGATACATTGGAACCGTCTTGTTGTTTTCGATATGCCAGATAGATATGCCAGCTCTGACCAAGGCGTCTTCAAACGTAAATGAGCAACCTAAAGCAAAGGCAACAAAATCATCGGCCCAATGATCAACGATATTAGATGTGGTTTCCGATAATTGACCATTAAGATATACGTTGTAGCGCGGAACGTCACTTCTGATGTCGATATCTAGCCCCAGAGTGTGCATGACTGGACTGCCAGTCTCAGAAACCCCCACTAACGGACAAGGTTTGGGGTTACGTTGACAATATCGCATGAAATTTAGAGCATATTTTTCGGGCAATATAATAATATTTGCCTGCAAATAGCCCGCCGCCAACCCCGCGGTATGCCCTTCATATTGTGCAGTACGAATGGCTAGTCTCAGTTGATCTTTGTCTAACTTGCGAAGACTTTCGTAGTTTTCAGAGAAATTATCCATAAATTTATAGGTAGAAAATCATCGTAGTACAGATTCGCCTAATTCGACTGACGCGTCAAATAGTGAATTTCTCTTGCCTCTGATCTGAATCTCTTATCCCTCCGTCAGTCCAGAGCAAGATAACGATCTATTCCTGCAATTTTATCTTCCGGATGATGATTTACATACAAAACGGCAGTCTCGGATCCTGCACAGATTCTCTCAATCAACGCCAGAATGCGCTGCCGATTCATATCATCCAGCCCTAAGCAAGGCTCGTCGAGAACTAATAGCGGAGGATGCTTAACCATTGCTCTGGCAATTAGCACTAAACGCTGATCACCGTAGGATAGTTTGTTGAACGGATCATCAGCGCGGTGACGCATTCCCAGCACTTCCAGCCATTGGTTAGCAATATCCCGCTGCCTGTCTGTATATTTGCTGTACAAACCAATACTGTCAAAAAAGCCTGAGATTATGACGTGCCGCAGACTTGTGCTAACGCGATATTCCCATTGTAGTGCTGTTGACACATAACCAATATATTGCTTGATTTGCCAAATGGTTTCGCCGTGTCCACGCTGGAAGCCAAACACAAAAATGTCATTGACATAGCACTGCGGGTGATCACCAGTTATCAGCGACAGTAATCCAGTCTTTCCGCTACCGTTAGGACCCGTAAGTTGCCAATGCTGATTGGTTTCAATCGTCCAAGACAGATCTTTGAAAATCACAGTATCGCCGTATTGAATCTTCGCATTGGTAATCTTCACAAGTGGCTGAGAAGGGTCTAGTGGCGGCAAGTCCGATATGGGATCTGCGGCTGGGACCTCCAGATCACTGGTTTTTAAATGCAACAGTTGATACAGCTCAGCATAAGCGCTCTCATCGTCACGAGCGACTTGATGGCGCAGTTCACCGCTATCCAAATAGGCAATATTCGTGATGAAATCTGGACACTCATCAAAACGATTTAGTACAAGCACCATGGGAACATGTCCCACGATAGATGCTAGATGCGCTGACAGCATCTTGTGCGTATTGGCATCCAGCCCGTCAAAAGGCTCATCGAGAACGAGAAGTTGCGGCTTACTGGTCAGTGCCCTAACCAACAACACTTTACGCGTCTCTCCGGTGGAGAGTTTCCGGAATGAACGCTCCAGTAGAGCTGTTAATCCAAATTGCTCAACCAGTTGACCCGCTAAATCTGCGTCTAGACAAACCTGATCGATAATTTCCTGAACAGGTGTACCTTCGGAAATCACATCCAGAATATCAGCATCATCTTTTTTACGCTCAGCGGCAATTAGTTCTCCCTGTGCTTCGTAAGACACAAGGGACACACGACTAGGTATTCCGCTTTGCGTTCCTAGAATGATATCGCCAGCGCCAGCGAGTACAGCTGCAAGCGCAGACTTACCGGAACCATTGGTTCCGGTAATCATCCAGTTCTGATTGGACTCAATGCACCAATTGATATCGGACAACTGGAAACGACCGTCGAAATCGACAGTCAGCCCATCTAGCTGGATTGTGTCAGTCATGCGTAATCTATAAATCAGACGATTCGTTTCATGTCGGCCATGTAGCCACGAAGCTCACCACCAATATCTTCTACCGGGTGATTGCGAATTTCACGATTCACTTCGATAAGGCGTGCATTATCAACACTCATGTCGTTCAGGTTAAGACCACGACCAATGACATCACTTTTAATGTCCTTCATGAAATCAGCAAGCAAGGGCACACAGGCATGGTTGTAAAGGTAGCAACCATACTCAGCAGTATCAGAAATCGTCGCGTTCATCTCGTACAACTTCTTACGCGCGATGGTGTTGGCAATTAGTGGCGTTTCATGCAGAGACTCATAATAAGCAGAGTCAGCAATGATGCCCGCTGAAGTCATGGTTTCAAAAGCAAGCTCAACACCCGCCTTAACCATCGCGACCATCAATATTCCGTTGTCGAAATATTCCTGCTCAGAAATCTCCACATCACCCGCAGCCGTTTTTTCATAGGCTGTTTCTGCAGTATCTGCACGCCATCCCAGTAGTTCAACATCATCGTTGGCCCAATCGGTCATCATGGTTTCAGAGAAATGACCTGTCATGATGTCGTCCTGGTGCTTGTGATAAAGCGGACGCATGATGTCTTTCATTTCTTCAGCAAGATCGAACGCTTTGATTTTTGCAGGATTGGATAGGCGATCCATCATGTTGGTTACACCACCATACTTGAGTGCTTCAGTGACTGTTTCCCAACCGTACTGAATTAGCTTTGAGGCATATCCAGCATCAACACCTTCTTCAATCATCTTGTCGAAACACAACAGTGAGCCCGTCTGCAGCATGCCGCAAAGAATAGTCTGCTCGCCCATCAGATCCGATTTAACTTCAGCGATAAACGAAGACATCAGAACGCCAGCCTTGTGACCACCCGTTCCTACTGCATAGGCTTTTGCCAGAGAAAGACCTTCGCCTTGAGGGTCGTTGTTTTCGTGCACAGCGATAAGGGTTGGAACACCAAATCCACGAACATATTCGGCACGTACTTCGGAACCCGGGCACTTTGGCGCAACCATGATGACGGTTAGATCATCACGAACCTGCATGCCTTCTTCAACGATGTTGAAACCATGTGAGTAGGATAAACATGCACCCTGCTTCATCAAAGGCATGATGGCGGTTACCACCGCTGTGTGTTGCTTATCTGGTGTCAGATTGAGTACGACATCAGCCGTTGGTATTAGCTCTTCGTAAGTGCCAACAGTAAAACCGTTTTCAGTCGCGTTCTTCCACGATTGTCGCTTTTGAGCAATAGCTTCGGAGCGCAATGTATATGATACATCAAGCCCACTATCACGCAGATTCAGGCCTTGGTTCAGTCCTTGGGCACCACAACCGATAATCACCATCTTCTTACCTTTGAGGGCATTTACATCGTCTGTAAATTCATTCAGATGCATGAACCGGCACTTGCCGAGTTGTTCTAGCTGCTCGCGAAGCGGCAGTGAGTTGAAGTAATTGGCCATGATAAGGCTCCGGCAGTCAGAGTGAATGTTCTAGGAATTGGACGAAGTCTATAGATAAGTATATATTTCGTAAATTGATATATTTGATATATATCGTTTCATTTTTCGCAACACCGTAAATGCCCTTTAGATTCTCCATGAACTATAAGTCGCTACACCATTTCCAGACCCTTGCCCAGACGCTGCATTTCGGACGGGCCAGTGAAGCTGCCAACATTAGTATTTCTGCCATGTCCCGCAACATTCGACAACTGGAAGAAGATGTCGGAGTAGCCCTGTTTACACGAGATAATCGCTCAGTTGTGTTGACACCAGAGGGTGCAAAATTCGAAATATACGCCAGAAATGCACTTATTGCTTGGACACAAATTCGACGCGAATTAACTGATTCGTCTGATACGCTGCAAGGAGAAATCAGCCTTTACTGTTCAGTCACAGCCAGTTACAGCATTCTGTTTGATCTGCTAGAGCAATTCCGACCAAAGTTCCCGGGCATTGATATCAAACTGCACACAGGCGATCCTGAGCATGCAATTTCGCAGGTACTTTCCGGAGATGATGAAATATGTATTGCTGCATACCCCGCATCCCTTCAGAAAACGCTCAAATTCAAACCCATCACAAAATCACCACTGTTGTTCATAGCACCGGTAAATCCTGTCGATGAGCGTATTCCAATGTCTCCTCCTACAGATGCCGCTCTATGGTCTGAAGTGCCCATGATCTTGGCACAAGGCGGTGTTGCCAGAACACGTGTCGATCAATGGTTCAGATCGCTGAAAGTGTCACCGAGGATTTACGCTCAAGTAGCGGGAAACGAGGCTATTGTGAGTATGGTCAGCCTCGGGCTCGGAGTTGGAGTTGTTCCAAAAATCGTACTCGACAACAGCCCACTTGCCGAGCGAGTCCGAGTATTGCCAGTTAAACCCGATTTACAGCCCTACGATTTAGGACTAATTACCTCTAAAAAGAATTTGAAAAACGCGTTGGTCAGAGCGTTCTGGTCTATCGTGGAATCGTCACCTAACAACTAGAAAGTGCCTATCTAATAAGCTCCTGAGCGCATGGCACGGCTGCCATACCTAACCCGAGTCCGGCATCAGCCTCACTGTCAGAGGCAAAACACTCACCCGCATTGAAACTCGCTCTTTGTTGGAATGACGTGCCGTTGGTAACAAGTCCAGCGGATACAGCAAAAGGACCATTATCCATAACTCTGATTGATCCATCTCCCTCATCACGCAACGAAGTACCGGCTGCTGCGTTTATCGACAGGATCGCTGAAGCTTCCGGACCAAATCCTTCAAAAACACCCAGAATATTACTTACCGTTAAGGCGGCGCCAAGCGCACCATCAAAAGTGACCCATTCGCTTTCAGCATTCAACGTAACATCAAATGCGGAAAGGCTCAGGCTTACTGTATTGACCTGATTAATATTGATAGTGAAAGGCACGTTGCCAATGCCCACATTCGTCAGCTTGAGTATCGATGTATTTGCATTGAGAGTTGCATTTGCGGTGAGGCCACCAAGATTCAATTGTGACAATATGCTGTCGTCGCCAGCGTCGCTGATATCTGCTACGAGCTTTAGCGAACCCCAGTCAACACTGGTCATCACATCGCCTGTCCCTTCATTCAAGTTGATCTTGAAGACCGTTGAAGGCTGTACATTAACCGACTCCGACCTGCTCTGAGCAGGCACCAGATTTAAAGCCTGCGTAACTTCCAGCACCAACTCACCAACGACAGAACCTTCCGCCTCGTTCAGCACTGTTGCGCGCAGCCGTAGCGCACCACTCATGGCACCCAGCTCTGAAAGCGTATTTCCAGAAATTTGTTGTGCGCGCTCAACGAGCTGCTGTAAGCCTGCTAACTGTAATTCGTAACTAGCAGTATTTTCAGAATATCCAATGACTAAGACGTCATTGTTCTGAAATGAGTAGGTAATTAAACCGGACTCATCAGAATACGCATGTATCTGGACCGACAGATTTTGCAAAAGCTGCTCACAATTGGGAAGGTCACTGCCTATTAAATCCAGAAGCGGGAATTCATCAGCACAGATAAGCTGTTCATCCGGATCGATAGTGATGATATTCCCCTCTCGCACTACCAGTGCATTTGAATTATCAAGGCCCAGCGTATTATTCATGAATTTGCTGTTGTTGGAATCAAGAGCCGCAAGCATTTCAAGATCAGCATCGGTAATCAGTTCAGCACCTAGGGTCCCTGGTTCCAGATCACGTATTGCCTCGTAGCTCAGCCGCTGCAAACTTTCCAGATTACTCCCCATCCCGCTGGCAACACGGCGCGCTGCTGTGAGTAGAATCTCCTCTGTGGATGCCGTGACTAACCCTGGAGGGGTGGTCAGATCGTCCACAGGCGTCTCATCGCTGCTGCCACCACCACAACCCAATAGCGATAGAGACAGTACGTATACTGACAAGACGCTGTTCGTTGAATTTAGCATCCGCGTATAGAGTCTCTTAACGGCTTTGAATTTTCAATTCACTCAGTCTCAAACAAAGGAGACATGTCAGTCCCCAGTATACCTTGCTCTTTGGTGCAACTAATTCTCTTAACATTGTCGATTCACTCACAATTTGTGCCGCACAGGTTGTGCCGCACAGGTTGTGCCGCACAGGTTGTGCCGCTCGGGTCTGACCGTACTTTGTGATTCCATCAGCAATTCAACCGTCTGCTAACGACCGGAAAAACCATCGTTGAAAGATCAGCAAGAGAACGAATGGAGGCACGATGGTTAGAATAACCAGAGCCATTCCGGGACCTGATTCCTGGCCTATTAAGCGTATCCCCCTAACCAGTGTGTAGAGGCTATCGTCCGTACTTATCATCAGTGGCCAGAGATACTGATTCCAACCCACCATAAACGCAATCACGAAAATCGCCCCCGCTCTGGAAAAACTCATGGGTAGAATTATATCCTTAAGAAATCTGAGAGGGCCAGCTCCATCGAGTGTGGCCGCCTCAATGAGCTCTTTGGGTAGCGTTAAAAAGTATTGTCGGAAAAAAAACGTGCCTAACGCCACTGCTAACACCGGCAAGATAATTCCCAAGTGAGAATTGATTAGACCTAGATTGGCAGTGACTTGAAACGTAGAGATAAACCTTGATTCCAACGGAAATAGCAACGTAGCAAGAATTAACCAAAAAAGCGTTTTTTTAAATCTAATATCAAAAAATACCAATGAGTATGCAGCCAGAAGGGACAATACTGTTGTCAGCGTAGCGACTCCAATCGCGACAATCAGAGAGTTCAACAACATCTGCAACGGTGTAATCTCGTCAAAGAAGCCTGACTGAAAGTCAATTATGCTCGAATAATTGTTTAGCCCGTGACTACCACGAACCCATTGCAATCCCTCCAGTTGTAATGTTTGTGTTTGATGAGTCGACGACATCAGTATCACAAATATGGGTGCGAGCATAAAAAATACGCCGCACAACAGAACCGCATGGTTATAGATTCTTCTCATTTTTAGGGCAAATAATCAGTTAGCGCGAGTTTATGACGGCAACCTATCTGGATATTGGAGTAGGTATGTGGAATCGGCACAACTCGAAACGCACTCAACCAGAGACACAACTTTTTCAAACCTAACACACGCATTGAGCCTGTGGGCTACGATATCAGGCTGTTAATGATAACTGCCTGGCGCCAATAAATTGAGCAATTGATGGCTGTAGGTGTGCTATTCACACCCTTTGCTAGTGTTTTGCGTTTGTATGCGACTAGCAGCTGGAGATTTTTTGTCGAAGGTGCTCCTAGCGCAATCGATCACCAGATTCCTTATCGAATAACATTGTTCTATCAGGGTCGAAGCCAAGTTTTAACGTTGTTTCCAGATCTGGCATTACTTCTTGTCCCGTCTTGAAACAAAATTCAGTCTCTTCGTTATCGGTATTCTCTGAATTCATGATGGCTCCATAGATCAAGTTATCAGCACCATGTTGTTCGACTAGATCTACCCTCATTTCTAGCTGCCCGTGGTCATCCTGTCTCAGTACATCGGGTCTGATGCCAAGGATCAACTCTTTTGAAGTTGGAAGCCCTTCAAAGCCTGCAAGCGATAGCCCGTTGCTGATGAGGTTCTTACCATCAAATTGTGCAGGTAATAGATTGATTTGCGGAGAGCCAATAAATGTCGCCACAAACAGCGTAGCCGGGTTGTTGTAAAGCTCGATAGGCGCGCCCATCTGCTCGATCTTGCCATCATTGATTACAGCCAATCTATCGGCGAGTGTCATCGCCTCCGTTTGATCGTGAGTCACATAGATGCTCGTGACATTCAGCCTGCGCTGCAAGCGTTTTATTTCAATACGCATCTGAACACGCAGTTTTGCATCGAGATTGGATAACGGCTCATCAAACAGAAATACTTTTGGTTCACGAACAATGGCACGACCCATAGCTACACGCTGCCGCTGCCCACCCGATAATTCATTGGGTGCCCTATCGAGGTAGTCACCAATTCGCAGAAGATTTGCCGTCTCTGTAACCTTTTTGTTTATTTCATCTTTGGGCAGTTTGCGGTTCTTGAGCCCATACGACATGTTTCCTCGAACTGTCATGTGCGGATATAGCGCATAGTTTTGGAAAACCATGGCGACATCTCTGTCAGCAGGGGAAACATCGTTGATTAAACGATCTCCTATGTGAATACTTCCTGCGGTGACTGTTTCCAGCCCAGCAACCATCCGCAAGAGTGTTGATTTCCCGCAACCCGACGGGCCAACGAAAACGATAAACTCACCGTCTTCAATGGTCATGTCCACACCACGAACCGCAACGGCTCCATTGGGGTACGTCTTGCGGATTCCCGCTAGGGATACATTTGCCATTACTTTTCGCTCTCCACCAGGCCTTTCACGAACCAATTCTGAAACACCAAAACCACTAGTACAGGCGGCAGTGTGGCGAGAATTGTCAATGCGAATGCTTTCTGGTACTGCGGTAGCTCACCACCTTCGGCGAGTATTTGATAAATTTGTTTAATACCGATAACCAGAGTGTAGTTTTCTTCTTTTGTCGTCATGATTAGCGGCCAGAGATACTGATTCCAACCAACAACAAACATGATTATCAGGATGGCTGCGATCATTGTCTTGGACAACGGGACGAGAATATCGATGAAAAATCCCCAGGCTGTTGCACCATCCAGACGAGCAGCCTCGAGTAGCTCATCGGGAACAGATCTGAAGAACTGTCGAAAAAAGAACGTCCCGGTTGCTGAAGCGATCAGCGGTACGATTAAACCGAAGTGTGTGTCGAGCAATCCGAGCTTGGCCATAACTTCATAGGATGGGATTATTCTGACCTCGAGAGGTAACAGCAATGTTAGGAATATCACGCAAAATAGTGGGGTCGCCAGTCGGAAACGAAAATAAACTAATGCGTACGCTGCAAGCATCGAGATAATGACCTTGCCTATCGCAAAGCCGATTCCGAGTATCAAGCTATTTTTTAACATTGTGGTGCCCAAAACCGACTTCATCACGCCACCTTCTATAAACAGCACTTCTTTGTAAGTTTGGAGGAAACTCGTGCCTGGCCAAAATTGCAGCCCCTCACGCAATATGGTCTCAGGTGCGTGAGTGGACGTTGCAAAAGCAATCCACACAGGCAGGCTCATGAATATCACACCGACAATCAATATGGCGTGAGTGCTGATTAATCTCCAATTCCAGTTATTCATCACAGGTATCCTTTTTTGAGACGGCTAGTAATGAACCTTGCGTTCGATATATCTAAACTGGACGACAGTCAGTGCGAGAACCAGAATCATCAAGACAACAGATTGAGCTGATGAACCGCCCAAATCAGCGCCTCTAAACCCATCTTGAAAAACCTTGTATACCAGCGTCGTCGTCGCGCCCCCTGGAGCCCCTCGCGTTGTTGTATCGATGATGCCGAAAGTTTCGAAAAACGCGTAAGTAATATTGATGACCATTAGAAAGAAGGTAGTGGGAGCTAACAGCGGGAATGTAATGGTCCAGAACCGTCTTGTCGGGCTACTGCAGTCCATCATTGATGCTTCATTAACCGCCTTGGGGATTCCCTGCAGGCCCGAAAGGAAGAAAATGAAATTGACGCTGACTTGTTTCCACACAGAAATCAATATGACGACAAAGCTTGCATCAAATGCATCTAGTTTATGGTTGAAATCCCAACCAATAGCATTGAGAAACTTATAAAGATCACCAATGAGGGGGTGGAACATCAGGTTGCCCATTAAACCCGCTACCGGCGGAGCAATTGCATACGCCCACATCAGTGTTGTTTTGTATGTACTGGCTCCGCGAATGACCTCATTTGCCTTAACGGCAAGTAGCAGAGCGATACCCAATGACAGAAATGTCACGATCACAGAAAAGACAGCGGTAAAGCCAGCAGCCTGAAGCCAGGACGCGCTCAGAATGGTGTCTTTATAATTTCTGAACCAGACAAATTGACTTGATAGACCAAAGGCATCTTCGAGCAAAAATGATTGGTAAATTGCCTGTGCCGCGGGCCATAGAAAAAATATAACAATTATGACTATCTGCGGCGCCACAAACAGGTAGGGAATACTGCTGTGTTCAAACTGAACGCGCTTCATACAGAATTCCTGCTAATAAATTAATGAATCCGGTGGCAGAGAAATCTGCCACCGGCCTTAGCTTACCGCAAATGTCTTGTTGCTAAATGACTATTTAGCGCTTAACAAGTTGCGCGTACCTGTCTTACTTATACGTGTCGCTGAAACGCACTAGAAGCTCATTGGACTCTTTCTCCATTGCGACAAACGCTTCTTCCACGCTTGAATCGCCAGAGAAGATATTATCAAAGTGCTTGTACATAACGTCGCGGATTTGTACGTAGTAGCCCAAACGATACCCTTTGGTCCACTCGCCACCTGGCAGGCTTAATTGCAAGATGCCAATTTCAGCGTCAGGTGTATTTTCGTAGTAGCCCTCTTTCTTTGCAGCATCATACGCAGCATTAGTGATAGGTACATAGCCTGTCTCTTTATGCCAGAAAACCTGGTTGTCTGAAGACGTCATGAACCCAAAAAAGTCTGCCACTGCATCGTACTCAGCATCTTCATGACCGGACATTGCGAAAAGTGCCGCACCACCGATAAACGTACCTTTAGGTTCCTTGGTAATGCTCTCCCAGTACGGCAAGAACGTTGTGCCAAATTCGAAATCAGTAGACTTTGTCAGACCACCAAATGAACCTGAAGAACCCAGCCACATAGCCACTTCTTTCTGTACGAAAGCGTCCTGATTGTCGCCCCAAGCACGTCCGTAGAAACCGTAATAGCCTGCATCGAGCCACTCTTTAACTTTTGACCAATGCATTTTCATGTGGTCATTGTTATAGAGGATTTTTACATCAGTGGTGTCGTAGCCGTTGTTACCTGTCGCTAACTGGATATTATGCCGGCTGTGGAAGTTTTCTGAAAAAATCCAAGGGCTATGGCTTTGCGCCAACGCGGTGAAGCCTGCGGCTTTTAGTTTTGGCGCCATGATTTCGAACTCTTCCCATGTTTTGGGTGGAGCGTCAAGACCAGCAGCTGCGAACGCATCTTTGTTGTAATACAACAGAGGTGTGGAAGCATTAAATGGCAGGCCTATCATTTTGTCGTCAGAGTCTGCATAAAAGTATCGAACACCTGGAATGTAATCCTCGATGTCAAAATCTTTCATTAAATCGGCAACGGGTACAGTTGCACCTTTTGCATTGATTATAGTCGCCGCTCCAGCATCAAAAATCTGAATGATGTGTGGTTGCTCTTTAGCACGGAAAGCGGCAATACCCGCAGTCATAGTGTCTTCGTATCCACCCTTGTAGGTTGGTACGACAACAACATCTGATTGACTGGCGTTGTATTTATCAGCGATCTCAACGACCACTTCACCCAATCTGCCGCCCATTGCGTGCCACCATTGGATCTCCGTGGCAGAAAACGCTGCTGAACTGGCCAGTACGCTCGCGCCGAAACCCAAGGCTGTTACCAGGGATCTTAACTTCATAAAAATTCTCCTCTTTCTTAAAATTGACACGATTTTTAGTCCATGCCTGCGTTTCGAATCAGCTTGTTATATTGAGAGTCAGCTGAGTTCAGTGGTGTAGATTCTACAGATCATATTTGAAATCAATGTTACACGTCTACAGTAACCAGATCTTTATTGCCGTTATTTCAAACCAGTGCAGTTTGCATAGAACGTGGTCGTTGCCGGCCAATCGCTAAATACCCCACGAACTTTCACTTCTTGGGCAAGTACATCAAGCACGCGGTACATATCCGACTCTTGGCTTATTACCTTCTTAATCGTCTGATAGTACCAGCCACCACCGTTTTCAAGAGAACCAGAGCGCTCCAGCGTCCACGTTACCAGGTCAAGCCCTGCAGCTTTGGCGGCAATTGCATAGGGTGACGATACAATATTGTCGTCATTGTCAAGAGATAAAAGTACCCATAGCGGAGGTGCCAATATTTTCAAACCGGAGTCAGCGAGCTCCTGCATCGACGGTTTCCAGGTATCGGGCTTAGAGGGATTAAAACTCCGATCCCGATATCTGCCATCCAACCAAGCAGTCTGATTACTGTATTGGGGGGCTATATCAAGCCAATATTTAATGTCCGCCCATTGAAAACTCTGCAACCACACATCCTCAACCGGAATATTCTCAGATTGGTATTCGTCCAACAGCGATTTAGCATACGCAGACTGGCTAAAATCTCCATTAAATGGCATCGGGACTTGAGGCTGTTTTAGTTCTGGAATCATCTTGACACCCAGTGATCTGAAGAGCTCAATACTCTCTCGATGAGTCATCAAGGTACCCCTACGGTCTTGCCATGGCTCGCGTGGGGTCCCCACCAATGAGTAAAAGCCTTCTAAGGTCGAGGCTTTTTTGTCGCCTTTGTCGAATTTTCCTTGCAAAGATTTGAATTCAGATAGCGTTATATCTGAGGCGCAGCACTGAACGTCTCTATAAGGCGTCTGACTCGTGCTATCTGGCGGCGTGCTGCAGCTGGCAGCCAAAGGCGTCGACAAAATATTGGTGGTGGTGTGCAAATCACATTGCGAGTGCCGGCACACAAGAGCTTTGTCTTTAGTAAAGGTAACATCGCATTCGATAATCCCTGCCCCCATGTTTGCAGCAGCAATATAGCCTTCTCTGGTGTGTTCGGGAAACTGGAGTGGCGCACCCCGATGGCTTATGGAAAATTCGGAGGCTTGAGGGTGACTGTACTGATCGCTAGCCGCGCAAGCTTCCAGCCTGTTTTTCAAGCCCCCCTCTGCAAGTCCTGCAATGAGAGCAGCAGGACGCGGGCCCAGCTCAAGTTCCAGCTTTGGGGAGTCACTGACGATACGTGTTGAGGAATCTGTGGCAGCAAATGCAGATGCCGTAGCTAACCCTAGGAATACAGCTGTAAAAATGATTCTCGGCATATCAATGTCCTTTTACATTTCGGGGGAATTCCACCGATTGGCATTATTCTAGATTAAGGTTTTAGCTGCAATCGTCTCAGAACTATAACCTGATCATGCCATTAGATTCTACAACTTCAGTTTATTGACCCGCTGAATCAGTATCCCAGACACTAGCTGTTACATAAGCGCCAAATTAATCGTGATCATCTTTTTTGCGATTTTGTGGCAAATCGAATTGATTTTGAAACGCCTAGCTGTAGTCGTTCATATAACTGTGCGTGTGTACAACGAGCTGATCATCATCAATGAAAACAATTGCATATTCAGGGCTATCAGTAACCGCATTAGTCGCCGTACCCTTGAAGTCGAGCCTGGCCTGATGATTGGTGCCGCTCATTGATGAAAAAGATATACCTCTCCAGTTTCCGCATAGTGGGCGATGCGCATGTCCAAAGAAAATATGTCGAACATTTTTATGGGTATCTACCACCGAAGCAAACGCCTCTTTTACATCAAGACCAATTTTATCAATAGCAGGTAGATTGAGATCAAAAGGAGGATGGTGCATGAATAGAAAAACAGGTTTGGAGTTGTATTTTTTTAATTGATCTAGCAACCACTGCTGTCGACGCTCACAAAACGTTCCTGCATCAGATCCGTCCAATTTCGTATCCAGTAACAAGAAGACACCGACCGGTGTTTCGATAGCCGATTGCACAAACCCGCCTGAATTTAGCGACAACGTGGAAAACTGCGAATTGTAGTTTCCCCGTTCATCATGATTGCCAAGAATGGAATACACGGGTATGCCAGTACTTGCGATCTGCTCATTAAAAAAATGGTAGGCTTCCGGTTCGCCGCGTTCCGCCAGATCCCCTGTGACTACTATGCAATGCGCATCACGGTGGTTTTCCCTGACGTTTCGTACACACAATTCAAAGCGTTTGTGCGTATCGAAGCCGTGGAAAAGCTCACCACTCTTTAGCAGGTGTGTATCAGTTATATGGATAAACTTCATCAGAAAAGCTCCTTTGCTTCTGCAATAGGTTCCAAAATACAACAATTGCTTTGCTAAGACTGGCTAACATCTGGTTCGATAGGCAGATCCAGGTTACTACCCCATTCGGTCCAAGAGCCGTCGTAAAGCAATACGTCATCAAAGCCTATTTTCTCTAATGCCAATATTAAAATGGCTGCAGTCACACCGGAGCCGCAACTGGTTATAACTGGCTTGCCTTTTACAACGCCTGCAGCTGCGAAGATACGTTGAAGATCTGCATCGGGTTTCATGTGTCCATTTTCTATTAAATCTGCAAACGGTACATTCAGGCTTGAAGGAATATGCCCGCTTCTCAAACCCGGCCGAATTTCTTTTTCGATAGCTTGAAATCGAGTTGAAGATCTAGCGTCTACTATCTGAGCTCTTTGGGTCTTTGAGGCAGAAAGAACCTGCTCGGTTTCTACAAATTCCAATGCGCCAGTATTTTCACTAAAAGTGGTCGAGTACTTTTTCGCAACCACATCAGGATCACCAGCTTCCAAAGCCAGCCCAGATGTTTTCCAGGCAGCCAGGCCACCATCGAGCACGCTAACCTTCCCACTACCAAAATGCCGGTGCATCCACCACACACGCGCTGCAGAAAACCAGCCATCGGCATCGTATACAACTACATGATCTGTCTCCGATATGCCTAAACTCCCAACGTAGTCAGCAAAGTGTGCAGCAGAAGGAATCGTATGTGGCAGTGGTCCCTCAGTTGAGCATTTATTAATGTCGAAATACACGGAACCAGGTATGTGTCCCCTTAGAAATTCCTCTCTGCCGCTTCTGCCAATGGGAGGAAGGTGCCAGGATGCATCGACAATGCGTACGTTTTCGTCCCTTAAGTGATTCTGAAGCCAATCAACTGAGACTATTGAGCTAACACTCATGATGCTTTGCTTCCCATCAGATATTTATAAGAGATTATATGATGAAGCGGGGATAATAACTCCATCATTTATCACGCAAGCATGGCGCAAGAATAATAGTCAAAACTGCAAGTAACGCAAGTGCGCCGAACGACATACGCAAGCCCGCAACCTGAGCAATGAATCCAACTATGGGTGGGCCAAGCAACATGCCTCCATAACCCAACGTAGCAACACTTGCGATAGCCGGACCTGGCAGCATTGAAGGATCGTTTGCTGCTCTAGAGAAGACCATTGGTATAACGATCGCGTAACCCACTCCTATCAAAGAAAAACCTACTAGGCGTATGGTTAAAGTCTCGCTCACAATGATAATTGCAAGACCAATGAAGGCAATTACTCCACTCAAGCGAGTTGTAGTTACTGGTCCAAAGAGCTGGACAATGAAACCACCTGCCAGGCGCGTCAACACCATCGTCGCACTGAAAGCAGCGAAGCCCAGTGCCGCCTGTGCCTCTGTCGCTGTGGCAACTACGCGAAGAAAAATTGCACTCCAATCTGCCATCGCGCCCTCGCCCATGGATGTTGAAAAAGCGATAAGACCAATCAGCAACAATGGACCTGAGGGCAGTACAAGTAAAGGTTGCGCGGAAGCTGATGCTTTGAGCGCCGAGGTTTCATCCCGAGCTGGCAGCAGAAATATCGCCGCTGTAGCTGTTCCAAAGACTGCGACGGTGCAAAAGTGAAGCAACGGGCCATAGCCAAGGCTAGCTGCAATATAACCACTCCCAGCGCCAAGCCCTGCTCCGAGACTGAACATCGCATGGAACACAGACATAGTGTTCCGCCCCAGGCGTCTCTCAGTACGCGCACCCCATGCATTCATAGCCACGTCCATCGAACCATGCGCACCACCAAAAATAAAAAGCGCTAAACCGAGCATCAAACTGTTTGGCGCGAGTGAGAGTAATACAAAAGCCGGTGCGTAGACCCAAGCACACCGAATTGTTAGTAGGTCAGCACCCCATCGTTCTGACAACACTCCAGCAAATGGAAACGAGATAATTGCACCGCCTGCGAGTGCAAGGAGTAGAAATCCAAGCGTTGCTGGCTGTAGATCGAATCCGTCTTTGAAGGCAGGCACCCGAGAAGCCCAAGTGCCCAACAAAAGTCCGTTGAGCGTAAATGCTGCAATCACAGCCTTCCACGCTGCATTTTTCCATATGGGTTTACTGACTATTCGCACACTTCTCCAAAATACGCAGACGGCTCTGAAACTCAGTGCGGTCGATATAACAACCGCGAAGATGACGCCTACCCGTTGCAGAAAATGCCTCACGCCCGTGCAATACCCGACGATTATCAAACACTGTCATGGTACTCTCAGAAGATCTGAAACTAATCCGATACTTGTCTGATCGTAGGCGTGCCATAAGATCGCGGTAAGCTATGTAATAATCATGCATGACGGCTTCGGGTAAATCGAAAATACCGGCTAGATGTGCGTTGTACTTTAACTCAACAATATTTCCATTGTGATCCAGATTAATTACAGGGTGATGATGTCTGATATCGTGTTCATCATCATGGAAACGGAAAGGCACGGCATGCTTGGCCAATAAATTAAAGTGTGACGGTACCTCTGTACGCATGTCTTCCAAAACTCTCAAACCATCAGCAAAGATAGACTCACCACCTTCGCAATCATTCGCCAGACAATGAAGGAATTGGTAACCTGGTGGCGTCTCAAAATTTGATAAATCAGTATGCAGTGGCAACGCTAGATTGGTATACGCTAGATTTATAGGCTTGGGTTCAGACTTAACTTCAAACGTTGTACCGAAATTTGTCTGACGCTGATAGTCAATCCGATTAGCTACGTCATCTAGCGCAGATAAGGTTGAAGGCATTTTCTTCACAAGACTCAAACCGTCCTTATCAAGGTTCTTCATCCAGTAATACAGTGCGACATCGTCCTGCATCAAGTCATCAAAATCAACGCTATTAATAGCGTCCAAAAAGGTGGAATCCCAGCTCTTGGAAGCGGGTCGGTTTTCCGGGGTAAGATCACCTGAATACGCGTGTTCATAGAGCCACTCACCGCTAAACTCGCTGCAGTGTTGCTGGGCTGACCACACAACAATAAGCAAATCGTTTTCAATTGCCACCTTAG
>JBLIIE010000067.1:0-27630 GCA_047634635.1 Granulosicoccus sp. | reverse complement strand
CAGGAATCTGGAGGTGATGTTATCTCAATGATAGCGATACTGCATTTTGACTCGGTGATTGATGAAGTTCTAGGCTCTACATCCGGCAATTTATATATGGCGAATCATCTGAATCGTTTTGCAGAGACATCGCAATTTGACCAGATACGCATGGCAAGCAATAATACGAAACTCTCAGATTTTTCTAATGGATGGAAAAGTGCCCATAAGTTGGCGCAACCACTTACTGGTGCAATTTTCGATATTTTCGTAGATATTTTTCACGAAGAGCTTGTGCGCATGGGGGCGATTTCCACCACACTCGAGTCAATGTCAGACAATCTTGAGGGGGATCCGAGCTACGCCGCCACGTTACAGACCGAATTTGATGCGGCTTATCAATCGCATAGTGGGCTTTTCAAAGAAGCATTAGTCAACACTCGTGACATTGTGGCTGTGCTGATGGTCGAAACCTGGTGCCGCTTGTCGACTGAGGGTTTGAAATATACCCATATTCATTATGCGTTGCAGGATACTGATCGAGCTGTCTTTGGTGGCATATACCGCAATATCATTGATGTTAATTTCAAATGGCGTCATATCGGTACTGCGACCGTAGGGCCGCGATTACCCAAAGACAAAAACGATTCTGACGGCCACAGCCATGGTCATGGTCATAGTCATAGCAACCATTCTCAAGAGGCGGGCATAGTGGGTGGAACCGAGTCTGGATCCAAGTCTGATTCCCATTCCCATTCTGGGTTCGAGCCTGTTTCTGAAACTCGAATGTCCGAAACCGCTGATCATTTCCTAGACGCAAAATTTGGAGTGAATGTTTCCTTACGCAGCAAGAAGCGCAGGAAAAAATCTTACGCTCAACGTTATCGTGAGTCGCGAGTGCGCAATTTTCGTAGTTCATCTAATCACTGATTGATGAGCAATCAACATTTCAAACCCAGTAAGAGAGGTAAATAATCATGGTTGAAAAACTGCTAGATATGGCCAAAGTCCGTTTATACGGAGAAAAAATATCTGATATGAAATACGGAGACCCACCAAGCAAGGAGCCTCTCGGCTTTGTGCGCGTCTACGGGTATGCCTTTGAAGGGCAGTACTACACTCTGGATACACCGACCATTATGTTGCTAGAGGGTGCTGGCACAGATCTTAAGGCGTCGGGGATGAGCGAGGAGCAGATGAAATTTATGTCCAGTGATCTCAAAGAATGGGAATGCGATAAATCTGATCAAAGTACCAGACTGGAAGATTTTACAGGCTCTATTGAAGAAATCCTTCTGGAATTTGAACTCGACGAAGACGATCACCAGGACGAACATCATGATGGGCGTGTTAGTGGTGGGCGAGTCAGTGGTGGTCGTGTTAGTGGTGGGCGTGTTAGTGGTGGGCGAGTCAGTGGTGGTCGTGTTAGCGGTGCTAAAGATGACTAACTTTTGCCCGTAAAAGCTGGTAAATGAGTTCACCCGTGTAGTTACCTCTCTTTGCGAAGTTGGCGATGAAAATTGTAAGCGCGTCAGCACTGTTTGCTGCACGCTTAATTGGAGTGTGTGTCAGACTGCTTTACAGCTTCATGCATTGAGGTAGTGAGATTGAACACCAAGTCACCCAAGGGTCCGAATGCGAGTCCGGGTCTGATTGCTCAGCTCTGGGCTTTTCTTCGGTCAAAGCAGCTATGGCTGTTTCGTGGAAGTGATTATGATGATCTGCCCAAGAAAATCCGTTTAACTATTGAACGACAGCAAAACAACAGTGAGCGTTTGATCGGTTGGATTCAAATATCAATCCTGATTTTGTTTACGATTCTTTATACGGCAGCTCCCAAAACTCTTCCTACCGGCGCGACATTCGAACCAGTACCTGTTTTTCTGCTAGCGTACTTCTTGTTTACCTGCATCCGGCTGTACTTAGCATACAAAGACAGTTTGGCTATTTGGGTCTTAATCCTCTCCATACTGGTTGATATGGGGTTGCTGATGTTGTTGATCTGGTCATTTCATCTTCAGTACATGCAACCCCCATCGTTCTACCTGAAAGCGCCAACATTGCTCTATATTTTCATTTTTATCTCGCTGCGTGCACTGAGGTTTGAGCCGGGTTTCGTGTTGTTATCAGGCCTTGTCGCAGCCATCGGCTGGATGTTGTTGCTGGTCTATGCGTTGGGCCACGCGACCATAGAGGCGGTGATAACTCAAGATTATGTTGAATATCTGACCTCCAATATGGTGTTGGTTGGCGGTGAGTTAGACAAAATTATTTCAATTTTGGTAGTGACATTTATTTTGGCATTGGCTATTGCCAGGGGTAGGCAGTTGTTGATTCGTTCCATTGTGGAGTCCAACACAGCCGAAAACTTATCTCTATTTGTTCCTGAAAGCGTCGCGACTCAAATTGCAAAGGCTGATGGACCTTTGATCGACACAAGCACTGAAACACGCGAAGCGAGTATTCTTTTCCTGGATATAGTTTCCTTTACCACGCTAGCTGAGAAACTCTCACCTGAAAAATTAATTACAACGCTTAATGAATACTTTCGTGTTATTTCAGAACCCATCGAACGAAACAATGGGGTGATCAATCAGTTTCAGGGAGATGCCATTTTGGCGAGCTTCAATTTACCTACCGAGGACACGAATCACGCGAGTAGTGCAGTTGCCGCCGCTTTGGAAATTCAGAAAATTCTTGCTAATCATGAATTCACGGACGGTATAAAGCTGGCTACACGAGCTGGGGTGAATACGGGTACTGTTGTAGGTGGATTCGTTGGCACACCGGATCGATTGAGCTACACCGTTTATGGTGATGATGTGAACATTGCGGCTCGCTTGCAAGAATTAAGTAAGCAACATCAATCAACGAACCTGGTGTCGTTAAGAACCAAGCAACTGTGCGATCAAGACAGATTCGACTTTCACGCAAAAGGCAGTGAAGTGTTACGAGGCCGATTAAGTGAAATTGAAATATTTGAATCCAAATTCAAATCATCTGATGTTGTAGGCTCCGTTGCGAAGTGTTAGTAATCCACGCTCAATTATTCTGCAGATGGTGCACTAGTGCAAACCTGCAAGCCTGAGTCCATTGACGAAATGTTCGGTGTCTTCCGGGAATATGTCTGGCTGTACAGCTTCCCAATGAGTGAGGTCAAAATTAGGGTAGGCCTCCATAACTTTGGCGGCTTGATTTTCTGCTTCTTGTTGCTTACCAAGGTATGCATAGCTAGCGGCTAAAAGCCGTCTGCCTTCTGAAGGGCTATTCATTCTTTTTAGCGTTTTAACGGCTTCATCGTAGTGCTTTAAATTGAAGTATGCCCCGCCTAGATACCAAAGATATTGATCAGGGTAAAACGGATTAAGTACGAGTGCCTTTTGTAAAATAGGAATCGCCTCTTCTGATCGTCCACAATGAGCCAAGGCATCACCCATGTTTGACATGATATCTGTGTCGTTTGGATTTAGTCGCAAAGCAGTTTCAAAGGAGGCAAGGCTGGATTCATGTTCTTTACGGTATAGGTTAACAAAGCCAAGCTCTCCGTAACCTCTTGCATCAAGCGGATCAACAAGGACAGATTCCAGAGCCAGTTCATGGGCTTTTTCCAAAGCGTATTCTGGCTGTTCAGTCCATGAATAGCGCCAGTCCAGATTATGTGTCCGTGAGAGTGCTGCCATTGCCCGACCATAGTCTGATTCACTATCGAGCGCGGCCTCATACATTTTTCGCGCCTGTGCATTTTGCTCACGATTGTATTTGAAAATCTTTTGCTGCCCTTGAAGTACGAGTGAGTAGGTGGCTATCAGGGAGGGTACCTGTAGACGGCCTTCTGCTTTTGCTGAGGTTTGGGTTTGCACAGCCACTGCAGCTGTTATGAGATCTGTGATTTCATCTTGCAAGTCGAAGATATCTTCAATTTCGCGGTTATAGCGTTCACGCCAGACAGATTCACCATATTGGCAGTTGAATAATTCAGCTGTAAGCCGGAGTCGGCGGTTTGATTTTTGAATAGATCCGGTGATGATGTATTGAGTTCTCAGCTCTTCGCCCACCTGGGTTAACGAGACGTCCCGGTTTTTGTATAGAAACGTGGAATTGCGAGAGATTATCGATAGCGCGTGAAACCGAGATAAATTGGTGATGAGGTCTTCCGTAACACCGTCTGCAAAGAATCCGTCGTGGTCGTTGTTGTCCAAATTAGTGAAGGGTAAAACGGCAATGGTAGGCTTGCTGGCGACTAAACTGCGCAATTCAGCTCCAGGAGCTTCCTTGTCTGCTTTTCGTGGGCTGGCTGACATCAAAACAGTTTGGGTATCTTTTGAAATCTCATAGATATCAACTGGATCAGGAATGTTTTTTAATTCGATACGACCGACGTATTCGAACCCATAGTTGAGCTTGTGCCTGACTTGCTCATAAACAGCGCCGGATATGGAAACACTGCCAGTTCTTGCGTTGGACTCGATCCGTGAAGCGATGTTTACGCTATCACCAACGTACTGATCAATCACTCGAAGCACATCGCCCATGTGGACACCAATGCGCATCTGGATTTTTTTGTCATCTGGAATAGCGTAGGATTCACCATTGACAAGATCCTGCACCTCCATCCCTAAGCGAACAGCATCGAGGACACTATCAAAGAGAAAAAATAGTCCATCACCATTTTTTGACGCAAGCTCGCCTTCATGTTTAGCTCCGACTACTTCAATTCTTTCGAAAAGCTGAGCAATTCTGGTGGAGGTGCCTAGCTCGTCTACAGCCATCATTCGAGAATAGCCGACAACATCCCCAAACAAAATTGCTCGCAGGCGACGGGGGTGGACATCATTAGTATCGAATTGATCGTTCATATGTGTGCTGAAGAATCAGTCAACAACGATGCGATTGAATTAACGGCAAGGTATTGAATAGTCATATACATACGATTTTATGTCCTTCCAGGCCAACACCAATCTGTAGAAGCATTAGGACCAAGGTTTACCACAACGGAATGACTAAGTTCTTGCAATAATTGAATTCTGACTTTCAGCCAGTCTTCCTTTAATAATCCTGCGTTTATTAAATCAAAATGGTTGCCTTGGGCAAACCAAGATTGTCTGGCAATGCCTTCTTGCTTAAAGCCGAGCCTACTGAGTAATGCCTGAGAAGGGGCATTGTCAGCGCGGTGCATGGTTGCTATACGATGAAGCCTGAGCTGTTTAAATGCCAAATCTATCATCATGCTAGCCATGCGAACCCCTAGCCCAGATCGACGCCACGGTGCTGCAATGAACATGGGCAAAGTAGCATGGCCGTGAAGCATGTTGATGTTCTCTAACCCAGTCACCCCAACAGCAGTTCCATCCTTGTTTTCAGTGATAAACCATTTACATTTTTCTTTCTCTTGGTCTGTGATCAAAGATTCAACTAATGTGGTTACTTCAGTGTGATTTTGGGGTAGAGGGAGTTGCCGGTCGAAGATAGATATGTCTTCTAATTGTTGGAACCAATCGGCGATAGAGTTGGCGTCTGTAATCTCAATAGGCCGCATATTGAAGCATCGAGGTTCATCCGAACTTTGTCGTCTGGCCATATCGTGTGCCATCCGTGTGTCCTTTGAAAGTGCACCTTATTCGCAACACTCTATCACGCGTGAATTGTCAGAATCCAGTGACTCTGGAGCATGCGGAGGAGAAGGTTCAAATTTAATCTCTACGATTACCCGAAATCGTTGAACCAGTGTGTTTCAGCATTGAATTTAGGTGTGCATTTCGTTAGAGTCACGGAGGTATACCACGAAGTCCGTGGTGAATAAGTTGCCAACGCTTTTAATAAAATCAATTGAGCTTTGGGCCCATTTTTAAGCGACATTAGTGTGAAATTGGTGGGCTATGTTCTTGATAGTGCGACGTTTTATGGAGCTGAGCGAATTGCTGATACAGATTCCGGGCGTTTTCTGCGATCAGAATCCGAATGCTCGCCAATTTAGAGACGAACTATGACGATCGAAGCTAACTACGAACTCTTACGTAAACTTGAGTTGTTCGAGTGCTTGGGCTCCGCTCAGTTAAAGCGTCTCATATTTCTAAGCCAGCACTACCAATTACAGCCGGGTGAATATCTTTTTCACCAAGGTGACAATACCGATAGCGTATTTGGAGTGCTAGAAGGCGAATTTTCAGTCATATTGCCGTCAAAAGACGGAGACATTATTGTGGGTAAGCCTAATTGTGGCAGCTTAGTAGGGGAAATGGCTGTCATTTCTGGCGAACCGCGAAACGCCTCAATGCGTTCGGAGTCGGTTACCGAAGTTATTGAAATTGATGGTGAGCTTTTTCTTGAAACCATCACTGGCAATCCAGTCATTGCACGAAAAATGATGCAATTGTTAGCAGCAAGGCTTGTCAGTATGCACAAGATGCTGGAAGAAAAAACCAACGACTAAGCCAGCGCTAAGGCGCTGATTTAAACGCTTGTGACCTTTGAGTTTGTGAGTTAACCAGGGCATTTGATGTCTCGTCAATACAAAATTACTCAGCACACAGTTTCGTGTTCTAAAACATGCTGGCTCAGGAACACCTGAGCTCAGCTTGCTATGATAGTGACAGGAAGCCAATCTCGCTTGAATGGGTGAGGCGAAAATTTTAGATAATAAATTACGAGTTAAATGATGGTTGGAGAGAAATTTGAAAACACGTATTAAGATGGCATTAGCGGTGGGAATTATGCCACTTGTGATGTTAGCGAGCGGTTGTCAGTTCACTGGCGAGCCGTTGTTTCAAGAGTCAGAGCATTCGTTCAACTTCGGTGGCGCAACTAACGACAGTGCCCTATTGTCAGAGCGCGTGAGGCAGGCATTACGAAATAACCCGGAAACAGCGATTGTGCGTATCCAGATAAGTGAGCTTAGCGAAGACAGCGTGAAATTATCGGGATTTGTTGATAACGACGCGATTAGCCACCAGATTGAGCGTGTTGCTGGGCAGGTGGAGGGAGTAAGGTTTGTGGTGAATTCACTCTTTATTACCAAGGATAATTAATTCGTTGTTAAAAATAACTAAGTCACTGAATTATTGACAAAAAAAGGCCTCCATAAGGAGGCCTTTTTTATTCTGCTAATTGAACAAGTATTAGAACGCTTTGTTCAACTGGATACGCCATGCAGTATTGTCATTTGCAGGAACCACAGAGTCAGTCGCTGCAGTAATTCGAGTGCTGACTGCCATGCCGCCGCCTAAGCCGTAAGCCACGTCAAGTCGAACTTTTTCTCGATCTATACCAGCTCCCATTTCTTGAGTTGCAAAAGTCAAAGCACCTGAAACACCGCCAATACCATAACCAACTTTGACCGAGAAATTTTCCATATCGTCAGGTCCAGCTGTTTCCCTTGTCCAGAAAGTAGCTGCTAGTGAAGCACCTGCGAGGGAGTAGGTTACGCCAAAAGCAGTAGTGGTGAAGGTCTCAGACGAGATAGTTGGTACTGCAGGAGTTGCTGCAGCATCACCGTCCACACCACCGTTACCGCGTGATTCAAAACCGATACCAATGCCAAAGCCACCTACTGCGAATTTACCACCGAGACCAACGACTTCCTGATTGTTTTCAGGTGAAAAGTTAGCAGTGATGCCAACAGGACCGAAAGTACCTGTGTAGCTCAAACCACCGTTGATTTCACTACCAGCGTCAAAGAGGTCGCCAGCAACTTGGCCATACTCGACGGCTAAAGGAGTCTCACCTATTCGGAAGTCACCGAAGCCACCTTTGATACCGATGTAGACTGAGTCAGCTTGTGCTGCGCCTTCATTAGAACGGGAGTTAAAATCAGCACGCATATTGCTGTATGCAGTTAAACCGCTGTTTGTTTCATGGTTAGATGCAATATTGAATAATACGTCACCAACAGCAACTTCCATATCACCTTCAGGGGCTGCTGTATTTGGGTTGTCATCGGCATCAGAGCCTTGAACTTGTATTTCTAAAATGCCAGACAAAGTTGTGTCTGCTGAAACCATCATAGGTGCTGCTGCAATTCCTACAATTGCAACCGCGATAGCTGTCTTAGTAAATTTCATACGTGTTTTCTCCAATCAGATATATGCTGTAAAAGCTATTGAGTACTACTTATAAACTTGATTCAACAGTACAACTTTAGTCAGCGTGTCTGAATAATGCAACAAACAATTGCGTTTTTGCTAGACAGTGACAAAACCAGCGGTGTTAAACGACCTGAAGTGTAGAACAAAAACAACAATTCTACAGCGGCGACGTTAAGAATAACCGAGAAATTGCTTCGCGTGGTTTTTTTGCAACAATATTTGTTGCAAAGAAGTCATTCCATTGGCTGTCATGTGCGAATAACGAACATATTTTACCAAATCTTACGAATTTATGGTCAACGGCAAGGTAGTCGCGTCGAGATAGCCTGATTAAAATAATTGTCAGACTACGAATCTGGTGTTGAATTTATGCCGATGCCATCCAATTGCGAAGCTGAATTTAATGCCTTTCCAGGTTTGTGCGCTGAATTTGCTTTGGCAGGGCAGCGCTGATATAGATTGGATGTGAATCACATAAGCACATTAGGGTGCCTGCCACAATGCACTCATGACAAAATTGCGCTACATTTTAAGGTTAATGTAGCGCAATGTAAAAGCCTAGAAGGAACAGGCCGCTTCAGGTGATTTTAGTGGCAGCCTGTCTTCTTTCCATCGCACGTCGTTTTGCTTCTGCTGATGGCTGATTAGGTTGCGCACTGCTTTCCTCAGGTAACGTGATGTTGAGTTCCAGAACATCGCAGTTATCTTGTGAGTCGAGCTGTACCGATAGTGCATCATCGCCGACCGAGACATATTTCTTGATGACATCAAGAATGTCTTGCTTGAGCATCGGCAGATAGTCTGGCCCACCGCGACCCGTGCGCTGATGCGCTATAAGCACCTGTAATCGATCCTTGGCAAGCTTGGCCGACGCATCTTCTTTGTTTGATCTGAAAAATCTGAAGAAGCCCATATGAATCTACCCGAATAAACGCGAAAGAAACCCTTTTTTGGGAGCTTCTATAAAGCGATGTGGCTTGGATTCGCCGAGTAGGCGGTCGATGGCATCGGAGTAAGCTTGCCCGGCTGCACTTTCCTCGTCGAGGATAACGGGCTTACCCGCGTTGGAGCAGTCCAGGACGGTAGGTGATTCCGGAATGATGCCTAATAACGGAATAGCTAAGAGATCAACAATATCGTCCACGCTAAGCATTTGTCCGTCCTTCACGCGGGTCGGGTTGTATCGAGTAATGAGCAAATGTTCCTTCACCGGTTC
Organism: Granulosicoccus sp.; assembly: GCA_047634635.1. Taxonomy (GTDB): domain Bacteria; phylum Pseudomonadota; class Gammaproteobacteria; order Granulosicoccales; family Granulosicoccaceae; genus Granulosicoccus. Next base: position 18,354 of record JBLIIE010000067.1, on the reverse strand, counting down.
TTCATTCATTTTGGAGCGTTTTGATTCGCTTTGCAGAATGCCCAGAATTCTGTCTGAGTCTCTTACTGAGGAGACTTCCGGGTTGGTGGCGACAATAGCTTCATCAGCAAAATACAACGCCATTTTGGCGCCTTTTTCGATGCCAGCTGGTGAATCGCATATGATGTAATCAAACTCTGCTTTCTTGAGTTTGTGCATGACGCGGGCAATGCCTTCGATGGACAGGGCATCTTTGTCACGAGTCTGGGAGGCGGGCAAGATATAGAGATTTTCGACTCTCTTGTCCTTGATCAGCGTTTGGTGAAGGCTAGCTTCCTGATTAACCAGATTGACAAGGTCGTAAACAACCCGCCGCTCGCAGCCCATAATCAGGTCGAGGTTACGCAAGCCGACGTCGAAGTCGATAACCACGGTTTTGTAACCGCGTTTAGCCAGGCCGGTTGCGATAGATGCGCTGGTGGTTGTCTTGCCGACTCCACCTTTGCCAGAGGTCACGACGATTGTCTTGGTCAAGCTCTCACTCCCAAAAAAAATTCTGAATTAAAGCGGCTCTATATTGAGCTTGTCATTTTCAAGCCATACCTGTGCGGGTTTGCCACGTAATTCTTCAGGTATGGTTTCGAGCATTCGATAGTTGCCCGCAACTGATACTAATTCTGCTTGTAAAGATTGACAGAAAATACGTGCCGATGTGTTTCCTGAAACACCACAAAGTGCTCGGCCTCTTAGTGGGCCGTAAACATGGATGTTGTTGTCAGCAATGACCTCTGCGCCTGGGCCAATGGAGCCCATTACGATGAGATCTGTGTCTCTTGCGTAAACCTGTTGTCCCGATCTGATCGGTTTATCAATAAGCAGAGGTGCCTTGACAACATATTCAATCTCGCGTGACAAAGAAAGATTAACATCAGGTGTTACATCAATTGTAGAGCTTGCCGTTTCATCGGCCTTCTCATTTGACTTGCTCTCGGACGACTTATCCATAATGGATCGTCGTACTCCAACATCAATCAATGGTAACTCGATTGAGAGCGCCAACGGTGAAGTTTTATCCATTGTGCTGGCAACTATTGGCACAAGATTGTGTCGTTTTATACATGCAATTAACGCCGCTGAATCAAGCTCCATCTCGTGAGGTTCAAGTACACTCAAATCGATGACTACTGGTGTGTCTTTGAAAAAGCTGGGTGCTTGCTGAATTTTGTCCGCAAGGATTTCATCAATGACATGCATGTCACTGGTGTGGAGCTTGAGTGACATAAAAGTGTACATGCCACCTTTTAGTTCAACTCCTGGGTTGCTCGACACGTTCGCCGCTCCGCGATTTAATGCTGCGTAATGCAGCTGGTTGTTAGACTGTACAACTCAGTATGCACAAAATTTACGCACAAATGACAATTGTGCGCTCTGGAAAATGTGCTGAGTGTTTTCCTGGTCCCTGATTCTAAAGCAATTAGACGCCTCACATAACTGATGTCTTCCACTTCGACACATAAAGATACTCATTCTTCGGAAAATGATGGTGCTCTGAGTTCTCAGCGCAAGATTATTCACGTTGATATGGATGCTTTCTATGCGTCGGTGGAGCAACGCGACAATCCGTCGCTGAACGGGCTTCCTGTCATTGTCGGTGGGCAGCCTCATGGTCGTGGAGTTGTTGCTGCATGCAGCTACGAGGCGCGCAAGTTTGGTATACATTCGGCCATGCCCAGCGCTGAGGCTTTTCGTAAATGTCCCGACGCCGTATTTGTTAAACCGCGATTTGCAAGTTATCAGCACGCCTCTAAATTAATCCAGGCAGTGTTTCGGGAGTTCACGGATGTTATCGAACCCTTGTCATTAGACGAGGCTTATCTGGACGTAACTGATAACGCCTTATTTGGTGGTTCTGCCTTTAAGCTTGCGCGGGAAATCAAAGCAGTCATTCTTGAACGCACACAGTTGGTTGCATCAGCTGGCGTGAGCTATAACAAATTTCTTGCGAAAATTGCTTCGGACTATGACAAGCCTGATGGTATCTACTGCATTTTACCTGAGCAGGGCGAAGAATTCGTGGCGGCTCTGCCTGTGGGTAAGTTTCATGGTGTCGGTAAAGTGACTGAAGCACGCATGCATTCACTAGGCATTCACACGGGAGCCGATTTACGGCGTTGGTCCGAGCCCGAACTTGAAAGTGAATTTGGTAAGAGCAGTGGATATTACTTCCGTGTTGCGCGTGGTATTGACCACCGTCCCGTCAGAGTTAGTCGAATCCGGAAATCGTTGGGATCTGAACGGACATTTGCTCAAAATTTGCATAATCGCGATGAAATGTTGGAGATTCTGGAGAAGCTGTCAGAGGAGTTGCTGGCAGACCTGGCTGGAAAGCAACTCAGGTGCACTACGATTACGGTAAAAGTGCGTTTCGCTGATTTTACGACATTCACGCGTGCGCACACTGAGACGAAAGTGCCGGTGGGGGAGTTGCTAGTAAAAAGAGTTGTTCCGATATTGCTCGACAGAGCACTTGAGGCGGGAAATTTGTCTCCACGACAGAATACTCGTTTCGCTAACCGTGTTCGTACCGACAAGTCAGGTATTCGATTGCTGGGATTGGCGTTTCGCGGTCTGGAAGCTTCCGATGAGGATAAGCCTGAGCAGTTAGAAATTGATTGGGACTAAAACGTGTTGGTCACCCATTGCGGTTTGATAGCTCAGGCGCCTAAAACAACATCTGGGAACGTTGTCGCTGCCATGGGTTCGCAGAGAAAGTACCCTTGCGCCCGATCACAACCCAACTGGTCCACCATGTCGAATTGCTGCTGATTTTCTATGCCTTCGGCTACGACTTCAGCGCCAATGCTCCTGGATATATCGACAATCGCATGCACAAAATCCTGGCTATTGGTGTTGGTTGCAATATCCATGATGAATGCTCTATCAATCTTGACTTCGGAGATCGGATAATCGCGAAGCTCTAGCAAAGATGAGTAACCGACACCAAAATCGTCTATGGCAAGTCTTACCCCCAGAGAGGTGAGATCAAGGAGTTGTTCCCGAAGTTTTTTCGAGTCACTGGACAATGATGTTTCAGTAATTTCCAGACACAATTTAGCAGGATCAAAGTTAGTCCTTGAAAGCAGTCGTTCAACATCTGCTACGATTCGTCCGCCTTCAAACTGCTTGCGTGAAAGATTGACTGAGAGTATTGCCGGGGACATGCCGTAGCATGCAAGCCGCTGATAGTCTTTAACAGCCTGGTTGAGCACCCAGGTACCGAGCTGATTAATGATGCCAGTCTCTTCAGCAACCGGAATAAAATCAACTGGCGATACTTTGCCAAATTTTGCACTTTCCCAACGCAGTAAGGCCTCCATTCCACAAGTCATTTTGGATCTGATGTCGATTTGTGGTTGGTATTGTAATGAGAGTTCATTTTTCCCCAGCGCCTGTTGCAAACCAATTTCCAGTTGATGACGACGTTTTGCCTGCCTTTGCTGAGCTGAGTTGAAAACTACCAGTGCGTTGTCTGTTCCTTGTTTTGCCTGGGCACAGGCGCTATCTGCGGACTTCAGCAAACTGGATACGGTATTGCCGTGCTCGGGTGCGTAGGCGATACCGACGCTGGCACGAACCGGTACATTCATATCACTGACTGGCAGCCCGCTGCGCAAGGTTCTGAGTAGTCCCTGAAGCAGTTTTTCGATAGCAGGTCGCCCTAGATCAGATTCAAGCAAAACGGCAAATTCATCCCCGGCAGTGCGTGCAATCAGTGAGTCTTTGGGCATGATGTGTAATAGGCAATTGGCCGTCTGCTTTAGGAGTTCATCACCTGCTTCTCTGCCATAAGTATCGTTAATCTGTCGAAAACTGCGTAAATCAACAATGATCAATGACAATTCGTTTTTTGTGCGACTGCATCGTTTTGCGAGCTCATGAACCAGGCGGGTTCTACTAGCTAGAGCAGTAAGCGGGTCACTTAAGCGATTCTGGGTCGGATTAGTAGAGCCGTAAACGGATACGCTGACGCCTCCATCTCGTGTTCTACGCTCCTTGACCAGCATCGAACGTAGTCCGTAGCTGGGTGCTTCGAAACTTATCGTTGAATTGGGATCGCTAGCCGCCTCTCGAGCACGCTTGCGTGCTCGTTCTACCGCTATGGAGTCTGGAGATATTTGTGCATAGAGGTTGTTTGTATCGGTTTTGGAGAATGCTTCAGGTTCGATTTTCAAAGGCATTAGCTGAACCAGTTTCTGGTTAAGTGCTGTCAGCTTGCCACTTTTGTCGAACAGAGCAATAGCGTCTGGCATGGCGTCCAGCGTTTTCTGCATTGTTGTTGTGGCGGTCTTTCGCTTTTGCAAGCTGGCTGTCAATACCATTATCGCAATAATGCTGGTTGCTGTGGCTGCGATAATAGGGAGCGGGGCGCTTTGCCACACTGTTTGTGCAGACGTTAAAACACTACTGATAGATTCCGCTAACGATCCCAAGTTGTTGGGTAAAACTACGAAGTCAGGGAGGCCATCAGGTTTCTGGATCAAATCTGTCAAACGGCCAGGTTGTAAGCTCATCCGATTTGGTCGATCTATGTTGCTAACGCTGGAGGCGGTAATTTGCCTTCTTCGGTTACCTGTGCAAAAACTTTATATGATCTTCTTACTTGCGCAGGGTCCGCTCGTTCGCTGTTCCACCGAACAGAAAACGATTCTCCTAACATAAGTTAGCAGAGAATTTTGGGTACTGATCGACTTTGTGGGGGATTTGATTTGCAAAACTGCAGTTTTGCCACCTGATTCAGACTTCAACTATAAATCGCACTTGACACGCTCGGTGGCTGCCGAAGGCGCAAATGGCTTCGACAACCTCATTGAGTGTTCTAAACCAATTAAGTACGCTCAGTCACTTCAACAACGTGATAACCGAATTGTGTTTTGACAGGGCCCTGTACGTCGCCAACTACTCCGTCAAAGCAAGCGGTATCGAATTCAGGAACCATTTGGCCTCTGCCGAATGTTCCCAGATGTCCACCTTCGCGACTGGATGGGCAGCTTGAATGTTCTTTGGCAACATCTGCAAACTCAGCGCCGCCTTTTATTTCATCGATTAATGTCTGGCACTTTTCTTCGCTGTCGACGAGGATGTGACGGGCAGTAGCTTTACTCATGACTTTGGCTTCCAGATCCCGAAGGATTCTTGTTGGGGAGGAGGTGGAGCTGCGGTGGGTTGCTGTTTCTGACTATCGACATCATCAGCGACATGCTTCATGAAGGCGGCTAGTTGATCCAGAACTTCTGCTTTCTGATCGGCAGGCATGTCTTGTTGACCAAGGAGAAATCCGACAACAGCGCACAAATATTGCGATGTCACACCAGGGTCAGTCGCTGAGGAGTCGTGCTCATGCAGCAGCGCCTGGATATCGCTTACCAGTTTGGTAGAAAGTTGTAGTTCACTCATGTGAATTGATAGGCCATGCTGGGTTGGGTTTCATTGTCGACAGGGTAGGCGGAGTCGTCATCCATGCGCGTCATACCTCCAGTCACATCGACCGATCGCCGAGGTGCTTTCTCACTGGTGAGGCGTACCTGCTTGCACAAAGGACATTCATGCCAGCTACTGGTGGTATTTCCGCTGCTTTCTTTGCGGCTTACAACCATCTGCGATTGGCAGCTTCTGCATTTCATGGTGGGCTTTTTCAGTCGGTTTAACCAAAAGGCGAGTTTTTAAAGTTCGCCGCGTTGCATCTTTTAGAATGATGCAGAGTTTACCTCAGCAGTTCACTATCCGCACTTAGAGTCGCCACAATTCATGCAAGTCTGACAACCATCTCTCAACACAACAGCCTTGTTGCTGCATTTAGAACAGTGTGTCGCGGTTGCCATCCAGGGTTCATCGTTAGAATCATCACTACCTTCCGATGCATTCTCAGATTTAGCCTTTTCGTGCTCAGCTTTTAGCTCAGCCTTTTTCTCTTCGATAAGCTTTGCTTGAACTTCGTCTGGCTCTCTGCTCTTGAGCATGCCGATATCGATAAGATGTTTCTCGATGACTTCGCCAATTTCAGCAATGATGGAAGGCATGTATTTGCCTTTATTCCAATAACCGCCCCTCGGATCAAATACAGAGCGCAGCTCATCGACCAGAAAAGTGATATCGCCACCTTTTCTGAAAACTGCTGACATAATGAGCGTCAGTGCAACAATCCATTGATAGTGCTCAAGATTTTTCGAGTTGATAAACACCTCGAAAGGGCGACGCATTTCGTGCTCAGTGCCTTCGTTGAGCACAATATCGTTAATCGTGATGTACATGGCGTGCGCGGACACATGGTCCGGCGTTTTCAGTTTGTACGTCGATCCGATCAGCTTTTGCGGGCGTTCAAGAGTCTCATGCATCTGTATAACATCGGCCAATTGACCGTCTGCCTTTGATGATGTTTCTGACTTTGCGTTGTCTGCCGAGTTCCCTGACTCGGTCCCGGTTCCATTCGGTTTAGAAACCGCGTAACCGACTATTTTCTGGTTGATTTTCATGATCGCGTTTTCCTAGAGTTTCCCGTAATAACCTTCTTTCAGAGCATCATAAAGATTCGCTGCTGTATGCGTCTCACCGTCGTACTCGATTTCCTCGTTACCTTTAACACTAACGGTCGAGCCATCGTCCAATGTGAACTCATACTCAGTATTTTCTAAATCTGACTCTTTGACCAATACACCCTGGAAGTTTTCAGGGTTGAATCGAAAGGTTGTGCAGCCTTTTAATCCCTGGTCGTAGGCATACATGTAGATATCTTTGAACTCTTCGAAAGGGAAATCTGTCGGGACATTGGCCGTTTTGGATATGGACGAATCAATCCAGCGTTGTGCAGCGGCCTGAACAGACACATGATCTTTGGGTGTGATGTCATCAGCTGACATGAAATAATCAGGAAGTTGAGCTTCCGGATCGTCTGTGTAGGGCATGGCCTTGTCATTAATCAGTGCTTGATATGCCAACAGCTCAAATGAGAACACGTCAACTTTTTCCTTCGACTTCCGCCCCTCACGAATAACGTTACGCGCATAGTGATGGGCAAAGCTGGGCTCGATGCCGTTACTGGCGTTATTAGCCAGTGACAATGAGATTGTGCCTGTGGGTGCAATAGAGCTGTGGTGTGTAAACCGTGATCCATGCTCGGCCAACTGTTCCACCAGTTTTGGGTCAACCTCAGCGATGCGCTGCATATAGCGGCTATAACGGGCGTGCAAGATTCTACCTGACACCAGATCTCCAACCTTGTAATTATCGTTTTTCATTTCAGGGCGTTTGCGCAGCATTTCACCAGTCACTGCAAACGTTTCGTCCATGATCGGGGCAGGGCCTTTCTCTTTGGACAACTCAAGACCCACACGCCATCCTGCTAATGCCAGCTCACGCGTTACTTTTTCAGTGAATTCAAGTGATTCTGGGCAGCCGTATTTCAATCCCATTAAAGTGAGAGATGAGCCGAGTCCTAGATAGCCCATGCCATGGCGTCGTTTGCGACGAATTTCACGACGTTGTTGTTCAAGTGGCAAGCCGTTGATTTCAACAACGTTATCGAGCATACGTGTGAAAATTTCTGCCGTGCGAACAAATCTATCCCAGTCGAAACGCGCATTGTCGGTAAACGGGTCGAGTACGAAGCGTGTCAGGTTTATTGAACCCAGCAGGCAAGCGCCGTAAGGAGGCAATGGTTGCTCGCCACATGGGTTGGTGGCTCTAATGGACTCATCAAACCAGTTGTTGTTCATCTCATTGACTTTATCAATGAGGATGAATCCTGGCTCTGCAAAATCATAGGTTGAAGCCATGATCAGATCCCACAATCGACGGGCAGGCATTTTTCGGTAGATACGGCAAGCAACCAGGCCTTCGTCGTTGATAACAACGTTCTCATGGGAAGGCCAGTCTCTCCATACGATTTGATCTGGGTTTTCCAGTTCTATGTCACCATCATCGAGTTCTTTTTGGCGAATGGGGAAGGCCAACTGCCATTGCTCGTCAGCTTTGACGGCTTGAATGAAATCCTCAGTTATCAATAGGGATAAATTGAATTGGCGGAGTCGTCCGTCTTCACGTTTGGCTTTGATGAACTCTAGTACATCGGGATGTCTGACATCAAAGGTGCCCATTTGAGCGCCACGTCGACCTCCAGCAGATGAGACGGTAAAACACATCTTGTCGAAGATGTCCATAAAGGACAGAGGACCGGAGGTATAGGCTCCTGCGCCAGAAACGTAAGCGCCTCTGGGTCTTAACGTGGAAAAATCATAGCCGATACCACAGCCTGCCTTGAGCGTTAAACCCGCTTCATGGACCTTGCTGAGAATATCGTCCATGGAATCTGTAATGGTGCCACTAACAGTACAATTGATGGTTGATGTCGCAGGTTTGTGCGCTAGAGCACCGGCGTTTGACGTAATGCGCCCAGCCGGGATGGCACCCTGCTCCAGAGCCCAGATGAATTCCTTGTACCAGGTTTTGCGATCAGCATCGGAACGCTCTACATCAGCAAGTGCTCTGGCAACGCGCTCGAAGGTATCTCCAATGGTGTTATCAACATTGTCTCCATCTTTGGTTTTCAGTCTGTATTTCTTGTCCCAGATATCCAGGGACGTTGGCTGCAAAGGCAATCTTGCCAATGCAGGCTTCGCAGGGGTGTCTTTTAATGCCAGAACGTCAACAGTGCTCATTGAGTAGTGATTCTCCTCGTACTTGCTTGCCTCGTCACAAGGCTAGGCAAAATTAAATTAGGTACTCAAGTCCTTGAGAATCACAACATGTAGTGCTGTGATGCGTATCCTTACGCTATATATAGTGTAGTCGCCTGAGTTTAGATTCCCAGTCGTGAACTGAATTTGTAATGTTTGGACTTGGGTCGGCACTGCCTACGCTTCGTAGACGCCGAATACCGCCAAGACACGCGATATCTCACAAATTCGGACTGACTTCTTAACTGATACTGCGGCCGCAAAGTGTATCTGTGCAAAGTCTTTGGGTCAACGATTAACACAACATATAGCTATGAATTTCTGGCGTGCCACTACATGTAGTGGTTTTGGCAATATAACGTAGAATTCTGGTGAGAAAAACGTTAACAAGCTGTGGACAACTTTCTGTGAGCAGTGTCTCAAGTGGCTTGGGGCTGCGACTTGCAGGCTATCAGGACATCTGTGGACAAGTCGTTGCATTGCTTGTGGATAGATTTAACTAACCTGTTACGGGATTGATTCACCGCTTTTCAGCAAAGCAATTATCAGGTTATGAGGAGATATTTTTAGTTTTAATCAAGGACAAACATCGTTGCTAGAGCAGTAATGTTGCCAAACCCAGGAACGCAACTAGTCCGACGACATCAGTTATCGTCGTTAATGCAACACCTCCGGCAAGTGCTGGATCAACGCCGATTTTTCGCAAAAACATGGGCAGCATGGCACCCGCGTAGGCTGCAGTTGCCATATTAATTACCAACGCGATGCCGATAATTAGCCCGATCTGAGCATCTCCAAACCAGAGCCAGACCAGGACAGCCACAATGCTTGCCCAGAGAATGCCGTTAAGAAGTCCGACGGATAATTCGCGAGTTAATAAATCACCCAGGTTTCGTTTATTAATCTGATTCAAGGCCTGCCCTCGGATCACCAGTGTCAGTGTCTGACTACCTGCTATGCCGCCCATGCTGGGAACAACACTCATCAGTACGGCAAGTGTCACCACACGCTCGAGAGTGCCTTCAAATTGAGCGATAACCCAAGAGGCCATTAAGGCGGTAAGCAGATTAACTCCAAGCCAAAGTGCACGTTTACGCGTACTTTTGAGGACTGGGGCAAAGATGTCATCTTCCTGATTCAGTCCTGCCATGCTCATGACAGACTGCTCAGCTTCTTCTCGTATTACGTCAACAACGTCATCAATCGTGATTCGACCTATCAGTGTGTTGTTATCATCAACCACCGGGGCGGATACCAGATTGAAATCCTCGAATGCCCTGGATACCTCTGTTTGACTGGTTAGTACATTTAAAGGCTCGATCTTACGAATAGCGACATCACTAACCAGTGTATCGGCAGAATTCGTCAGAATTATGCGTAACGGCAATTCCCCCAGATAGCGCCCATAGCGATCGGTCACCCAAAGCCTGTCTGTCTGGCGAGGCATATCGCCACGTCGTCTTAGATAACGCAGCACGACATCAAGCGTGACATCTCCTCGAACAGTAATGACGTCCAGATTCATCAAGCCGCCCGCACTTTCTTCGGGGTACGCAAGGACCTGTTCCAATCGAGCTCTGTCTTGCCGCCCCATGCCAGCCAGCACTTCTGCCGTCAAATGTTCGGGTAATGATTGAACAAAGTCAGCCAGATCATCCAGATCCAACTGCTCGGTAGCCGCTCGCAGTTCCTCGACATCCATGTCCCGAACCAGGCTTTCACGGACTTCGTCTCCGACCTCCATAAGAATCTCGCCTTCGATCTCAGTGTCGATGACATCCCACAGAATTCGGCGCCTAGCCGGTGGTAAAGCTTCAAGTGCATCGGCGATTTCAGCCGGATGCATGGCCAGCATTATCCGCTGTGCCGCCAACAGTGATCCGTCGCTGATGTTTTCAGCAAGCGCATCGGATTGCTGCTCAATAGTTGGTTCCATAATGCTACGCTCTTGAATAGCGCGTAGATAACGGCGCTCAGGGCTTTATTTAGTTTTTTGGCGCAGACGCATTTATCTTGTCAAGTAACGCTTGTTGCTCTTTGCGAGAGCCTGCATTTAACAGCACGTTAACCTGTTTTTTGAGCGTCGCTCGACGCACCGCTATCAGGCTTCGCTTGGTTTCCAATATCAAATTTGGAGGCATGCTGAACTCCGTTAAACCCAGTCCCAACAAGACTCGAACGTAACGTGAATCTCCAGCCATTTCTCCACAAAGAGTAACTGGAATGTTGCATTTCTGGCCAGCCTCAATAGTGGTTTTTATCAAGTGAAGTACAGCTGGATGCATGGGGTCGTAGAGATAATTCACCTGATCATCTATCCGGTCAATCGCCAGTGTGTATTGAATGAGATCATTTGTGCCAATAGATAGAAAATCCAATTTCTGGGCAAACAACACAGCGGTGATCGCTGCCGCAGGCACTTCTATCATTGCCCCTACAGGGAGTTTCTCATCAAACTCGATGTTTTCGTCACGTAATTTCTGTTTGACTTGCTCTATTAGTTTCAGGCATTGATCCACCTCTGTGATGTTAGTCAACATCGGTATTAGCAGCTTTATGGGGCCACGGGCAGAGGCGCGCAATATGGCACGAAGTTGTGGCAGAAATAATGATTGGTCGCTCAGGCAAAGACGAATTCCACGCAAACCCATAGCAGGGTTATGTCCCAGAGGCCTGGCGCGAAGGCTGGGTTGGCCGTCCATGTTTTTGTCAGCCCCAAGGTCAGCTGTTCGAATGGTTAGGGTTTCACCCTTGAGCGCTCGAAGTACTCTTGTATACACCTTGAAATGCTCTTGTTCGGTTGGAACAGAATCGCGGTTCATGTATAAAAATTCTGTGCGATAGAGGCCCACGCCGTCCGCGTTCACTCGCTTCAGAGCCTTGATGTCTTCTTCTATCTCGATGTTGGCTGATAATGTGAGTTCCACGCCATCGGTTGTGATGGCTTTGGTGTCGATTAACTTACTCAGCTCGCGCTGCTTCAGTTTTGTTTCTTTCTGCTGACGCTTGAAATCCGCCAACATCTGAGTCGTGGGCTCCGCCACAACCATCCCCTTCCTACCATCAAGTGTTAGCACTTCACCATTTTTAATGTACCGTCTAATATTGGGTATACCGACGATGGCGGGAATGCCCAGGCTTCTGGCAAGGATGGCCGTATGGGACAGCTGTCCGCCGGTTTCAGTGATGAATCCGGCTACCCCATGGTGTTGCATGGAAACGGTATCAGCAGGCGTAAGATCATCGGCCACAATAATCTGGCCTTTCCAGTGCTCTGGCCCTTCAGCAGGCTCTGCACCATCGTCCAGAGCGCGCAGTACAGAGTCAATGACGTGATTTACATCGTCAATACGGGTCGCCAGATAAACATCTTCCATGGAGCCGAATACTTTAATTAATTCTTCCCGCTGTTGTTGTAAGGCGGCCTCAGCATTGATTAATTCAGCCTTGATAATTTCTATAGGACGTTGTGCCAGAACACCGTCGTCAAGCATCAAGATGTGCGTTTCAATAAAAGCACTGACGTCGGTGGGTGCATCTTTAGGGATGTTGTCGCGTGCAGTTAGTAATTGTGCTCTCGCCGCTTTGAGGGCTCGTTTGAATCGACGAACCTCAGTAGGTATAGATTCCTTGGCAAGTGATCTGGACGTAACATCAATCTGGTTGCGACGTAGCAGGTAGGCATTACCAATAGCCACACCGCGGGAAACGCCAATACCGTTGAACATCAGGCTCATGTGTTATTACTCGTCTTCATCGAATCGGCGATTGATGAGATCGACAATGGCCGCATGAGCCTGCGTTTCATCTATGCCTTCGGCGCGCACAGTGACAGTGGAGCCGCAGCTTGCTGCCAGCATCATTACGCCCATGATGCTTTTGCTGTTAACCCGTTGTCCCTCTTTTTCAATATCGATATGGCTTGCAAAAGCGGAGGAAATTTTCACAAGCTTGGCAGCAGCTCGCGCATGCAGGCCCAGCTTATTAATTATTTGAAGTTCGCGGGTTATCACGGTTTATATATAACTTGACTCAGGACAGTTGACGATGACGCTTCGATACATTGCCACGCTTGCTGGAAAAATGCGCGCTTAGTTGCTCTGTGAGGTAGACCGATCGGTGTCTGCCTCCAGTGCAGCCGATGGAAACAGTTAGATAAGCTCTATTCTCTGCTTCAAAAAAAGGTAGCCAGCGAGCCACAAAATCTCGGATGTCCTTGAGCATGTTTTCCACTTCTGGCTGTTGTTCCAGAAAGTCGATGATCGGTTGATCCCTACCCGTGAATTCCCGGATTTCTGGCTCCCAGTGTGGATTGGGGAGGCAGCGTACATCGAACATGAAATCCGTACTTGCTGGTGCGCCGTGTTTAAAGCCAAATGACTGGAAGATGAGTGCTAGACCGCCTTGAGTTTTGCCCAGCAGGTAGGTACGAATTATATCGCGCAAGTCATGTAGGTTCATGGACCCGGTGTCAACTACCAGGTCAGCTTGCCCCTTGACTGGGTCCAGCAATCGAGTTTCAGCATCGATGGCGCTCATCAGCGGCAGATGTTCGCTACTCAGTGGGTGTTTGCGGCGTGTTTCGGAAAACCGTTTAACCAGAGTATTTTTGTCTGTATCTAGAAATAAAACTTCGACCGTAATGTCAGAGCGCAATCTGAGTTCTGTGAGTAGGTTTAATAGATTGTCTGCTGAGGCGCGCTCACTGCGCATATCCACACCAATGGCCAGATTGTTATAAAGATCAGATCCGCTTGCCAGAAGTTTATCGATAAGATCGGGTAATAAATTGGCTGGTATATTGTCTATACAAAAAAAACCTTCATCCTCGAGCGTGTGTAAAGCCACACTCTTTCCGGAGCCAGAAAGGCCGGTTACTATCGTTAATCGTGTCATCTATTCAGGCTCTTTTCCGGGTCGAGATTCTGTCCCGGACTTTGATCGATTGCCTTTGACTGTACGCACATTTTGTGCAGTACAGGCCATGGCGTCTGCTTGTTTTTGAACGAGGTCATCTGAAGCGCTATATCCGCCGTTACGCAATATCTGGTCACGGATAGCCGCTTCCACCAATACCGCCATATTACGCCCTGGGGCAACGGGTATTGTGCGCTTGGGCACGTGCACTCCCAAAACTAGTCGGGTATCTGACGGCTCGTAGATGCGATCTCCAGCAATGCTCGCAAGATCCTCGTTATATCCGTCCACGCTGACAGGTTTTAAATGAACGATGCAGCGCAGTATTTTTCTGGAGCGAGTGTGAGCATCACCATACATCAGCGCGATATTGAGAATGCCCAATCCTCTCACTTCCAGAAAATCTCTTAAAAGAGGAGGGCATTCACACTCTACGGTGCCTGGAGCTATGCGCGTAAACTCGGGGGCGTCGTCAGCGACCAGAATATGCCCTCGACTGATCAGCTCCAGTGCGAGTTCGCTTTTGCCGACACTAGCGTCCCCGGTGATCAGGACTCCGGTGCCGTGAACGTCCATCATGACGCCGTGGATGATTTCCCGTTCTGCCAGAAGCTGGACGAGTAGAAATCGCATGCGGTTATGCAGCTGGGCGTATTCAAGAGGGGTGACGAACAGAGCTATTTGTTCACGCTCGGCTAGAGCCACAAGACAGGGTGGTGGCGCTAGCTTATCGGAAACGACAATCATGTCGCATGTGTCCGATAAGGAATATTCGAAACGTTCGGCATCTAATTCGTCGCTTTCGCCGAACAAACGAACCTCTGCTGCACCTAGAAGCTGAATACGATTGGAGCTGTTGAAGTTCAGAGGCCCAAGAAGCCGTGGTCGTTCTTCTGGAGCCAGGTCGCGGGTTAGTAGGCGTGACTCTGAGCCTTGCCCTGTTAACCAAGAAAGCTTCAGATCGCTTTGCAAGGCTTCAAACGCTTCACCGACAGTGAGTTGTCGAGAGGGCATCGGACGTTTAGTCTCCTGGTGGAAGTCAGCTGTTGGCCGGGGCGAGTGAAAGTAGGTGCTGGTAAAGACGCTCGGGTTCTTCAAAATTGCGCAATTGAGATCGCAACGTTTCGTCGCTAAAGCGTCTTGCGAGTTGCGCGAGTATTTTTAAATGTTCGTCGTTGCAATGCTCTGGAACCAGAAGGCCTAGAACCAAGTCGACAGCCTGCCCATCGGTGGATTCGTAGTCCACACCGGTATCGAGCGTTACAAACGCGGCGATAGGTTCTTGTATGCAGCTTACTCTGCTGTGTGGCAGCCCTACGCCGTGGCCCAAGCCGGTGCTACCGAGCCGTTCACGACTGATAAGTGCGTCGAGAATCGCCATGTCGCTAAGCGTATCCGGTTCAGGCTCTGACTTGTCTAAGACTTTACGGGATTTTTTCGTTTTGATGGACGGCACTGTCAGGCCATTCTTGGCAGCTGTTTTTTCAGTGTCGTCGGATATCGATTCAGAACAGTTAGCACTGGTTGCCTGATGTTTTGCACGCAGAGACTCTCCGAGTATTTCGGCAACAGTCTGTAAGGTGCGTTTTTTACTTTGTACGTTGCAGTGGCAACGAATGCGCTCAGGCTCGAGTAGGTCGGATAAATCCATGAGATAAACGATTGGCAAGTCTTGGCGGCTCAAAGGCCCCGCAGTGTGCCCGATTGGAGCAGACTGAACAGGGCCTTCAAGTATTGGCGATGATGCTATTGTGCACTCTCGCTGTCCGGATTAAAAGTGTCGAGTCCGTGTTTTAATATCTATTCGGCGAGGATTGGCTCAGCGGATCTACGGTGCGACATTTGTTTTCCCTTGTGACGTATTAACTGTCTGTCTAGTTTATCAGTCAGTAGGTCAATCGCTGCGTACATGTCAGGCTCTGTCGTGGCTGCGTGGAGTTTCGTGCCGGCAACTTCGATAGTCGCCTCGGCTTTTTGGCGCAATTTTTCAACGGTCAGAGTGACGTGGATTCCGAATAGGCTTTCAGAACGTCTCTGGAGGCGGTCCATCTTTTCAGTCACGTAATTACGCATGGAGCTGGTTACGTCAACGTGGTGACCAGTGATTGTGATGTTCATGGGCATCTCCTGTAGTTGTTCAACTTAAAGGTTTAACTTAAAGGTTTAACTTAAAGATTCAACTTACCGAATGCGAGGGGTATGAGACACCCCCGCTTACTGCTGTCCAGGACCATTGCGTGTCCTGTTGGGGAGGGCGGGGGCACACCCATGGCTCCGCCTTTACCAACGCGAATGGCTGGAGGATTGGGAGACGCTTTGATTGGGCGTGCAATTTTGGCATAATTATTAATTAGTTCAGTCGCTTGCGCTCATTTGATGGTGAAATCGCCATAGACTCACGATACTTTGCTACTGTCCGTCGCGCAACCTGTATTCCCTCCGAAACTAACGTACTGGCGATTTTGCTATCAGATAACGGTTTCGTAGCATCTTCGGCTGCGATGAATTTTCTAATCATTGCCCGAATGGCCGTGGCTGAACACTCGCCACCGTTGGCTGTGGAAACATGGCTTGAGAAAAAGTACTTGAATTCGAAGATTCCGCGCGGAGTGTGAATGTATTTATGGGTTGTGACGCGTGAGATGGTTGATTCGTGGAGGCCCAATTGTTCAGCGATATCACGTAGAACCAGTGGCTTCATGGCCTCGTCACCGTACTCGAGAAAGCTGCGCTGTCGTTCTACGATAGCCGTTGCCACGCGTAACAGTGTCTCGTTCCTGGATTGCAGACTTTTTATAAACCACCGTGCTTCTTGCAGGTGATTACGCATGAAATTGTTGTCGGCGCTTTTATCCGCTCGTTTTACCATGCCCGCATATAGGGCGTTTATACCTAGCTTTGGTGCAATATCTGGATTTAGCTCAACCCGCCACACACCTTTGACTTTTTTAACAAAAACATCGGGCACGATGTATTCGTCATGATCATTGACTAATTGGCGGCCCGGGCGAGGGTTGAGGCTGCGGATGAGTGCGATTGCCTCTTGCAGCAATTCGTCGCTGATCTTGAACAACCTTCGCAATCTGGCAAAATCATGTGTCGCCAATAAATCGAGATGTTTACCCACGATTCCCATGGCGAGGGTGATCAGCTCCGATTGTGGCAGCTGGCTCAACTGGATACTCATGCATTCACTCGCATCACGAGCACCACAGCCTGCGGGGTCGAGATGTTGAACCAGGTGCAGTACCGTTTCGAATTCATCAGCCACGAACATTTGCTGAGGGTCAGCGATGTCACGGTTCAAACCGTCAATTAGTACGTCGACGTCATCAATGAGGTAACCGTTATTATCGATGGCGTCGATTATGGTTTCAGCGATTTCTTGGTCTCGTTCGGAAAGTGGAGCAAATCGGATCTGTTCGTTTAAATGATCCTGGATACTGGCGATACCCGCATTATGAAATTCGGTAAAGTCGCGTGATTCACCATCACTGCCGCTTCCTGAACTTGAAGGTGTGGCTGAGTCGTAGATATCATCCCAGGCACTATCAACTGGGAGGTCTTCCGGCATGACATCGTCAGAATTTGATGAGTTTTCACCTTGCAGTTCAACTTCTGAAGATGCCTGTTTCTGCTCGGCCGCAGTTTTTTCTGCTTCCTGGTTGGCTTCTCGAGTCTCGCGTGACTCGTTGGCAAGATCAGCTTCACGCGGTTCAGCCCCTTCTTCGTCCTGCATTTCAAGCATCGGATTGCTTTCAAGCGCCGTCTGAATCTCTGTCTGTAACTCCAATGTCGAGAGTTGCAGCAGCTTGATAGCCTGCTGAAGCTGGGGGGTCATGGCCAGTGATTGGCCCATCTTGATCTGCAGTGACTGTTTCATGGTGCGTGTCCAGTAATTCTTTCCGAGCGAAGGAAGTAACAGTTAATTGTTTTTACTACGCAAGTAACCCGCCGTAGTTGAGTATGGTTCAAAATATTAAGATTACAAACTTGTTAGGAAAAGGCTTTTGGCTTGGCTCGTACTTGGGTTTACGGCCGTGCTAGGCACATTTTTAATCTGATCTTCACAATTAAGTGACTGGTTCTACTTAAAAATCCTAAATTTTGAAGTTGTCGCCCAAATACACTGCCCTGACTTCCTCATTAGCTAGAACATCCGCTGGAGAGCCTTCGGCAATTAACTTACCGTGACTAAGAATATAGGCACGATCACAGATTCCGAGGGTTTCGCGTACATTGTGATCAGTTATTAGTACCCCAATATTGCGCTCCTTGAGATGGGTAATAATGCGTTGGATGTCCAGAATGGAGATAGGATCTACGCCGGCGAAAGGTTCGTCCAGCAAGATAAACCCTGGGTCTGCGGCCAGTGCGCGGGCAATCTCCACACGCCGGCGTTCACCACCAGACAGGCTAATTCCGAGGCTGTCGCGTATATGCGTAATTTGTAACTCTTCAAGTAGTGCTTCCAGCCGATCTCGCTGATCTGCCTTGCTAAGCACTTTCCGGGTTTCCAGAATCGCCATAATGTTCTGACTGACCGATAACTGCCTGAAAACAGAGGCCTCCTGGGGCAAGTAGCCAACACCTTGGCGCGCACGCACGTGCATGGGGTGGCTTGTTATATCGTCCCCGTCGAGAGTTACCTGGCCCTGATCGGGTTTGACCAACCCTACAACCATGTAGAAGCAGGTGGTCTTGCCAGCACCATTGGGGCCAAGTAACC
>JBLIIE010000066.1:0-27730 GCA_047634635.1 Granulosicoccus sp. | reverse complement strand
ATGCAGGCACGAAGGTGAAGTTGCCCACAGATATAACAGGCGGCAACTTGGGGTTGTTAAGTAGTCCAACGAGGGGTCTTAATCTGCGTCGCATAATCTCCGCTCCTCGTCTAAGATCGTATCTTAGGCCTTCCATGCTCTGTATTCCCAGGCTAAGCAGAGCAGCTGTTCTGATGTTCACTTTGTACTCGTGCCCATTAGCTATTGCGGCAGAAGTGACAAGTCAAGTTGCCAAGTGGCACCCGATTCAATTGGATGTCACAGGGCCACGAGCATCAGAGACGGACATATCGCCTAATACCGATTGACAGTCGAATTTAAGGCGCCCAGCGGAGCAATCACTGTTGTGCCTGGCGTCTTCGCTGTCGACGGAAATAGACATGGCATGGGCGCTTGGACTATGTGGGTTCTCATTATATGAAGTTTCGTGATGGGCCCTATCGGATTAGAGGTGGCACAGATAGTTCTAAAAATTTGTTGGGTTTTTCAGGTATTGACGGAACATTTGATCATGGCGGGATAGATGGATTTTTTTGCACGATTTTTCTGCTCACCGAAACGATTGGCGCAGTACGGATCCGTACTTTACGCACTCAACGACCGGTGCCGATAGTCAAGGGCTGATTGGTGCTATCAATTACCTTGGAGAGAAAGGCGTTAGTTCAGTTTATTTTCTGCCGATGAATGTGGGCGGGGATGGTCTGGAACCGTATCCATTTGTGGGGGCCGAGAACACCACATTTAACAAGTCCCACTATGACATTAGTAAGTTGTATCAATGGAACATCGTACTCAATCACGCTCAGGAAAAAGGCGTAGCGCTCAACATCGTATTGGGTGAAACTGAGCCCGCTAATGGACAATGGTTGGACAACGGTGAGATGGGTGTTGAGCGGCGGTTGTTTTTCCGTGAACTGGTTGCCCGGTTTGGCTACCTACTAGCGGTTAAATGGAACTTAGAGGAAGGGAATAATTTCCCGCGTGTTGAGCTTGATAAACACGCAGACTATCTGCAGGCGATTGATTGGAGCACCAAGCCTATCGCCGTACATACTCACATTAATCAGTTCTACCGCTATGGTGGGATCGTGGGAGATCCTCGATATAGCGCGTCCTCCATTTAATACGATGCCCAGTTCGCAGGTGAGTTTGTTGAGCAGTGGCGTCGCCAGTCAAGAGAAACCGGGCACCCCTGGGTTATCGATATGGATGAGAATACAGACGGTTTAGGCCCCCTAGATACGTCTGTCAGGCGCAAACAAATTCTCTATGATGTCTTGTTTAGTGGTGGCAATATCGAGTGGTACTTTGGATATCGCCCATTACCAGTGGGTAGCGATGTTAATGCTGGGGACTTTCGGCAACGGGAACCTATGTGGGACCAAATGCGCTATGCGCGAGAGATGATGCAAACCGAGCTACCGTTCTGGCGAATGGAGCCGAACGATTCCCTGCTTGTTGCGGATAGTGATAGTTATGGTGGGGTGGAGGTGTTCGCTGCAGCTGGCGAAATCTATGCAGTTTATCTACCTGTTACCAACGGATTAGAACGGTTGAAATTGCAAGGCGCCGACGGTGTATATCAAATGCGCTGGTTTGATCCACGCCTGGGGCATATGAGTAATGGCCGAACTAATATCACTGGAAACTCGAACGTTCAATTAGGCATGCCACCTTCTCAACTTTGGCAAGACTGGGTCGCGTTGATTTCAAGAACGGACTTCAACATGACGGACGATGCTTCTGACTCAAGCAGAATGTTGCCGGAGACGAGTGCACCGTATTTCGTGAACATACCTAGCGCAGCAGTTACGATAGGCGAAACCTATCAGTGGGTCCTGAGTGCTGAGGATGGAAACGGTACAAATTTAAGTGTCACTGCAGCTTCGCTACCAGCGGGTATGCAACTAGAAAGTTATGGCAACGGACAACTTGAGATCAACTGGACAGTTCCAGAGACTGTGCCCTCTGAAGTTGTTATCGAGTTGATTGCGATCAGAGCAGGGGATTCCTCAGTCCGTAAAACAACAAATATTACCATCAAGTCGGCAGATTTTACCGGGTTGCCCATCCCCGTTGAATCTGACTAAAGTTCCTCTGACGAATTTGACGTAGTGCGCCCCAAACCGGTACTACGTTTTATTCCAAACATGGAAGTAAGGGTAGGGCAAACCCTAACCCATCGTGTTGAGGCGGATACTCTGAATGGCTTTCCACCAAGTTTGAATGTCTGGAGTTCTCCAGATGAAGTTCAATTTTCAGATAATGTTGACGGCTCTCGTACCTTCTACTGGACCCCATCACTGTCTGATATTGGATTGTGGATGCTGACTTTTGCAGTGAGATACGAGCAGGATTCAAATGTGCTGGATACTGTGAGTGTCGAGATTCAGATCACCCCTTAGCTTTCGGCTTTGGTATCAGGATCACTCTGGGAATAACGCAACTTGCCGTTAACTGGAAATGAATTTATATTCTCGCTATGCATGCCTCCTAGCTTTATCAGGCCTTTTGGTATTTTCCTGCGCCAGCGTGGCTGATCTGGTTGTTGAATCCAGCTGGCAAGCCTTGGTCACATCCGATGGTTCGTCTCTGACGGCACGTCATGAGGCCGCAGGCGTTGTCCACGAAGATAACCTATATTTGCTCGGTGGTCGTGGCAATCGCCCAGTTGAGCGCTACTCAGTCACAATCGGGCAGTGGGAAAATCTGGGTTTAGCGCCATTTGAGATGCATCACATGCAACCTGTGGTTATGGGCGATAGTATCTATGTATTAGGTGCATTTACCTGCTGTTATCCCCGCGAAGAAATCGTCAACGAGATATATGCCTTTGACACACAAGAGGGCAGCTGGGACGTAGTCGGTTCACTTCCTATAAACAGAATTAGGGGGGGGGCTGCGGTGGTAGCTCATGAAGGGAAAATCTACTTGATCGGTGGAAACGTTGCGGGTCACGATGTCGGCGCTGTTTCCTGGTTTGACGAATATGATCCGCTGACAGACGAATGGCGAGAACTTCCTGATGCTCCTAATGCGCGCGATCATTTTTCAGCTGTGATGGTTGGTGATCAACTCATTGCAGTAGGAGGTAGGCAAACGGCTCAGCCTAACCCTGCATCCAATCCTGTAACAGCGACGGATATCTTTGATTTCACCGTTGGTCAGTGGCGCTCTGGCTCACCTATTCCAACACCGCGAGCTGGCGTAGTTAGCGTGGCATACGATGGACATATCATTGTTGCAGGTGGTGAGATCAACACATCCGCTGTTGCTTTGGATGTTATTGAGGCCTATGACGTCGAGGCTGATACATGGCAGGTGCTACCTTCCATGACGTCAGGACGCCACGGTAGTGGAGGGGGCATTGTTGGCTCTCATTTTTACATGTTTTCTGGTGCCCCAACTACCGGTGGTGCTTTCGAACTTGCTAGCAGTGAACGACTCGAACTACCTGTTATCGAAGTTACCGATGTTGCAGTACCTGTGACCACAGGTCGCAAAGGTGGGGGCGGTGGCATATTGCTGCTTGTTGGGTTGATAGGCGTATGCGTCTTACGCAACGTCAATCCACAATACAGTTGCACTGATTGAATAGTCGGTTTAATGTGGAGTCCTAAAATTTAGTCTGCAGAGGCACCTACAGCTGTGTTAAAAAATATAAATCCACTGCTCAACGCAGATGTGCTTCACGTACTGGCGGCAATGGGGCACGGAGATTCCATAGTCCTTTGCGACGCAAATTTCCCGGCACAAAGCGTAGCTTCCAAAACGTCTCATGGCTCGTTGTTGCGTATGGATGGTGCGAACGTAACTGAGGCTGCCGATGCGGTCTTGTCGTTGATGCCATTGGACACATTTATTAATAACGCAGCTCAATGTATGCAAGTGGTCGGTGCCTCGGACTCGGATTTGCATGCACGTCCGGCTGTTCAAGACGAAGTTCAGGGCGTTATTGCTAAGTACGAGGAGGCTGAGTTTCTATTAACACCAGTTGACCGTTTCGAATTTTATGATCGTGCAAGTGAATCTTATGCGGTTCTTGCCACCAATGAGCGGCGGTTTTTTGGCTGTTTCATTTTTACAAAAGGTGTGATCCCTCCAGAGGCTTGATCAGTGGCTCAACTGTATTTTTATTATTCGGCAATGAATGCTGGAAAGTCCACCTCCCTACTTCAATCGGCTCACAATTATCGAGAACAAGGGATGCAGGTTGCTCTGTATACCGCTGCAATCGATGACCGCTATGGCAAAGGAGTTATTCGGTCTCGCATCGGTTTGCAAGAATCCGCAGAACTATTCGATGCACAAACCGAATTTATTAGTCCCATAGTTAGGCTGCATGAGTCAGCAGCCTTGGCCTGTGTGCTGGTTGACGAAGCACAGTTTCTGACGGGCTCTCAAGTGGATGAACTGGCCAGGGTGGTGGATGAATTGAACATTCCCGTTTTGTGCTTTGGCATTCGTACTGATTTTCAAGGCGAGCTTTTTCCAGGGTCTTCGCGTCTGTTGGCAATTGCCGACAAGTTGTCTGAATTGAAAACAGTTTGTGCTTGTGGACGCAAAGCAACCATGACGGTCAGAATTGATGAATCAGGGAGTGCAGTAGCGGCTGGAGACCAGGTTGAGATAGGTGGCAACGATCGTTATGAGTCTAAGTGTCGCAGGGACTATCGCAAGCTTATGGATCGTGCTGAATCAGCCTGGTCAAACAGTTAACATTATTTCCATGAAAAGGGGACCATTAAAAGGGGACGGAGGGATTAAATTTTAATCCCTCCGTCCCCTTTTAATGACCTTTTCACTCTTCCTGATCATTTAATGTCTAGTTGAATACAGGGTGGTCTGCATCGGCAAATAGTGCGTCGACGTCAAGGGCGGATTCCAAACCGTCCGCGAGTAAATCGAGCTCTCGATCTACTGTTGCCTCGTAATCCAGCTCTCCAGCTATTCCCTTTTGGAGGCGATTTAGCCATTCGCGTCGGAATTCGTTACTGCTGAACATCCCATGCAGATAGGTGCCTTCTACGTTACCGTTCTCATTGATAGCGCCGTCAGGTTGTCCTTCAAGAATTGTCATCGGTTTCTGTGTGTCGATGCCGGTACTGTTGCCGACGTGTATTTCGTAGCCGGTAACTGAAGCCGCACTGCGAGCGCAAACGCCATTCACTTGCAGGGTTCGTTTTTCGGAAGACATTCTGGTTTCAATGTTTAACAACCCTAGTCCCTTAACACTGCCGGGATTACCATCAATGCCATCAGGGTCGTGAATGTCTTTGCCCAGTAGTTGATAGCCTCCGCATATTCCTGTCACATGGCCACCTTGACGAGCAAACGCTATTATATCGTGGTCCCAACCTTGCTCGCGAAGGAATTTTAAGTCGCCAATGGTCGATTTAGTGCCAGGCAGAACAATTGCGTCTATTTCCCTTGGAATAGGAGTTCCAGGTGGTACGAATACAACCTCCACATTGGGCTCGAGACGCAGTGGATCCAGATCATCAAAATTGGCAATACGCGATAAAAGCGGTACCGCTATTTGAAGCTTATCAGAGCGCAGGATGCCAGCAGAGCTTACCTGCTCCAGAACGACAGCGTCTTCTTGTGGAAGTTTAAGCGCCGATGGAATCCAAGGCACCACCCCACGGCAAGGCCATTTCGTTATGGATTCAATGTTTGTTACGCCATCATCGAACAGTCGGGGATCACCGCGAAACCGGTTGATGATAAAACTCTTTATCAGCGCAGCATCATCGTTATCAATAACCGTTTTAGTTCCTACAATAGCTGCGATGACACCGCCCCGGTCGATATCTCCAATCAAACAGACAGGTGCCTTAACTTTTTGAGCAAATCCCATATTGGCGATGTCCCGCTCGCGTAAGTTGGTCTCAGCTGTACTACCTGCGCCTTCTACCAGAATGAGATCATAGCGCTTTGTAAGCGAGCAAAAACTATCGACAACAGCCTGCATTAAATGCTGGCGTTGCTTGTTCATGTAGTCGCTTGCAGATACCGTATCGAGTACCTTTCCGAGCACAACAATCTGAGCTGTTTGATCGCTTTGAGGTTTAAGAAGAACGGGGTTGAATTCAACACAAGGCTCAAGGCCTGCCGCTCTGGCTTGTAATGCTTGAGCTCGACCTATTTCTCCGCCGCTTTTACAAGCTGCGGCATTGTTAGACATGTTTTGAGGTTTAAAAGGGGCCACTGAAAGGCCACGCCTTTTGGCTAATCGGCATAAACCAGCCACGATGGTAGATTTGCCAACGTCCGATCCAGTGCCCTGAAACATCAGTACTTTTGCTGGCATTGTTTAGAAATCGATGCCCTGTTTTGCCTTGATACCAGATTGAAACGGGTGTTTGATTTCTTTCATTTCACTGACCAGATCTGCCATATCCATGAGCGCAGGTTTTGCATCGCGACCGGTGAGAATAACGCTCGTTCTTTCGGTTCTTGCCTGTACTGCAGATATGACGTCGTCAACGTCGAGGTAGTCATAACGCAGAGCAATGTTGATTTCATCGAGGAGGACAAGATCGTAATCTCCACACTGCATCAATTGCGCAGCTTGTTCAAAAGCTTTTTGCGCAGCAGCAATATCTTGGTCGCGATCCTGTGTGTTCCAGGTAAACCCTTCGCCCATGGTGTGCCAGTGAAGTTGCTCTGGGAAACGGTTGAAGAATTCTCGTTCCCCCGTTTTCCATGTGCCCTTGATAAATTGGACAACAGCAACCTGATGACCCCATCCTAGTGCTCGAGCCGCAACGCCAAACGCTGAGCTGGACTTGCCTTTGCCATTTCCGGTGTGTACCAGTACGAGGCCTCTTTCAGAGTGCTCTGCCGCCCTGACCTTCTTCTTTTGTTCCGCCTGCAATGCTTGCATGGCTAACTTATGTTCGTCCGCTGTAGTCATTGTTATTGTTGTATCAGAAGAGTGTTGCTATCGTTAAATAGTGTGGTGCCGGTTTTGAAGGAAGACGTGAGTTACCTTCCCGTGCAAAGGTTTCAAGCCTATTTCAGCAGGTGAGTGAATACTTAATGGATGATTGGTACCCGCAGATTCCAGCATTACGCTCACAGGTTCAATAGGTGTATCTGATAGCAGGAAAAATTCTGCTATATCACCTGGTTTCAATCCAGAGGATGAGCTGCCATTAATAATACGCTTTGGTGCCGTACTGAGTTTTTCAAATACTTGTTGAAGCGTAAAACCAAGGATGTCGGATAGCTGAAGTATGAGCGGCATGGACCATGGGTAGGCAGACAGACCCGATTCAGTGGATGGAAAAGGTGCCAGGCTTGCATCTCTCTCATGGGGTGCGTGGTCAGTGCAAATTGCATCGACAACACCATTGATGACACCTTGTCTAAGTGCAGTTCTGTCAGCAATGCTGCGAAAAGGAACTTCGCTATGAAAATTCGAGTCGTAACCAGACAGGTGATCGTCGGTAAAGAATAGATGGTGAAGTCCAACGTCGCAAGTCACTGGTAAGCCAGCCTGCTTTGCCGCGTCGATCATTTGCAAAGCCCGCGCAGAGCTGACTCGCGAAATATGAAGTCGACAGGATGTTTCCCGACACAGTTCCAAGAGTCTGGCAAGCGCCACTGTTTCTGCGGCTACAGGTATTTCTGGTAATCCAAGTTTGGTGGCAATGGCACCTGCATGTGCACATCCATCTGCACCCAGTTGTGCATCCCTTGCTGTCATGAATAAGGGCATGGAAAACGAAGCGGCATACTCCATGGCACTAAATAAAACGTTGGTGTTGCCGAGCGGATAATCTGCTTGACTGGCGACTGGACAACCAGCTGCTTGGAGTGTAGCCAATTCACTTAATTGTTCGCCTGCTAATCCTACGGTTAGTGCGGCTATGGGGAATATCTGAGCGCCTTGAGCCATCTCGGCGCGTTGCTTGATCAGCTGCACTGTGGCAACGCTATCGATTGCAGGTTGTGTGTCAGGTGAGCATAGAACTCTAGTGAATCCGGCGGTCAGCGCTGCGTAAGACTCAGACGCAATGGATCCTTTTCTCGTCAGTCCCGGTTCGCGTAAACGCGCATAGAGATCGCACATGCCGGGTACGGCGATTTGATCGTTCGCATCGATACACAGGGCATCAGGCATGTCCGCGTTCACGATGCTGTTCGCAGTGTGTGTTTTATCGGCTCGGCGACTAGGAGTTATGGAATCAACAACACCATCTCTAAGCGTGATTGTATGTAATTCATCGCTGTCGAGTAATCTGGCTTGTTTGATGATAATTAAAGGGTCTGTAGATACTCTCACGACTTTGCCCGCCGTAGGTTAGTTGCATTGCCCGTAATGATTGACATGACAGCCATGCGAACAGCGATTCCGTATGTCACTTGTTCCAGGATGACTGATTGTTTTCCGTCAGCAACACTTCCAGCTATTTCGACGCCACGGTTTGTAGGGCCAGGGTGCATAATCAACGCATCCGGTTTGGCTAGTGCTAGACGTTCAGGTGAGAGCCCATAGGTTCTGTAAAATTCACCTGAACTGGGAACAGTGGCTGTCTGCATGCGCTCTTTTTGCAATCGAAGTCCCATGATCACATCTGCTCCAACTAACGCTTTGTCGATTGATGGGTAGATCCTTACTCCCAGACTTTCTACTTCAGCAGGTATCAGAGTTCGAGGTCCGACAACTCGAACTTCCCCAGCACCGAGTTTAACGAGTGCCGAGATATCGGATCGGGCAACGCGCGAATGCCTTATATCTCCAATAATCACCACACACAGATTGTTGAATTCACCCTTATGTCTGCGAATCGTAAACATATCAAGCATGCCTTGAGTCGGGTGGGAGTGTTGGCCATCTCCGCCGTTAATTATATTCACAGACGAAGAAACATGGCGGGCAATGAAATGCGCAGCCCCGGAGTCTGGGTGGCGAACGATGAACATGTCACATTGCAATGCTTCCAAAACCCGCAAAGTATCGAGTAAGGATTCGCCCTTAGTAGTTGAGGAAGTAACGAGATCTACATTGAGGATATCTGCGCTTAATCGTTTTGCTGCCAATTCAAACGCGGTGCGTGTCCGCGTACTGTTTTCAAAAAACAGATTGGCAACGGTCTTGCCTCTTAGCAAAGGTACTTTTTTTATTGTGCGGTCATTGACACCCGCAAAACCTTCGGCAGTGTCAAGGATTTGGGTGAGTATGGACTTGTCCAATCCGTCCAGATCTATAAAGTGATGTAGCTCGCCCAATGCATTGAACTGAGGGTCGGCAAGGCTCATGATTTTTCGCCTACACTCACTTGCATGGTGGTTGAATCTAAATCGATGTATTGATTGGCATCCACGTCCAGGTTATGTCCAACCACATCAGCTCTGATGGGTAGTTCATGTCCAGTTCTTTGCACAAGAACGGCGAGAGTGATGCGGGCAGGTCTGCCGTAGTCGAATATTTCATTCATGGCAGCTCTTACCGTACGCCCCGTACCCAGCACATCATCGACCAGTACGATATGCTTGTCCTCCAAATCAAACGGTACCTGAGAGGGGCCTACGACAGGGTGTAGGCCAACAGAGCTGAAATCGTCTCTGTAGAAAGCGATATTGAGTTCTGCCAATTCCTGCTCGACATTGACGCTCTTATCTTTTAATTGATCTAGCAAATAGGTGGCGACATTGACACCTCCTCTGCGTATACCAATCAATGCGACCGGTATGTCTGGATCAATCAGCTTCATCAAAGGCGTGAGCATGCCGTCTAACCAGCCGGTGACAGTTTGTGCATCATATTTTGTAGTTACAGACTCATTCACTGTGATGATCCCTCGGCAAACCAGGACTCCAGTATAAGGGCGGCGGCAATGGTATCGACATCTTCATGTCGTGTTTTACGGGTTCGTTGCCCTGAGCTACGCATATTTCTAAGGGTTTGTTGCGCTTCCACGGAACTGTAGCGCTCATCGGCCTTGTGTATGGAAATTTCGTAGCGTTTGTTAAGCCGTTTAATGAAGCCTCTTACATGGAACGTAATGGTCTGCTCTTGTGAGTCTTCGGTAAGAGGCCATCCGACAACTAAGTCCGTTGGTTGCCAAAGTTCAATGATTTTGTCGATCGCGAGCCAATCTGGCGTGCCATTGTTGTTGTTGACCACCCCAGCTGGTGTCGCCGTTTTTAAACCGTATTCTCCAACTGCAAGCCCTATTCGGCGGGTCCCATAGTCAAAGGCTATGCAGGTGCCTATGAATTTGTCAGGCATGACCTGATTGTGCAACAAGCTTGGTAAGGTCGATTCCAATTTGATCACCTGCAGCCTGTCGACGAGCATCCAATGGGGTGTCAAAGAGGATGCTTGCGGATGCTTCCACGGTGAGCCAAGCGTTGTCGCTAACCTCAGACTCAAGCTGGCCGGCGGACCAGCCTGCGTGACCCAGAAAGATCAGGTACTGGGAGGGTGGTTCACGCTTAGCAATGGACTCGAGTACGTCTCGAGAGCTTGATACTGATATTCCACCCTCGAATTCTGTGGTTGTTTCGAATCTTGGCCCGTGTTTGTGAAGTACTAGTCCGTGCCCTTCGTCGACTGGGCCTCCGTGAAGCACTGCTATGTCTCCGACGGAATCATCAGTGGTTGAAATAGAGAGTTGGGAAAATACTTCCTCCAGATTCATCCCCATTTCATGATTTACGATTACGCCGAATGCGCCATTGTCGCTGTGGTCCAGAATATAGACGACAGAGTCCTTGAAGCAGCCCACGTTTAACTGCGGCATTGAAACGAGGAAGTGGTGAGTCAGGTTCATTAATAGCTGATTACCGAGTTACTACTTTGAAATTCCCATGTGCGCACGATGTACAAAATGTCGGTTTCTTCCGCAAGTTGGCCAGTCATGGGGGCGAAAGGGCCGGCCAGTTGCACAATTCTGACGGCCGCGTCGTCTAATAATGTGTGTCCTGAAGATTCATCAACAATGACGCTCTCAATATCCCCGTTTTTGTAGATTCCAACAACCAGGATCAACGCACCGGTAAGTTCGTTTCGACGTGCTGCATCCGGGTAGTTCAGATTTCCTACCCTCTCGACTTGCTCCACCCATTGATACATATATTCTGCTGAGGCGGCTTCTTTGGTTCGCGCGTTGATGTGTTTTTTCTTGGGGCGCTTGGCAAACTCTTCCTGTTGACGATTTATTTCAGCGGCAAGCTTCGCGATTTCAAGGTTTTGTTCAATGAATATGGTTCCTGCTGGGGCATCTATCTCGTCTGTGGCCTCGGTCGTGATTTCGGTAGCAACCACTGTGTTAGAAAATACAGCGGTAATGATTTCTTCAGCTGAGTGTACAGCGGGGGCAGGTGCACTGGCCAATACAGGTGCTGAGGCCACGCCGTCAGCATCTGAATCTATGTCACTGGCGAATGGAGAGGATGGACGTGTGTTCTCATCAGTATCGCCCCCACCGTCTTGTGAGGTTTGAGCGAGATAACTCGCCTCCTCGGGTTCTTCCTCGTCCGTAAGCATGGCTTTTTGCACAAGAATTACTTCTAACGTAGGCGGGGTGCGCATTTCTTCAAGGGCAGGTCGAAAACTGACGCCCAGCAGCACGATAGCGTGCGCAACTGCTGCGACGAACAATGCTATCGTCAGAATGTCAGCGTGTCGGTGCTCGGAAGAAGGTGCGGCTGATGTCATGAATTATTTATGGCTGCTTCCAGAGCATCCAAATAGATGTCGGCAATGCCAGGAGTGTAGCTATCCGGAGCACGGGGGTTACTAATGTTTTGCGCTTGCATGAAGGCGTCCAGCTCTCTCACACAAGTTGGGCTCGTTACATTGACCTCGGTCAGGTAGCTTCCAATGATGTCTAGCCCAACAAAAAGCAGGCCTCGTTCGAGTAAGTAGGGTGACACCGCGTCAACAATTCGACGCTCTTTGTCTGTTAACGCTACGGGCACGCCTCTACCACCGGCAGCCAAATTGCCGCGCGTTTCACCTTGCGCTGGAATTCTAGCTAAAGCATAGGGCACAGCCTCGCCATTGACGACGAGCACGCGCTTATCACCATCTTTGATTTCGGGGACATAACGCTGCGCCATGATTTGTCTTGAGTCCTGTAAAGTAGCGTGTTCCAGAATAATATTGATATTGGGGTCGTTGGGAGTTAGGCGAAAAATGCCTGCACCACCCATGCCGTCAAGCGGTTTGATGATGGCGTCTTGATGATGCTCGATGAAGGCCTTCAATCGCTCAGAACTGGTCGTCACGAGCGTTGGCGGGCAAAATTCGCTGAACCAGGCTGTGTAGAGTTTTTCATTGACATCACGCAGAGAGTTGGGTCGATTACTCACATAAACCCCTTCAACAGCGGCCCTTTCAAGCATGTAGGTGGTGTAGATAAAGTCCATGTCAAAAGGTGGATCTTTACGCATTAATATGATGTCGTGCTCTGATAGTGGTGCCTCCTGAGGCGCTTCTGCATCAAACCAGTGGTTATTGTCATCATAAACATGAACTTTGCGTCGACGTGAATACGCCCGACCCTGATCCAGGTATATATCTTTCTGATCAATGGAATGGACAGTCCAGCCACGCGCCTGGGCAGCCAACATCATGGCAAGTGTCGTGTCTTTATAGGGCGTGATTGACTCGATTGGGTCCATCACAATACCAATAGTAATACTCATCGTTATTCACGCCGGATTGTTTAAGTACAAGTATCGCATGAAGGCCGAAATTGCGGGTTATTCGTCTAATTGACGTGACGTCCAGGGCATTAATCGGATACTCTTTATAAATTAACCGGCAGCCTTCGCAGACGAGCACTTTATATGAAAGGTTCAGACATCGTGACCCGTGCCATCCAATCACCTACAGCCATGAACGCAGTAACCGTTCTGCTGGTAGATGACAGCAAAACAATTCGCCGCTCTGCCAGCAACTTCCTCAGCAACGCAGGGTACACCGTTATCACGGCAGTTGATGGGTTTGAAGCGTTGGCAAAGGTAGTGGAACATCGACCAGCGCTCATATTTGCTGACATCATGATGCCGCGCCTCGACGGCTATCAAACGTGCGCGCTCATCAAAAATAATGTGGACTATCGTGATATTCCTATTGTCATGCTATCCAGTAAAGATGGTTTGTTTGACAAAGCCAGGGCAAGAGTCGTTGGCAGTGACGCCCATTTATCTAAACCGTTTACAGCCGAGAGTCTTACAGCTGCGGTTGAACAGCATTTAGGCTGTGCGCAGGAGGTTGTGAGTTCAGACGTCGGCTACTCCATCGCAACTGAAACGACTGGGGTATGAGAACACTAAAGGCATTTGATAATGACTCAGTACTTACTGTTTGACGCTGGGGGATTGAATTTTGCTGCACCCGCAGAGTTCGTGAAAACTATCCACGAGCAATTAAGCATTCAACCGGTTGCGGGAACATGTTCATGGTTTCGTGGATTGGCAGTAGCGCATGGCAAGCTGCTTCCAGTGACTGACATGGGAGCTTTCGTTGGACGTCGCTCGTCTACTGGAAGGACGTTAGAGCTCGATCCTTCCGCCAGTATTGCCGGATTGCAGGTCGATAGTGTCTATGGACTTAGCCAGCAATCTATTGAAGAAATCCCTTTAAACGATCTTGAAACTGCTGCCAATGAAGCGGGTAATTTGATGATTACAACAGGAGCTATCGTTAGCAACAGTCGTATCCATAGGGTATTGGATATTGGCTTGCTCGTGCAATCTGCAGAATTTCAGACCATAACGGCACAGGCCTGATAAATTGCACACCTTAAATAAGCGCATTAAACAGCGCCGACTAGGCGCTCCTTTGATCTGCCTTGCATTGGCATTGCTAGCTTTGACCGTGTCAATTGTCAGTTTGTCTAATACGGCTTCGATTGCCAACAAACATGCCAAGGAGTTTCAAACCACCTGGCAAGCATTACAAGATGGATCGGTAGAAGGAAGCGAGATTGTCGCTGCCAATCGCCTAATGACTAGCGTGTTGAGTCCGGCGCAACAGTTGCAAAACAGTGCGACGTGGAGCTTAGGATTGGTAGTTCTATGTTTCATTATTTTTGCTTGGTTGATTCACGTAGTGCGAGGAATACTGTTAGAGAAAACTTCAGCTCAGGCGAATCAGGAATTTTCCGAGCACGCTGCGATGATGAAACTGATTGACGAAATATCTCCGCTCGCTACCGGTGATCTGCGAGCTACTGCCACTGTTTCTGAGAATGCCACAGGTTCTTTGGCTGAAACGTTTAACTATGCCGTCGGTGAGCTTCGCTGGTTAGTTAGCTTACTAGGTTCTTCAGCGGAGCATTTGAGCGACTCCGTTGACAAGTCTCGGTACACAGCCGAAAAAGTCTCTTTTGCCTGTGCAGAACAATCAAGACAAATTCATCGGTCTTCTAATTGCTTGTTTTCCATGAGTGCAACGATGTCCGGCTTGTCTGCCGATGCGTCGGAATCGACATTAGCTGCCCAAACTGCTGTTAACAAGGCAGAGGCTGGAGGTTTAGCGTTAGGAGCCAGCCTGAAGACGCTCTCAGCTATTCGCGATGAAGCGGACAATACGACTCGACTCATGCATCGTTTGGCAAATAATGTAGAGGCTATTGATGAGCGAGTTATCAGGGTCCAGGAAGTTGCTAAACAAACGGATTTGCTGGCCTTGAACACGACAATTCGCGCATCTGCAGGTTCACGTCATGCATCAGCGAACGATGCAGCGGCTGACCTAGGCAGGCTCTCAGATGAAGTTGCACAATTAGCCGAAGTGCTGGGACAGGCCACACGCGATATCGGTTCCCTTACGCAAATAATCAGCCAAGATGCCTCAGAAACAGTGCAGTCCATGGAGCATATTTCCGCTGAGCTGGTCTCTGGTGTGCGCCAGACTCAACACGCCAACGATGCTCTGGTCGTAATTCAGGACAATTCCCGAGCGCTCCATGAACGCGTTCTCGTCATGACCGAAAGGTGCGTAGAGCAGTCTGGTATTGTGCGCCAGTTGACGGAAAACATGGATCAGCTCAATCAGATAACCGATCAGGCTTCAGAGGGTGTTGCCCTTAATTCCTCCTCGTTGGATGAGTTGCAGAAACTGTCAACTGACCTTCGACTACGGATGGCAGAATTTCAACTGCCGAACTTGCAATCCGCCCTGGATCAGAGGCAGAATTTACCTAGCACCGCACGCAGAGCCGCCGATAGGGCAGTCAACGCATGACTGATTCTGGTGACGATAAGCCCAATCAGCGTTCATTGATGGCACCGGATTTCAGCCATGAAGCGTTGGCGCATTTACAAATTCAAAGCGACACGTTTGCGCTTCATGTAGAAAACTACCTTAACGTCTCAGCTGATAGCAATCGAGAAACGCTTAAAGAGGATATCCAGCGCTTCAGGAACACGCTTGTATTGCTAGAAAAGGGTGCTGCAGTTTATGTTGCAGAAGAACTGTTGTCATTGCTAGATGCTGATGCAGCCGGTGATATTGAAAATCGTTCTGAGCTCGGTCGTGTACTCATCACTGCAGCAGATCAATTGAGCGACCATGTTGCTCAGCTGCAGCGTGATGGCTCTCTAGAGAATGCGTTGTCATTATTACCCCTAGTGAATGATAGTCGTGCTCTTCGAGAAGAAGCTTTGTTATCTGATGTGCTTGTGTTGGCGGCTGGCATTCAGATTCCAGACTCTATGCCGGCCAGTGTTTCTGATGAACAGTGGCAGGAGCAAAGAGTGGAGTGGGTCGAATATGCGACAGAGCAACATCCGCGACTTGCTGCGAAATTGCTTGAATGGTTTCAGGGTGATGATTTGGAGAAGGCGCTTGATCTTTCTCCACAATTGCGACTATTGACTGAGTTTTGTCGGTCCAGAGATTATTTAGACATTCTAGTACCTCTGTACCAATCAGCTTCCATAGTGGCCGAAGCCTTGGCAAAAGAGGAGATTGTCGATGGCCCAGCGCTGCGTAAAATATTTGCACAGTTAGAACGTCATATGCATAGATGCATACTCGTTGCATCGCCCGAAGATCTTCTACCAGGGGATCTTCTGAGAAATTTTCTTTATTACGTAGGGCAGGTCGAGTCGACGTCGCAAGTGGCAATTGAACTAAGACGGCGATTTCGCCTTGATCGCGTAAAACAAAGTACGAATGTCGTTCATCACAGTACGCCGACCATCGGGATCGGATATCACCTTGCAAAAGCCATTCGCGAAAGTATAGGTACCGAAACGCAGGTGTTGCGGGACTGGTTAAACCAGGCTCCTACTCGGATAGATCGTCCTGATGTTGTGCGACTGAAAGTTAGGCTTGCACAACTTGAGCCTGTTTTGACGTTAATGGGTATTCCTGATGCCTTGAACTGTTTACAGCAAATAAACAAAGACTTGAGCTCACTTGATGGCCAGACGAGTATCGATTCCGAGACTCGCATCCGCCTCGCTGAGTCCTTGCTTTTGTTGGATGCTATTTTAGATAAATCAGCACGCAATAGCATCACTGGTACTGGGCCTGGTACCGGGAATAATGCCCAATCTACAGTAACTGCGGAAGACGTCTTTATTGACTCTGCCACCGACGCTTGCCTGAGAGAGGCTCGTCTAGGGTTGCAGCAAGTAGCCGAGACGCTTGAAACACTCTTAAAAATGGGTGTGCTGCCAACCGGTCGATGCCATGCTCTGAACCAGCAAATTCAGCTGGTTGATAGTTCACTGCAAATTTTACCTTTGCCCGAAATCAGTCCATTGTTGCAGGGCCTGATTGAAGTATTGGCGTGCTTGCAATTAAGCGGGCGAGAGGGCTGCAGCGACGCTAATCGAGATGCGTCGGTGCAACAAGAAGTCGCTACGATGTTGGTCTCCCTTGACTATTATCTGGGCTGTGTATTGCAACCTCAGGCAGCGGCCAGTGAGTTGCTTCTAGATGCAGAAGAATCTTTGCATCGCGCCCTCGAATACCTCAACGGTGAGACTATCAATCCGCCATTAAAGCTGACTGAAAAAGAATGGGAAGCGAACATTTCCTTGCTCCTACCCCATATGGATAGTTTAGGGGTAGCAATCGCCTCGTACCGTAGAGATTCTTCAGTTGCCGTGTATCAGGGAATTGCTCACGCTCTGCAACAGTTTGAATACTCGACGCATGATCAGACAGGATCATCAATTCACTTACTGGCAGTAGCGGCTAAGAATTGGTTCAGTGACAACACAAGCGGTTCTGAAACGCTGGGTTTCAATGAACTATGTACACTGGATGAAATTCATGCGGTTCTACCGCAACTATTTGATCAGATGCTGAGTGGCTCTGACAGTGTTCGTGGGTTTGACGAGCTTATTCAACGCCTGCAGAGGTCACCCTCCTACCCAGCTGAGCACGAGCACTATGTTGAAGCGCGAGAACTGACGTTAAATGTCGATGAAAGTTTGCTGTCAAATGAACTCGACGAATCTGAAACATCGGGATTTGATCAAACACTGCGTCATGTTTTTTATCATGAGTGCCTGAGTCATCTTGAGGCTCTTGATGAGTCAGTAAGGCTTGCAGTGGATGCGGGTGATGACGTTTCCCGGCGACTTCCCTCGGAGCAAATGCTCAGGGCGCTGCACACGTTGACAGGAAGCGCTCAGACAGTCGATGCCCCGCATATTGTCGCCATTGTTCAACCTTTACAGCGTGTTGCTTTGACCAGACAGAGGGTTGGCAACTACTTTGATGAAGCTGAAACCAGTTTTGTAGGTGATCTCGTTGTTGCTTTACGCGCAAGGCTCGAATCTCTTGGTAGTGATGGGAATGTCAGTCAAAGTGTAATTTCCATAGAGAACAGGTTGGTTAGTTTTCTCGCTGCTTCTATCCCTGGAGCACAATTTACGGACACCAAAGACGCAATTGTGTCGAGGGGCCGATCTCTTGACGATGTGTTCGATGAAGAAGCCGATGAGCTTGTAGAAAGACTGCGCCTAATAGTGAATGGCGAGCAGCATGATTTACAAAACACCTACGACGCGCTTGCCGTCCTGCACACACTTAAGGGCAGTGCGCGTATGGCTGGCAGAACGACTATCGCTGAGCATGCCCATACGCTAGAGAGTGAAATTCAGGAGCTTCAGAATACGGACGCTCAAGCTTTCGCACTGCATACCGGCTATTCCGTATTGAGCCAATTGTTGACGCAGGCAGGAGTTCAGCCACGATGCAGTGATGTTGTACCGGCAGAGCCAGCAGTGCGTGTTGGCAACGCCTATGCAGACTCTTCAATGGTGAGCGATACCGCTTTTGATACTTTGCTCGACCTCGCAACCGATGTGACGGTGAATCAAGCGCGCTTGAGCGATGAGTTGGCCAGGCTGCGCGAGGTGTATCAAGACATAGAAAACATCTCGAGTAGGTTTCGTGAACTGCCTCAATCCACCGCTGTTAAGAGCACCACTGAAGTTAACGAGATCCTGGCTGATCTCGAAGCCACGCGCTCGGTCATGAGACAGGCTTTGCGTCAGGCGGAGAGAGAGCAGCAGCAGGCGTCACGAGCTAGCGCAGGACTGCAGCAAAATCTAATTCGGACTCGATTGGTTCGAGTCGACGAGTTGTTTGACAGGTTGTCGCAAACTGTATTGGATACTGCACAATCAACAGGACGAATAGCTCGGCTGAGAATCGAAGGTGGAGAAGTTACGCTTGATCGCTCACTTTATCGACAATTGTTGGCGCCGCTTCAACATTTAGCTCGAAACGCAGTTGTGCACGGTATAGAGACGCCTGAGGAACGTGCCCATAGTGGTAAAGCGCCTAGTGGTGACTTGCTTTTGTCAGCCACGGTCGATGGAACGGATCTGGTTTTGCGATTTTCTGATGATGGTCGGGGAATTGAGCGACATACATTGAGTGCAAAACTTAAGGAGAAAGGAGAAACTGCACTCAATAGCCATGCAGAACTGCAACAAATCCTGTTTCAATCAGGATTTTCGACAGTAGAGACCCCGTCAGCTCTTGCAGGTCATGGATTGGGTTTGGCAGCTGTCAAATCGGCTGTTGAGTATCTGGGTGGGCGGATACAGCTGGCCACTGAATCTGGTAGTGGAACTCGTTTGACGCTGAGACTTCCACAACGAATTGTTGTTAATCAGGTAGTGTTGGTGGAGAGTGAGGGTGTGCTGTTTGCATTGCCAGTAAATTTTGTAGACGCCGTCCGCGTCGCCGCAGGAAGTCCCGGCTCTATCCCGGAACGATACAGAAGAACGTCCTTGTCGGCACTCGTCTCACAGAGCCCTACCCGATACGGCGCCAGTCAAAAACAACAACGTTCAGCGATACTGGTCACTGCATCAGGGGTTTCCGTAGCATTGGAAATTGAAAAGGTGATTGGTTATCGCGAGCTGGTAACTCAGGCACTCGGGCCGCAACTGGCTTCTTTGCAGCGTTATTCAGGGGGTAGTGTTTTATCTGATGGTCGACAAGTGCTGATACTCGATTTGCCACGGATACTGGAAAATGTGGGTGCTGAAGTGTTCAAAGGGGTGAAACCTGCCCGTGAATCCCTGCGTCCGGTGGCTTTGATTGTCGATGATTCGCTCACCATGCGAGTTGCCGCCGAAAGTATTTTGGAGCAATGTGGGATTGCTACGAGATTAACCAGAGATGGGGTTGAGGCGCTGGATAGTATGGCGTCGGCGCTTCCTAATCTGATATTGCTGGATCTGGAAATGCCCAGGCTCGATGGCAAGGCGTTTCTTAAGAGAGCTAAAAAGGAGTACGGCGATGCCTGCCCTCCGGTGATTGTAATTAGTAGTCGCGATCATCCTGAAAATCGGGAGCAGCTCATGAAAATGGGGGCAACTCGTTTTTTGACTAAACCTTACACGCAAATCCAGCTGCAGGAGGCCTTAGAAGCGGCTGGGCTAAGGCTTCCCGATATAACCATCGCCTGATTAGTCACATTGTCTGTGTGATGGTGATTACAAATTTTGCCAGATTAACCTTCTAAGGCTTCATCCAGCTTGCTTTTGGACGCCAATATAGTATTATTGGGAAAAATAACCCAAAATATTCATTGAGGTATTGGCAATGTATCCAAGAAACACCTTTCTGGTAACAGCGGTGATTGCGCTGCTCCTTAGTAGCTGTGGTTCTTCAGACCCAACGGTTATAGCTGGTCCACCTTCAGCTAGTGCCAGATTAGTCACATTAGGGAGCGATGCAGAATTTTACACCGCTTTGAGAGCTGGGCTTAAAGCTCAGTCAACCAGTTCTTTGGGCGGTTCTGGTGGGGGTTTTGCTGAAGTGGATACTGATATTGCTGTAGCTTCACCGTCAATCGCTCCATCACAAGCAAGTGATACTGCTGAGTCTGCTGCAGGTGAATCAGGTTCGACTGACTCATCCAGAAACGAAGTCACGAGTACCAATGTGCAAGAGCTGAACGTGGATGAGCAGGATTGGGTGAAGCTTGGGTCGTCTGGTGATGAGCTGTACATACTGCAAAGTGACTATTCGAACGATTTTGTTGTTAGGCCACTCATTGAGCCTTTAATTGATATTGAATTTTCGCCGACTGCGCGCTCATCGATTGCGATACCTCAATCGTATACAACCAAATTGAGAGTAATGGGTCTTGATGCAGAGACGCCGGATTCAAATATGATCAGTGAATTGGATGTTGACCTGTCTGGACGCTATGCAGAAGGGTTTTATTTGTATGAAACCGCAGACAGTAAATCGGCTTTTATTTCGGCGACTGGTAACAATTATTGGGCGTTTTGGGCCACACCGACAGCCTTTTCAGGAGTGGACAGCCTGATTACTAAAGTCGATGTGAGTGATCCTTCATCACCCTCCGTTACCTCTTCATTCAAGTTTGATGGTCAAATAATTTCCAGTCGTCGAATTGGCAAACATCTGTTCTTCGCGTCGAGGTACTACCCGACTTTACCAGGTGAGCAACCTTGGACACAGAGCCCAGAAGTGTGGGCAGCACAGGTTGATAGTGCTGATCTTGCTGGTCTGCTCCCTGAATATCGACGAAACGATGAGTCAGAGGGCACCGCTTTGATTGATCCGTCTCAATGTTTTGTTGCAGGTACACAGACCACAAACTACTACTACTCGCCCGACATAATTACGCTTGCAGTACTTGATCTGGATACGATGGAATTGACCGATAGCCAGTGTTTTTTAGGGGCAACAGAGACATTGTATGCGTCAGCAGATGCAGTTTTTCTTGCTACAACAGAATTTCATTATTCACAGGGTACCTTCGTATCTGAAGGTCCTGATATAGCGGTAGAGCCAATTGATACTGACGAGTTTATTTCAGAATCTCGTACAGAAACCAGTATTCATCAATTTGATATTAATGCTGGTAGCTTGACGTATGCAGGCACCGGTGCAGTTAAAGGTCACTTGGGCTGGAATCCTTTGCGCAAACCCTTTCGTATGAGCGAAAAGGATGGCTACCTTAGAGTTGCAACGCTTAATGATGAGCAGGGGGGGAGTGCTAGTCCAATTTTGTTAACTGTCCTACTGGCAGATGGACAAGGCAGTTTGGAAACGGTGTCAACACTACCCAACAGCCGTGAACCTGCATTTATCGGAAAGCCGGGGGAGCAACTATATGCATCTAGATTTCTGGGTGATCGCGCCTATCTTGTGACCTTCAGGCAGACGGATCCGCTGTATATTGTAGATTTGGCAGATCCCACCAATCCAAGCATTGCTGGTGAACTTGAAATAGAGGGCTACAGCGATTACTTGCAACCCATTGGGGAAGACTATTTACTGGGAATTGGCAAAGACGCTGTGGCTGCCAGCGATGGAGTGGGCGATGGTCGTGGCGCGCTGGTTCAGGGTGTGAAATTATCCTTGTTCAATGTTAGTAATCCGGCGAGTCCAACTGAAGTGCAATCGGTATTAATAGGGCAGCGCGGTACTCATTCAAATGCGCTTTCGGACCACCGTGCAATTACTCTTCAGCCGGCAACTGATGCGCATCCGTTACGGGTTAGTTTTGGAATAGATGTATACGGAGAATCATCTCCTGAACGAGTCACTGATGAGAATTCTGCATTTCGTTACTACGATTACCGTTACTCCGGTTTGCACGGATTCGAGATCAAAGTGGGCACTGATGCTGAGATAGTTTCCAAGGGTGTTTTGCGAGTGAATCCGGATGTAGGTGTTAATTACGGTGCCTATGGCGTGGATCGAAGTGTGATGGTTAACGACGCTTTATTTTATATCACTGGATCTGGGGTATCAGCCGCAAATTGGGGTGATTTAGCGAACCCGTCTCAGTTGCGATGAATCGTTGCGTTTGCGACACTGCTCTCATTTGAGTTCAGTCTCGACGATCAGGCACTTAGCTATGCAATAATCTGCTCCTGATCAGGCACGTTTTAAGCGTGTGGTACTGGGAACACAAGGAAATTGCTGAGCAATATGAGAATCGGAATAATCGGTGGATCTGGGTATACCGGTGTTGAGTTACTGCGTTTACTTAGCGTACGAAAAGATATCGAAATTGTTTTTATCAGTTCAAGAGCCCAGGCGGGTAATAGGGTAGACGCTTTATTCCCCAGCTTACGGGGGCATGTAGATATCTCGTTTTCAGATCCTGGCGATGTCGCTGATGCTCAATGCGATCTTGTCTTCTTTGCTACTCCTAACGGGACTGCCATGCGTCAAGCTCCAGCGCTTCTTGATAAGGGGACTAAGGTGGTTGATTTATCTGCTGATTTCCGTATCCAGGATATTTCTGTGTGGGAGCATTGGTATGGAATGGAGCACAACTGTCCATCTTTGGTCGCAGACGCTGTTTATGGTCTGCCTGAAATTAATCGCAATCAAATAAAATTAGCTCAACTAGTGGCTAATCCGGGTTGTTACCCCACCACGGTGCAGCTTGGGTTTCTGCCATTGTTGGAAGCTGGCATTGTTAATTGTGACACATTGATTGCAGATGCTAAATCGGGAATCACTGGTGCTGGTCGAGGTGCATCTGTGGCAAATTTACTGGCTGAAGCTGGTGATAGTTTTAAGGCCTATGGAGTAGCTGGACACCGGCATTTGCCGGAAATTGAGCAAGGGCTTAGAGAAATGAGTGCTGGCCCTGTCAATTTGACATTCACACCCCACTTGCTCCCCATTATTCGTGGGATCCATTCCACATTGTATGCACAGCTGACTGACGACGTCGATTTGCAGCAACTCTACGAATCCCGATTTAAAGATGAGCCATTTGTAGATGTATTGCCAGCAGGTTCTCATCCGGAAACCCGTTCAGTCAGAGGAACTAACGTGTGCAGGTTGGCAGTTCATCGGCCACAAGGTCGTAATACTGCTGTAGTCTTGGCCGTCGAAGACAATCTGGTGAAGGGCGCTGCCGGTCAGGCAGTACAAAACATGAACTTGATGCTCGGTATGGCTGAAACGGAAGGATTGTTGCTACCAGCTCTGATGCCGTAGGTGTTTAATTAATGACAATAGGCACCAGTTTAGCAATACGTGGTGCTCGCTATCAGTTCTTTTTATGATTACTGTAAGCGAGATCTGTAATACTTGACTAAATTGCTGGGTCAAGTAAACTGAGGTAAATGCGAATGAGAGGAATTCCCAAATGAGTGCTGAAGTCAGCATTGACGACTTTGAAATGCCTGATCTGCTTGTGTTTACTCAAGCGGCGGCATTTAAAGTCAAAGAATTGATCGAAGAAGAGGGAAATCCTGACTTGATGCTGCGCGTTTTTGTATCAGGTGGTGGTTGCAGTGGTTTTCAGTATGGTTTTACGTTCGATGAGGTCGTCAACGACGGTGACACCGAGGTAAAAAAGGAAGGGGTCAAATTGTTGATCGATCCAATGAGCTTTCAGTACTTGACTGGCGCTGAAATCGATTATACGGAAGGCCTAGAAGGGTCTCAGTTTGTTATTAGAAATCCAAATGCAACAACAACGTGCGGATGTGGTTCGTCTTTCTCAGTTTAACGACTAGTTAGCCAGCAGCGGGCGAGTCCGGTTTTCGGGCTCGGTTGTTAGGAAAATAGTTATCTAGCCCGGACTGGCACAGTCTGGGAAGATGTGGCATCTGCTACATCTCCAATACCTGTCAATACACTTTGCATCTGATTAGTCATTTCCTGGGATATGGCTCTGAGTTCTGCCAGATACTTCTTAGCGAGCGGTTCTGCCGCCGGCAATTCAACCTTCAAAGGATCAATCTGCTCACCGTTGACGCGGAATTCGTAGTGTAAATGTGTGCCTGTGACTCGACCAGATCTGCCAACGTAGCCGATAACATCGCCCTGCTTAATTCTCTTCCCTTTTTTGGATTTGGATGAGATTTTAGACATGTGTGCATAGAGCGTACTAAATCTCTGGCCGTGTTGAAGAATTACCGTGTTGCCATAAGCTCCATATGGGCCCGAAAATTTTACTTTACCATCAGCAGTAGCGTAGATTGGCGAGCCGTGAGGAGATCCATAATCGACGCCTCTGTGTGCTTTGATCTTATGAAGAACCGGAT
This sequence comes from Granulosicoccus sp., assembly GCA_047634635.1. Lineage (GTDB taxonomy): Bacteria > Pseudomonadota > Gammaproteobacteria > Granulosicoccales > Granulosicoccaceae > Granulosicoccus. The sequence continues at coordinate 3,226 of JBLIIE010000066.1, read as the reverse complement.
GCATTCTCTTCGGGTTAAATTTTGAGGTGATGCGTACCAGGTCGACCGGGTGGCGCATGAAGGTCCTCTTTAGTGATTTTCCTTCGGGCGAGTAATAGTTGGTAAAGCCGTCATCTGTGGTAAATCTGATAGCCCTGTGTGTCTTGCCGCCCCGCGCAAACTCTGCGGCCAGAATATCCCCATCCCCTATATAGCTACCATCTCTATAGAGTTTGTCGTAAACGAGAGCGAACTGATCGCCTTTGCGAATGTCTCGGGCAAAATCTAACTCCCACTGAAATATATCTGACAATTCCATGATGGTGGATTGCTTTAAATTTGCTTGTTCGGCAGCAAGATATAAGGACTGTTCGATGGTGCCGGATGTAACAACACGCTCTTTTTCAACGGGTAGTTCGATTGAGGCCACCGCGAAATCATTGGCTGAACGACGTATGGTGATGTGCTTATCATTGCCAATCCGGGCGCTCAGGCTATGAAAATCGCCGTCTTGGTTTTGAGTGATTTTGAATTTTTGGCCAATTTTCAAACTGGAGAGATGCTGTTTGACGACGTTATCTGTCAGGAGTTGAGGCATTTGGTCGATCTTGACACCGTGATCGTTCAAGATTCCAGATAATGTATTACCAGGGGCTACTAAGACGGTTGTTGTATTACCACCTTCGGGCGCCATTGCCAGATTACGCACTGCTGAAATAGAAGGATGCTCCACAATCGGTGAAATTGTCGCCGTGTCGCTGTTACTCGGACGCGGGATAAATAAGGCTGGAGCTAATTGGGCAGGTGCAAGTTCAAATAGAGCGTCTATATCCTCTTTCGAGTTTCCGATGGTATCCGTACTCTCGACTGCAACCGCTAGCAGCGTCGGTGGTGCCAATGAATTGGTATCACCATGTTCGGTAAAGTACGCCGATAAAGCATCGATCGAATCATCGAAGTAGAAAGTGGGTGTTTTAACAGTGGCTTGAACGACTATCGGTTGACGTTCAGCAGTTGCTTCTGTGGCAGTAACCGTTTTGCCAGTGCTTGTCGTGGTCCAGAAGATGCCGCTCGCTATACAAGCTAATGCAGCACTTATTTTGCCTATGTGACTAAATCTGGGAGCTGCCGGCGCCCCAGAGAGTCTAATAGCTCCCTGACGTGAGCCCGACACTTGGTTTCGGTTGTGAGATTCCGTGCGACTGCGTGAATTCTTTTCAGCGGCTTCGGCATAGCGACGCGAGGCGTGATTGGCACGCGAGTCGTCTGTGCGGGCGTAAGTCCCAGGGGTCAAGTCCACGCAGTGCGGACGGAATTGAGCGCTATTTTTTGTCAACGCGAGTGTCCGTTCGAGGGTTCGGATTATGAGTTAGGTGTGCTTTTTTTCGTTATAGTCGCTTTCAAAATCAACAGCACGGGTCGAGTGTAGAACACTTCGCACTTTTTGACAGCAATTCAATGCGCCTCAATCAATTAGTATTGTCTAATCTTACGTTCAGTCGTTTTTTTAATTTGGAGTATTAATCAGGACATGGCATCAGAAATTACCAGGCGCGCTGGCAGCGTTGACATAGAGGAGCAAATGGCGTTGCTGGCTAGAGGTGCTGATGAGATTTTGTTGGAAAGCGAACTCAGGGAAAGATTAAAAGAAGGCAGGCCGCTGCGAATCAAGGCTGGGTTCGATCCGACAGCGCCAGATTTGCATCTTGGGCACACAGTGCTTCTAAACAAAATGCGTCAGTTTCAGCAGCTTGGTCATCAGGTAATATTTCTAATTGGTGATTTTACGGGTCGGATTGGTGACCCGAGCGGTCGAAATGCCACACGTCCGGCTCTGGACGATGCGGCGATTATGGAAAACGCTCAGACATACAAGGAACAGGTGTTCAAAATTCTGGATCCCGAGCTCACTGAGGTACGATTTAACGCTGAATGGTTTGGGGCAATGTCAGCTAGTGATCTTATTCGGTTGGCATCCCGACAAACGTTGGCACGGATGCTTGAACGAGACGACTTTTCCAAGCGCTATCGCGAGCAGCAGCCCATTGCTTTACACGAGTTTTTGTATCCCATGGTGCAGGGCTTTGACTCAGTCGCTCTTGAATGTGACGTTGAGTTAGGCGGTACAGATCAGAAGTTCAATTTGCTGATGGGGCGTGAGCTGCAAAAAGGCGATGGTCAGAAGCCCCAAATAGTACTCACAATGCCACTACTGGAGGGTCTTGACGGGGTGCAGAAAATGTCCAAGTCGCTTAATAACTATGTTGGGGTGAATGATGCGCCAAACGAGATGTTTGGTAAATTAATGTCTATTCCGGATTCGATCATGTGGCGCTACTTCGAGTTGTTGAGTGCAAAGTCCAATGAGGAGATTGAAAAACTTAGGACTGCTACAGAAGAGGGTGTGAATCCTCGTGACGTTAAATACGAGCTAGGGCTTGAGATTGTAGAGACCTATCACGGGATAGAAGCCGCTCTCACAGCTAAAGAGGCTTTCATACAACGTTTCAGGCAAGGGCAGTTGCCGGAAGACTTGGTGACGTTGCAAATTGAGGTGGGGGATGAAGGGCGTCCGCTTGCTAATGTGCTGGTGGACGCGGCTCTGACGAGTGGTACTTCGGAGAGTCACCGCATGATCAAACAAGGTGCTGTTCGCATTGATGGTGAGAAGGTAGAAGATGGTCGACAGGTTTTGATGGCTGGATTAGAAGTGATTATGCAAGTTGGCAAGCGCAAGGTTGCTAAGGTGTCTCTTATATAAAAAGCGGGTTTGTATGTTGTGTTTACAGACCACGTGCGTCTGTTAGAAGTGCCTATTGGTTTCGTACTTTTAACGCTGGTATCAAAGCCAGCTATTTTTGGTAGATACATTTATTTGGTGCCTTAACTTTGCTGCTTTGCAGCCGATAAAGTAGTTCCTTGCAATTGATATGATAAAGGTGTCAGTGCTGACTCTAGTCTGTTCCAAATTGTCACCAGTGCTTTCTGACATCTTGTTGTTATATTTCGTTGGGAGGCATTGCCTTTATAATTTTTAAATGTAGAATACGCAACTCGCTTCAACGCAAAGCCTTTCAGGCGAAACGATGAAACGATCAGTCTTAAATTAAAGTAGATATTTCAAAGTGTTCAAGGTATACTCCTCGGACTCGGCAGACAGGAAGCAGTTCAGACGCTTCGCTGGTTAGCCCGCTCTTTTACAATTAGATCAAGTAATTTAAATGGGTGCTTGTATTGCATTGGTTGC
>JBLIIE010000065.1:0-27908 GCA_047634635.1 Granulosicoccus sp. | reverse complement strand
GGATCGTGGCGATAGAGCGTTGGAAACAAGCGTAGATCTGCTTCAGTGAACTTATCACCTGTCAGATACGGCCGGTTATCCGCTGCAAGCCTCGCATCAAGGTTTGACAGCGTGTTGAAATATTCCTTAAATGCACTTGCATAGACAGCCTGGTCGGACGAAAAGCCGGCCTTATAAGCCCCGTTATTGATGTGCGCATATATAGTCATATTCAACGATTCGATTTCATCGCGCAAGAGACCCTGGTCCGGGTAAAGATTTGCGCGATCAGCATCGGGTATAGAACTGCCTAGAGCAGCTGCCTGATCGTTAAACATGCGAATTATCTCAGCACTCTCGTTGCTTACGATCCGGTGGTTCTTTTTATCATAAAGAACGGGGACTGATCCCTCATCTGAACCTTCCGCTGCATAGAGCTGTTTTACCAAACGAAAGTTATTACCCGTGGCTGTCTCTGACGTGCATTCCGGTAGAGCTGCGCCGGTCAGGGTTGATATTCGGTTGGGGTTGAATTCCCAGAGATTGGCAGCCACAGAGTCATCATCGTTTGTTCTACTCGGAAACGCGACATCAATGGTTATACTGTTTTGTAGTCCCAATATGTTCCTGGCAAGGGTGACTCGGTGACACCAAGGGCAATTGAACGCCACAAATAAATGATAGCGTCCAGGCTCTGATGGAAACTGTGCATCACCCAAGGCATTGCGAAATCCACTGACGCCACGAACAAATTCTCCCTTTGATCTACGACTATCCGCATTTTCCTGCGATTCCTCTTTCGAGATATCAGTGAATTTACTTGTCATATCGTTATTCGTTAGCCACGTAATCGGAAATGTAAAATTATGGGTAAAGCAAGCTCTTCCTCATCGGACAAATGCCGTTGCAAAAGAGTCTCAATAGTTTGCGCTGCTGTGTGCAGGGCACCCACCTCGCCCCGGTGTTTTTCGTCATCAAGCTAGAGCATAGCAACAGCTCGATTAGTACTTCCGGTGAAGCTGTCTAACACTTCGTGTAATGCACCGTGATCCTTCTCCAGAATCTCAAGGCCAGCATCAAACCTTGAATCAGCGGCTGACAAGTCTGGGAAATAGCTGCGATCTTCCCATCCATGATGGCCATGAAGATTTCCAACTAAAGCACCTCCTCGATGGATCAGTTGCTCTACATAGTCCTTTGCATCTTTGTTTCCATCAAGATAGCTTTCAGTATCTCTACGGACTGTCGCACTTAAACGTCTGAAACTTTCGTGAGCTCCAAGCTATTGTCGGGTTTTGTCCTTGAACCCGTCATGGGTAGGCCAACTCTCCCGCGGATAATCATCAAGTAATAGGCGCATCTCTGCGGGCAAATCGTCCTTGCGTATCGTGAATTTAGAAGACATAAAGTTCCCCTTTACACAGTAGCTGTATGCAACATTTTCTAACTCAAAATTCCGTTAGACTTAAACTGTATAGGGTCACAATTATTTGAACAGATATGAGCAATGGAAATCATAGTTCCAATTATTAGAACACCATATTTCAGATCGTAGAACAGATACAAACAGCCCTTTTGCCTGCACTACGATTTGCGTATTTCCTCCCTGCGCCATCTAACTTACCCCACCAAAATGATCGAGAGTTAGTTCCGCATGAATAAAAACATCAAACCTTACGACGTTGCTATTGTTGGTGCACGCTACGCTGGATTGTATTTGCTACATCACTGACGAAAACTGACAATAAATGCATTTTTTTGGGACGCGGGTGTTGGTGGTACAAAGACCCTGCTCCAATAATGGCTACATTTGTATCAGGTAATTTTTATAGACCTGAAGACGTTGCTAACCTCTAGATCAATGCAAAAATGCGAGCTGGACCACCGGTGCCACCTTTATGCTTTGGTGCACCGATTACCAGAGTTGCACCCGCCGCAGGTACTTTGTCAAGATTGGCAAGATTCTCTATTCCGAAACGACCAGAAGGCAACCATGCGTAATGAGTGGCAAAATCAGCAGACATGCCGTGATCCAGAGACAAGGTATCAACAGCGATTGACGCCGCTGCGGTTTCTTCCATCAGCATTTTGGCAGCCTCAACATGAAAACCCGGATAGTGTTGTACCTTCCCATCGAAGCCACGAAAGTCCTCGCTTGCAACCTTGGATGCCCAGCCCGAATGCATGGCAACACAGGCGTGCGCCGGAATCTCACCATTTGCCGAAATCCAGGCCTTGATGTCATCCGGAGTCACCTGCGCATCTGAATCGCCTTCAGCGCGTGCAGCGATATCTATTACGCAAAGCGGAGCTATGAGATTACTGACTTCGATCTCATCAACAGACAGACCATCGGCAGAAAAGTGTAACGGCGCATCGATATGTGTACCTGTGTGTTCGTTAACCGTGTACTGAAACAAATTAAACGAATGTTCGGCGTAGTTATATATTTGCTCCATGCTGAACCCAGACTCATCAAAATAAGTCGGAAATTCAGGACTCAGCGTATGCGTCATGTCCTCAACTGTTGCATGGCCTGCTGCCATTGCTGGTGTAGCGGATATCGTGGATCCTACTGCCGCCGCAGCACCGATAGCAGCCCCAGTTTTGAAAAAACTACGACGTGAAAGCATCTTGTTTTTAACCGCATTCATTACGCAGATATCGCACATATTTCTTCTCCCTATCTAATGAATTAGTCTGAACTCTGCCTCCCCAGGATTTTGAGGTGTAATACCCAGCTGGGGAAAATGGTTGGCGCAATCAGCAAGTGCAGTTTGCCACGAGAACCATCAACTAGGGAAGTACTAAGAATTAGAAGCAAGTTGTTTGTTAGGATCGAAAAACGGTGTTTCAACAACGGTTGCCCAAGTTGGTCCCTCAGGCATCGCAATCATTAGCTCCATTCCTATATCAGTGCAATCCAACTCGACCATGGCCAGAGCAATGTTCTTTTCAAGACGCGGCGAATAGACAGCAGAGGTCACCCGACCAACATTCTCACCATCCTTGCTGATAGGCCAGAAATTAGTGTTCGGTCCCCTCATCGCTGCGCTATCGATACAAAGACCAACTTGTTTGCGAGTCACCCCACTATCGCGAATACGATGCAATGCTGCCTTGCCAATAAAGTCAGCTTCCATATCAGGATTGATTAGCCGATCCATACCCAATTCATAAGGGTTAGTCGTGATATCCGCATCAGCGTGATAGGAGAGCATGCCACCTTCAATGCGTCGAATGGATGATGTGTGGCCAGGTTTAAGACCGAACGCCTCCCCTGCAACCATAATCTTTTCCCATAACTCATCACCGCGAGAACCGTCCTGCAGATATAGCTCATAGCCAAGCTCACTAGACCAACCTGTGCGCGATATAACCAGTGGTATGCCATCCAGCTCCACCTCGCGTAACCAGTAATAACGCAAGTCCAAAATGCTATCCCCAAACAGCGCCTGCATCACCAGTCCAGATTTTGGTCCTTGCAATTGCAGAGGTGAAACATCCGGTTCACAGATCGTGACATCCATGCCAGCATGGACTGCCACGCCCTGAGCCCATAATAGAATATCGCTGTCGGCAAGGGATAGCCAGAAGTGATTTTCACCCAATCGCAACAGGACAGGATCATTGAGAATGCCACCATCAACATTGGTAATAAGGATGTACTTGCACTGCCCGATGCTAAGGTTAGACAGATCACGAGGTGTCAGTAACTGAGTAAATTTCGCCGCATCCGGACCCGTAATTTCCACCTGACGCTCAACCGCAACGTCACAAAGAATCGCATCATTCACCAGATTCCAGAAGTTCTGTTCAGGATCTCCAAAATTTCGCGGTATATACATGTGGTTGTACACAGAAAAACCTTGCGCTCCCCAACGTACAGTAGCGTCAAAATAAGGGGATTTCCGAATTTGTGTGCCAAAGCCGAAATTGTCTGTTTGCTTCATAAATTTCACCCATTTTTCTGGGAGAAGTTTAGCGCCAGCTTCGGCGTGGCTTCAGACCAAACAGAATCGTTTGAAAGTCCGATCAGACTATTGTCATAAGCTCTGTAGACCGTTGCATCAGGTGTCTTTATTAATCAGTTCTGCCAATCAGCTGTGCAAGGTTAGGCGGCCCAATTTTTATACTACGAGTCACGATATAAGTCATGTAACGATCGATCCCAATTTCAGCCGAAAGCATAGATTCCATCAACTTCTGAAAATCCGTCAAACTGGCACTGAAAATCTTCAACACATAGTCCATACCACCACCGGTAGCGATACATTCAGTGACTTCATCCAAGCCGCGAATATGGGTCTCAAAGCGGTCAAAATCAGACTTACGATGATGGGTCAGGGAGATCGTCACAACAACCTGCGTCAGGTCACCGATAAGAGCCAATGCGATGTCTGCGTGATAACCCCGAATGAATCCAGCTTCCGTCAACTTGTTCAATCGCGCCCAACACGGTGTTGGCGACAAATTAACGATTTCTGCTAGCCTGGCTTTACTTAGCCGACCATGACTTTGGACCGCACTGAGAATTCGGATATCAAGTGCATCGAGACTAGTGTTTTTCATTCATTCTGGACTTTCTTTGTGTCTCATTTTAACGAGGACAGCTCAACTATCGAAACCAGCGTCGCAACAAGTAGAGTGGCTCATGATCGGGGTGATCTTCATAGAAGTCGCGAGCATGCATAAATGCGCGATCGTTGAAAACTCCAATATTACCCCTTAACGGTTGAACATAAACGCGAAGATATTTAGTTTCTTCGCTTATCCATTCGATCATTTTGTCAGTGGTTTCATCCCAATGCAGTGTTTGCAACTTGCCATTTTCCAGAAACGCCCGCATCCATCGAGAATGCAGATTATCGTTGCCTTCAAAACTCAGAATAGGCGTAACCATTATCTCCCCTCGAGCAGTATCAAAAACATACGATTGAACTGATCGTGCAACATACTCGAGGTTTATAGCTCTGATACGTTGATTCAACGTATAAAGATTGACCAACCTACTCGCACCATCTTGGTAGGCAGGATTGATACAGCTGAGCATGAACATTCAAATAGGCTCATCCAACTCACTGAATTCCGTTAACCAGTGCCTAATTCAGCTTGACGTAAGTTGGTCACCTTTAAAGTGTGCACTGGCCAATGATTAGCCAGTGCAATTCCCTCAACGTTTTATAACGCCTCAGAAATAGGAATATAATCGTATCCCAACGCGTCACTAACCGCCTTGTAGGTTACCTTTCCTTCGTGAACATTCAGGCCGTTACCTAAGTGTTTGTCGTCTAGTAATGCCTTCTTTGCACCTTTGTTTGCCAGGGCAACTGCAAAAGGTAAAGTCACATTGTTAAGAGCCATAGTCGATGTGCGTGCAACTGCTCCAGGCATATTGGCAACACAGTAGTGCACCACCCCATCAACAACGTAAGTGGGGTCCGCGTGAGTGGTAGCTTTGGACGTTTCAAAACACCCCCCTTGATCAATTGCGACATCGACGACCACACTACCCTCTTTCATATTACTAATAATGTCGCGCGTCAACAATTTCGGAGCTGCCGCCCCAGGAACCAGAACCGCACCAATAACCATGTCGGATGCCAACGCATGCTCTTCAATTGCAACCACAGTGGAATATAAGCATTTGATTCTGCCCTGATAGTGATTGTCTAGCCAGCGTAAGCGTTCGATCGAACGATCTAGGATGGTGACATCAGCCCCCATACCAACAGCTACGGAAGCCGCGTTGTGTCCAACAATACCGCCACCAATGACCGTCACCTTAGCCGGCTCAACCCCGGGAACACCGCCCAACAAAACGCCACGCCCGCCCTGAGCCTTTTCGAGTACGTGAGCGCCTGCTTGTGGGGCAAGACGACCAGCGACTTCACTCATAGGCGCCAGCAACGGCAATCCACCATTAACATCAGTCACTGTCTCATAAGCAATACAGGTGGCTCCCGATTCGATCAGGGCTGCTGTTTGATCAGGATCAGGTGCAAGGTGAAGATAGGTATACAAAATCTGTCCTTGGCGAAGCATTTTACATTCGCTTTGCTGAGGTTCTTTTACCTTGATAATCATTTCGGCCACCGCAAAAATCTCTTTCGCGCTATCGCTAATACGCCCACCGGCTGCAATATAGTCTTCGTTTTTGAACCCTATACCTGAGCCAGCGTTAGACTCAATGATGACTTCATGGCCGTGGCTAGTCAGCTCCCGGGTTGATGCAGGAGTTAGCCCGACACGATACTCGTGGTTCTTAATTTCCTTTGGAACACCAATTAACATGACGTTTTCTCTTCGTTATCACCAGAGTGGATAATTCTATGTTAGGCAAATATCTAGAGTTCTATTTTTGTATATTTGAATATTTACAGCTTAATCTTCTGATTAATATGTGCTATCAAGGATAATCTACTGTTTCTAGCTATATATTTCCATGTCGAAGAGCCCAAGAGATTTAAACCGAATCGATCGAAACATTTTGAGGATACTGCAGGACGACGGCCGCATCACCTACGCAGACTTGGCGCGCCAGGTCGGACTAACCACAACACCGTGTATCGACCGGGTTAAACGGCTTGAGCGTGAAGGTTTTATTCGAGGCTACTCTGCCAGGGTTGAACCTGAGTACCTCGATGCGGGACTCATTATTTTCATTCAGATCAAATTAGACCGAACTTCAAAAAATAGTTTCGACAACTTTCGAACGGCAGTAATCAATTTACAGCAAGTACAAGAGTGCTACCTGGTATCTGGAAATTTCGACTATTTGCTTAAAGCACGTGTGGCCGATATGGCTGCCTATAGAGAGTTTCTTGGTGACACGCTTTTAAGCGTACCAGGTGTACGCGAGTCCACCAGCATAGTTGTGATGGAAGCGGTTAAGGAAACTTTGAATATCGAGGTTCCCTAATTATTCCTGGAACTGTATCCGGATTTGAATAATCAAGCCTATTTTTACTCATCGACTCTAATTTTTCCTTCGAATATTTTTTATTCTACTACTCCTGCTGATCGCTGCAACTTATGCAGACACGGTATCTTTTAAACCTAATTGGTTAAGCTCATCAGACCTAAAGGAGCTATCCAACACATGGAAACACGCTCTCATTCATCTGCCTGAACGATTTGATTTAGAGCCTGGGACATTGCTTGAACCGCAATCAGTTTGTCGCTGGCAAGACAGTTAGGCGAGGAAAACACACCACTACTTTCGCTGTAGAAATCAGCAGAATTGGCATACTGCAGAATGTTAAAAACCTCTTTTCATGACAATCCCAGCTCATTGATTGGGCGTAAAAACTCCCTTGAAATTGAATTCATTGTCAATTACAAGCCTAAAGACAAAGCTGGCTAAGTTAGCTAGTGTGTCCTTTCGATATCGGTTGCCAGATTCAATAGGGGTGCAGTAGGCTAACGATATATTCGAGAATTCTGCCAATAACCAACCTGACTCTCAAAGATCTACTAACATTAAAAGGTGTATGACAAATTTCCTTTGTTCAAGTCGTCCGTGAAGAAGAGGCGATGGTGGCATCGCAGGCTGGCGTGGATATGATTGGTACAGGTTTTCGTTCCGAATCCAGTCACTTTTCTTCATTTGCACTTAACTCACATTTTCAATTTCGTTTTGCCTTGGGGTAAACACGCGTCAGCTGAAGCTGCGTTGTACGATGCCATGCAGGCTATGGAAGCAGGTGCTCAATCTGTCTACTGCGGAATGGGCCCAACGGTAGTTGAAGTACTTGCCAGAGAGGCTGTACCAGTAATAGCGTCTGTTGGACTGGTACCACCCAAAGCAACTTGGGTAGGTGGTATGAAAGCTGTCGGTAGGAACGCGGATCAAGCTAGGCCGGTTTATCAGGACAGAAAGGATTTCGAATCTGCAGTAGCGTTTGCTCGAGAGGTTGAAGTTGTACCTGCGAGAGTAGCTGAGGCCATCACACAACGAGTTTTAATACTCACCATATCGCTTAGCTCCGGTAGTGCCTGCGATCCAACCTATTTATTCTTAGCAGATTTACTCGGAGAAAACCGAGGACATATACCGCTTTATGCCAAGGTATATAGAAACTTCGCTGCAAAGCGCGATGAGATGCAACTAGAACGAGTTGCTGCGTACCAAGAATACATCAGCGACATCAAAACAGAATCCTATCCGTCAAGCACCCATGATGTTTCCATCAATGCTGATGAATTTGATCAGTTTTTATCAGATATAGAATCCACCTAGTCCGATCGGGTCTATCTGATTCAAATCACCGTGGGACCGGTATTTCATAAAACGGTAGATCCTTTAGGAATAGTGGCAGCTGCAGCATTCAACGCATCCTTTGCAAATCCTGCAGCTGCTTTATAACGAGCCATAAATTCCTGACGTTCGTCAGCAGATATGACATCGTTAATATTATCGAATACTCCACCACAACGTTCGTGCAGCGTATTTAGAAGTCCGAATGGGCCTGATCCCCTGTTACGAAGAACCAGCTCTGAGACTTGCGCGCAAAGTTCATCGTCGTAGTCCTTTAGCGCAACTGGTGTCACTCCATGCTCAAGCATCTTCGCACCAAGCACCCTGCTATCAACAATGGCCTGACTTGCACCGTTGGAACCTGTTGGGTACATTGCATGTGCCGCATCACCCATGAGCGCCACTGGACCATCCACCCACGTTGATACGGGGTCACGATCTATCATCGGGTTTTCAAACGCACAATCAGTGCGACGCAACATATCTGGAACATCCAGCCAATCGTAGCGATAGGATTCGAAGTGATGAATAAACTCATCAACCTGCACCGGTCTGAACCAACCTTCCTGTTGCCATCCATGCTCGGGATCAACGCTGACTTCTGCAATCCAGTTAACCAGCACATTGCCATCAGAATCTGGGTGTGAGATCGGATAGATGACCATCCTATGTTGATGCGTCCCGAGTCCGATAAACGACGACGGCGTGCGCAGGGGCTTTGTTCGAACTGTGCCACGCCACATGATTGCTCCACCCCAATGAATAGGAGGCTGCTGCGGATGCATCTGCGCTCGCACTGCAGAGTGAATACCATCAGCTCCAATTAGGAGGCTGCCTTGCAAATCAGAAGTGGTTCCTGCCGAATCACACAATGTGACTCCCACACTTGAATCGTTTTTTGTGTAGCCCAACACCTTCACACCCAAACGTATGGCATCCGGCCCAAGGCGATCAATGACCTTCCGATAAAGCAGCATGTGAAGCTCACCACGATGCACAGCATACTGCGGCCATTTATAACCCGCTTCCAGACCGCGAGGCTCAGCATAGACTTCCTTGCCGTTAAGACCAACCAAAGCCCATTCAACCGCTGGTAATCCCACGGCATCTAACTCCTCCTGAGCAATATCCAGATCAAAAAGCTCACGAACAGCATTAGGCTGAATGTTGATGCCGACACCCAATGGCCGCATCTCTCGAGAGGATTCCACAACGATGCAGGGCACACCAATTTGATGGAGGGTCAAGGCCATAACCAGACCGCCTATGCCACCACCTGCAACAATGACTTGCTTGTCGCTCATAAATTACGCTTGGTTCGGTGTATCGACTCGGAATAACATGGCGTCGTCCATTCAGAGATGAAGTTTGAATAAAGTGGAATAAAGGGGAGAATAAAGGGGACGGAGGAATTAAATTAAATCCCTCCGTCCCCAAGACTTCAATACTATATTAAGTGCGCTTTGTTAGCGATAAATCCCTCCGTCCCCTTTACTCCTTAAGTGCGCTTTGTTAGCGATAAATCCCTCCGTCCCCTTTACTCCTCCTTTACTCTTGCTCTCTTTGTTCTGCGTGGCGGATCAGGGAAACGATAAGGCATCGTCTGGTGTTGGCGGTGCGGATGAGTATCCTCCCCACACAGACTGATCAAAATTGACCACTGAACCCGTCATCATGCCAGCATCTTCAGATGCCAGAAAACAGACCGCCTTGGCCACTTCTTCTGGTGCAAGTAATCGCCCGAAGGGTTGTTCTGCTGCTGCAGACTCCAACCAGTTTTCATCTGCATTATGGTATTCAGTTTGTATGCGGTGTTCACCATCTGATGCCATCCAGCCAATATTCAACTGGTTAACCCGAATGCGGTTACGCATCGCTGCATACGCCGTGTTGCGTGTTAGCGTCGCAAGAGCACCTTTGGAACCACAATAGGATGCAATAAAGGGCTGGCCTGCCAAAGCGGACGTTGAACCAATGTTGACTATGGCTCCTTCAATTTTTTTTCGAAGCATGACTTTAATACAATCTTGCATTAGGAAAAATGGCGCGCGTGTGTTGATAGCAAACATACGATCGAACAAAGCTTCGCTGGTATCCAGAATTCCGCCTCTATCGGTTAAGCCTGCAGCATTAACCAGTATGTCTACTCGACCGAACAGTTTATCTGCCGCTGCAACTACAGCTCGACAATCAGCGACTGATTCCAGATCTGCCTTAACAAAATGCACAGGGCATTGAGTGTCGTCAGTTATGGACGCAGCAACGGCTTCACCGTTTTCAGTGTTCCGCCCACACGTAACAATGCCATGAGCTCCAGCCAATGCAAACGCACGAGCAATGGCTGCTCCCAAGCCTTGTGTACCGCCAGTTACAACGGCAATCTTGCCTGTTAATGAATTCATATCGTGTCGTAAAGTGGTGAAGATTGAGATTTATCTTAACCTGATAGTAACTCACCTTTCCAATTGCCTTCCTTCACCTCCTCCCGCAACAATTCATGCAGTGTGTCATAGGTGACTTTCGCAGCATTCGACAAAGGTCGACTAGACGGAATGGCCAACGATATAATTCGTGAAAGCTCTGGTTCGACGATACATCGAGCATCGATGCTTCCAGCTACCCACATAGAATGTATCGCCGGCCAACCGATAATAACTGAACCCAAACCCTCTCTCACGAGACTCAGTATCGTTAACAAAGATTGTTGCTCATAACGAACTGTAAGCTTATGACCACTTCGGCTGGCTGCTTCTTCAACCATTCGACGCAGATGCACACGTCTATCGGGCATCACCAAATCCATCCCAACAATATCTTTAAACGCAATGTCGCTAATATCCGGATAGTCGCTCTTGCGCTTTGATACCAGAAAAAGATTTTCCTCAAGCACCGACTGAACTCGAGCACCAGACAAAGCTTCCGCATGGGCTACAAGCCCAAAGCTCACTTGAGCACTTTCAATGACATCACCTGTCTGGTAGCCCAGTCCATCTACTATTGAGACGACCACATCCGGGAAGCGAGTGCCCATCCGCTGTACCAGCTTAGGTCCAATCATCGATGCAGACCCAACACTAAGCGCGACACGTACTTCGCCACTAGGGGCTTTTGAGCCTTGCTGAACATCACTTATTGCCAGTTCCAGTTGATCTAATACCGAACGTGCATGCACGTAGAACCGTTTACCCGCAGACGTTGGCGTTGCTCCTCGCCTTACACGGCGGAGCAATTTCTTATCTAATTCTTGCTCGAGTATGATTATCTGTCGGCTTAAAGCTGGCTGAGCCACATCCAGTTCACGGGCAGCGGCAACAAAACTGCCTGCTTCCACTATGGCAACGAAGTATCGGATTTGAACGAGTTTCAATGCACTTACTGATGCCATAACTTATGAACGACCTATATTTCTGCAAAATCGTTATGTCATGACAACTATGTGCATCGAACATAACAAGAAGCTAACGTTAATTTTATAATATATCCATTGGTTATACATCGTATAGACTTTTGGGCCTCCTTCCTATCCCATCTGCGTGCTAACGTCATGGTGTATTAGTAGGTAGTAGCGTGTTGAAGTACCGAATTTATCGAATTTATCGAATTTATCGAATTTATCGAATTTATCGAATTTATCGAATTTCGAAAAGCACAAGATTCAGCTTCCAAGAGTAACAAAACCACTTATGTCCACTGGCAAGATTCGAGGTGGGGCCCTACTGGCCCGCGCATTAAAAGAAAAAGGTGTCGAACATACCTTCACGTTGGCTGGAGGTTTTTGTAACCCCGCATTGGAGGGTTTCATGGAAGCCCAAATGCGGGTCATCAATTGCCCTCACGAACAAGTTGCCGGACACTTGGCAGACGGGCACGCCCGAATTACCCGCAAACCCACGGTGTGCCTCGTAGGTCCAGAAGGATTTGCGAACGCAGTCCCTGCCATGCTCGAAGCTGGTGGCGAGCGTTCGCCCGTCATTTTCGTCACTGGCTCCTCAACGCTGAAACGCCAAGGTGCTGGTGGATTCAAAGAGATTGATGACGTCGCGATTGCGGCACCTCTGGTCAAGTATTCGGTACAAATCACCGATGGAGAGCGCATCAGTGAGTTCGTCGATCGCGCATGGATTGCAGCCACATCAGGTTACTGCGGACCTGTTCATATCAGTCTGCCTGTCGATATAATGTTCTCTTCGTTCGATGAGGATGCCGGGCGGCACGAACGGCCTTATTTTCGCGGTAATCTAGCGCCCCCTCGTGCCTGGCCAGAGCCGGAAGCATTGCAAGGCGTATTGAACTTGATTGAAAACGCCAAGAGGCCTGTCGTCATTGGTGGTCACGGTGTGTGGTGGACAGGCGCTGAACTAAAGCTAGCCGATGCCTGCTCTCGCTTGCGTATTCCTGTTTTCAATGTGCCCTATCATCAGAAATTATTGGGCCGCGATTGTGATGCCTATATGGGTTTGGCAGATTTCCATCAATACCACCCGTCCAAGCCTGCCATTCAGGAAGCTGATGTCGTCATCATGATTGGTGGCCGACTGGATAATCAGATGAATTTTGGCAATCCACCATTCTTCCCGAAAGAACAAACACTGGTGTGTGTTAACGGAAGCCACGAAGAAGTAGAATTTAACCGTGCAGCCGACTTGCTGTTGCTGTCAGATGCAGGTGCGTTTTTAAACGCGCTGGGCACGCTTACCAATCGATGGGACAAGTGGCTCGATCTACAGGCACAGCGACGCACCGTTTGGATCGATGAATGGACAAGCCATCTGGAAGCAGAAGCCTCCAAAGGTGAGAAACTGCATCCGCTGCAGTTGTCAGTCGATGTGCAAGCAGAAATGAACAATGGCGACTGGCTGGTATTCGACGGTGGCAATACGCATTTCTGGTCGGAGATTGGCGTCAGTATCGCTGCATCAAAAGGTCTGGAACTAGAAGGTATTTTACATCCAGGTAGTTACAGCCTACTAGGGGTCGGAGTGTCACTGGCTATTTCTGCAAAGGCTACGCATCCTGAAAAAAACGTTGTACTCATTTCAGGTGATGGCGCTTTTCTCTCTGGTGGTTTATCGATAGAAACTGCCTTCCAGGAGAACATACCCATTGTTGTCGTTATCGACAACAATGGTGGACTAGATTGTATTTCCCAGCAGCAGGAAAGACTGTTTAGTAACGGAACACATTTCGCCACGGACTTTCGTGATATTCCATTCCACACTATGATTGAAGGTATGGGTGGTTACGGTGAACTTGTTGAAACTCGCGAAGAGCTTGCTCCTGCATTACAGCGTGCTATGGCCAGCGGCAAAACCGCCTGCCTGAACGTGAAGTGTAAAGGCGTCATCAGTCCCATAGTTGCAGCAACATCAGACAAGCGAGATAAGGCTTCAATTGAATAAAGGGGACGGAGGAATTTATTGTAAATCCCTCCGTCCCCTTTTTAGTTTTCTTTTTAGGCTATTTCTACGCCGAACTGTGTGGCTGAGTCGACTATGCCTTCCCACAGCGACAACGCAAACCCGCGTGGAATAAAAAGCTCATATCCATTATCTGATCGCCATAGTGTTACACCGACATGATGAATCATGGTTGAAGCTACCGAACCCACTGGAAACGATTGTCCACGCAAATCTAGAGGCAGATGGCGATTCAACAGCGAAGTGGCTTCGGGCCCACTTACTCTGATTTGTGTCCTCGAATGTGAAATATCAAGAATAGCGCCTTGCTCGGCATCGACTTCAGGTGCTTCAACACCATATAGCCACCACTTTAGGGGCTCAATTCTTAGTGCTGCCACCTCACCTACCGACGCAGCTTTACAAGGCCCTGGGGCTCGCTCACAACCGACCGTGTTAGCAACCTTAGCTCCTACTGCATTGATACTATTCGCCCAGGCAGCAACCTGATATAGCTTTAGCCCGTGGACATCTTGCAGATGCACACCAGCCTTTTCACCGTTCAGTAAAATGCCCGACTTACCCACTTGATAATGACCAGCTAATGCTGAATTTCGATTACCCACGCATTCTCTCCCCAGTTGGGTCGAACATATGAGGCGATACGATTTCCACCTCTATATTGCCATTGCGAACCGGATCGGCTGCGATAACAGTTTTACCGGCCCATGCCTCATGTCCACTGGAAATAAAACCCAGCCCAATCCAATGACCTAACGCAGGTGAATGTGTCACAGCGGTTATCCAGCCTTCACCCAGGCCAGATACCTTATCTTCTGCACACAGAATTGCTCCGGCGTTAAAAGTTGCTTCAGTATCCTTAGGTTTGATGCCGACAAGTCTAGGACGATCTTCTCGCATCATGTCAGGTCGGTTGCGCAGCACACTCCCAATATATGGCTTATTGGTCGCAGCCATCTTGACCAGACCTGCATCATCGATAGTGACACGCCCATCAAGCTCTGCACCGGTGACATGTCCTTTCTCGATTCGCAATGCGCCCAATGCCTCAAGACCGTACAAACATCCATCAACAGCTTCAGTCGCAGGCCACAGTAGATCCATGAGAGCATTCGCATAGTCGGATGGCACATAGGCCTCAAATGCCATCTCTCCGGAAAAACTGATTCTTGCGATACGAACAGGTATACCGCCCTTGAGTGTCGTTTCCATAACCCCCATAAACGGCAAGGCTTCATCGAGCATAACCGCAGGGTCTTCAACACAGGACTGCAGGATGTCTCGTGACTTAGGACCTGCAACCGCACAGCCTGCCCATTGTTCAGACACCGATGTGACATGCACTCTTAGGTGTTGCCAACGCAATTGCAATAGCTCCTCTAGCCACACCATAACTTTGCCAGCATGCGCCGTAGTGGTTGTCATGAAATAGTCAGTATCGGAAAAACGCCAAGTCGTACCGTCGTCCATGACCATACCGTCATCACGTAGCATGATGCCGTAACGCGCTTTACCAATCGGTAATTTCGCAAACGCATTCGAGTAGACGCTATTGAGAAACTCTGTTGCATCCGGGCCCTGAATAGCAATCTTGCCTAACGATGTCACGTCACACAAACCTGCGGTACGCCGCACAGTTTCAGTCTCACGGATATAGGCTTCAGTAATACCTTCGCCTTCACGAGCGAAAAACCAGGGTCTATCCCACAATCCTGCCATAGTCATGGTGGCGCCGTGTGCAAGGTTCCAATCATGCATAGGTGTTCTACGTAAAGCTCGGAAATGCCCATCAACGTTACGGCCTTTCAATGCACCAATTGACACTGGTGTGTAAGGGGGACGAAATGTCGTTGTCCCCACTTCAGGAATTTCTTTACCTTGAATATCAGCCATCATAGCCAAACCAATGATGTTGCCAACCTTGCCACCATCAGTAGCCATACCCAAAGTTGTGTACCTCTTCAAATGCTCAACAGATACAAACCCTTCAAGATGCGCTAAACGAATATCACTGGTGGTGACGTCATGCTGAGGATCAACAAATGATTTTAGTATTCGGTTAGGTACTTTAACTTCATACAAAGGGTCAATTGGATTTCCCCAACCACCGGCTACCGGTGCACTTGCAGAGTGAACAGATCCTCCCAGCGCATTGATAGCCTTTACAGCAGCAGCTTCCCCGGATACAAGACAGTCGTCATTATTCCAGATAGCACTTGCTGAACCTGCCATGTGAATCGAATCACTGACAAATTCTGGCGCAACAAAACACGCTTGCTCGGCATTCCATACGGGCCTGATACCACGATGCGACATCAGGTGAACAACAGGAGACCAGCCGCCAGAAACCAGGATCGAATCGCAGGGTTCTGAACCATTCGCCTTCCAACCCGCGTTACCAGCAACCGCAAGTTCAAGTCCGTAAACACCACTCGAACCACGTGCATTAAGTGGAGCTGATTTAGTACGCAAAGTAACGCCACTGTTCCCAGCTTCACTCATCAGAGATTCTGAAATTAGGGCTCTGGAATCATGCAAACTTACCGAGGCACCTGCCTTAGCTAGCTCAGTGGCTGTTGCGTAAGCTGAGTCATTGTTAGTAGTAACGACAATGTTTTGCCCAGCGAGAACTGCGAAGCGATTCAGGTATGCCCGCCCCGCCGAGACATTCATTATGCCAGGACGGTCGTTATTACCAAACGCCACTTGTCTTTCCATGGCACCAGTTGCCACTATGGTTTGCTTTGCACGAACGGTCCAGAAACGTTGACGAGGCAAGTGTTTGTCAGCGCGCAATAGATGATCGGTTACACGCTCCAATAAACCTGCCGTACCCCCATCGTAGAGACCAAAAGCTGTAGTACGGATCATGATTCGAGCGCCTGCTTTTTCCAGCCGATCAATCATATCCAGCCGCTGCTGCTCTACCAGCTCAGTCGGTTGGTTTAGCCAATCCCCACCCAGCTGATGATCCTGCTCAACGAGCACAACGTCCAAACCATTGTTCACAGCTGTAAGAGCTGCAGACAAGCCCGCAGGACCCGCACCAACAACCAAAACGTCACAATACCCGTGAGCATGATCGTAAACATCAGGGTCTGGCTCACGGGACGCCGTGCCCATGCCTGCGGCTTTACGAATTATGCTTTCGTATTTCATCCAAGGGCCAGTCCCTTTACCCCATTCCATAGGAGGAATGCCCATAAAGGTTTTGTAGTAAAAGCCAGCGGCCAGGAAACGACCGAATAGACTGTTAACAGCACCCACATCGTGTCGAACACTAGGCCAGGCATTTTGCCCTGAAGCAACTAAACCCGCATACAGTTCCTGCATGGTGGCTTTCACATTCGGATCGCGACGGTTGCCCTCACCGATAGTGATCATTGCACCAGACTCTTCAACACCTGCTGACATGATGCCGCGGGGTCGGTGGTATTTAAAACTACGGCCCAACACAACCTCATTGTTCGCCATGAGAGCCGACGCCAATGAATCGCCTTCGTAGCCATTCAGGCGAGTGCCGTCCCAGCTGAACTGGATTTCCTTATCGCGATTTATTCGGCCACCTTGCGTTAAACGTGTCGCGCTCATTGATCACCTCCGTTGGATGGGCTCTGCAGGACTGAAGCATTTCCATCGTGAGCTGCACGAACTGACTGAATCTCATGTGTCATGGTGTCGCGCTCGACAACCAACCACATACGGCAGCCATTGACGTGATGCCAGGTTTCAGACTGCATGCCGCGAATGTTTTCTCGCATGTATACAGCGTCATGCCATTCATCGACAGAGCCATCGAGAGCCGGGTACACAATGGTGGCATCCCCACCATAGGTGAATTCTGAATGGTCGCGTTCGCCACAAAAAGGGCAATTGATTCTTATCATGTCTGTTCCCCCTACCCGTGCAACTTGGGATCAGGTCCCGCACCACGTTCGTCGATGTTAACGCCGCGTTTGAAACGACCCAAATCAAAATCCTTAATGACGGGGTCTGGGCGATCGTTTGCGATTAAATCTGCGAAGTACCAGCCCGACGCCGGACTTGCCTTGAAGCCGCCATAGTTCCAGCCAGCGTTTAAGTACAAATTATCTATGGGAGACTTACAGATAAAGGCCGAGCCATCCATTGACATGTCCATCACACCGGACCAGTGCCTTAACAACCTTACTCGGCCTAGACAAGGCATGATCGCTGTCGCGCATTCAGCCACATCCTGGACCACCGGCAAGTTCCCGCGCTGCGCGTAGGATTTGTAAAAATCCAGATCACCACCAAACACCATGCCACCCTTATCCGATTGGGAAATATAAAAGTGCGCACCGCCTACGCCGTAAACAACAACATGATCCAGCAAGGGCTTAAGTGGCTCTGTTACAAAGGCTTGAAGCTTGTGGCTCTCTATCGGCAAATTACCTAGCCCAGCCATTTGCCATAAACGCGAAGTATTGCCAGCAACAGCAAAACCCACTTTCTTCGCACCGATTCGTCCACGGTTTGTTTCAAGTGCTGTGACCTTGCCGTTTTCCCGGGTCACCGCCGTTACTTCGCAGTTCTGGATAATGTCGATTCCGCGAGAGTCCGCACCTCGTGCATAACCCCATGCCACTGCATCATGTCGGGCATTGCCCGCTCTTTTCTGGACCGCGGCACCAATGATAGGAAATCGCGCACTGTCGTAATTCAGGTGCGGAATTTTTTTCTTAAGTTTTGGCAAATCCCAAAGCTCGCCATCGGAGCCCGTTAAACGCATCGTGTTGTAGCGTCTTGCTGCCTCATCTCTTGACGCCGGCGTATGCAATAACGAAACATGATGCCGCTGACTGAACATCACATTGTAATTCAGGTCGTGGCTCAGTTCTTCCCATAGTTGAAGGGAATGTTCATAGAACTGTCTATTGCCTGGCATCATGTAGTTAGACCGTACAATAGTGGTATTGCGACCGGCATTACCGCCGCCAAGCCAGCCTTTTTCCAGCACGGCGATATTCTTAATACCGTGATTTTTAGCCAGATAATAAGCCGTGGCCAAACCGTGCAAACCAGCGCCGACGATCACTACATCGTATTCTTTTTTCGGCACCGGATCTCGCCATTGGCGATCCCAGTTTTTCTGGCCGCTAAAACCGTTTTTGAATACGGCCCACGCGGAATATCGAGACATATTGTACTTCTCCAATATTCAATTTGTACGTAACGCTTAGGGCTGAGGACAAAATAAGATTACATTTTCCGGTGTCCAGGTGCCTGTCCAGCAAGGCGACAGGAGGGCGAATAGCTAGCTATTCAACCGACGAACAACGCGGCTGGGCGAGATGCATGGGATTTGGAAAATGTGAAGTTATTTTGTCTCTAGTCCTTAGGACGTTCGAGAATACCGGAAAAATCACTGACAGACGAAGTTACTACCACTTTTCAACAGAACATGACCACTAGAGATAAATGGACTGCCGTTTTGCCTTAGCTCCAGAGAAAAACTAGAGTGATTAAGTCGCATCAGCCTTTTTCGTTTTGTACCTCACAGACTCGCTTAAAGGGACTAATAAGAAACAACGCCAACATCCCCATGGTCTGCGCCAGACAGAGATAGCACATGGGTATTGAGGTGCTTGCCGCACCCCACATACTTCCACCTTCAGATATCGGGCAGACTCCACCTACAGCGACGATTACCTTGCTGCAGCGCAACTGTACCGTCGAGACAAACTACAGACTCCATCACTCAACAAGACCTTCTGTGGGCCTAGTCTATTTACATATATCAGCTCAGGGTATTCGTCCTGATCGACAGCTTTGAGGCGAGCACCCCTGCGAAAGCTGTGACGACAAGTCTATTTAGCATGGATACAATAATTCGGAAAAATATGCCTATGGAGTGTTACCCCTGAGAAAATTGACCACACGTTATGTAGAACACTAAATGACTCGTTTTAAATTACACTGAACACATAAAATACCACTAGCGTCACTCTTGTGTAACGGACCTTTTTTCGCAGAACTTACTCTAAAAACTGGAATTAGCGTCATGGATAAATCCCAACAGAATGAAACGAGACAATGGGGTATCAACAATGACTACATGCTGAAATGGTGCGAATTTACGAATCTAATGGCGTGACATGTCATTACCTAGATTCAGATCCAGTACTGCACCGTAATTTCTTTGTCCAGGATAGCTCTGCCATGACGCCTTGGGAGACGTTAATTTGTCACAGGCAGTTAAAAGTACGGTGCGCAGACTATGTCACGACCATTCGTTTTTATCAGCACAACAATATTCCGATCTGTAACTACGCAACAGCAGGGCATTTCGAAGGCAGTGATTTCGTCATCTTGGAACCAGGAAAAGTCTTGATCGGTTATCGCGGTGAGCGCTCAGAAAAAGCAGGATCGGAATAAGTAGCAGAACTTGTACGTACCGAAGGATGGGAAGCTGTTACTGCGCCTATCAACCGTGAATTTGTACTAATGGATGGCTTGGTTGTTCCATTGGCTAAGAAGTTGCTCGTGCGTTTTTAGACGCCCTAGAACCTTGGGTAATTGGCCAACTGCGAGCCTGGGGATTCGATTTCGTAGATGTGCTCTATATAGAGGCTGAAAATCTGGGCGTACATTTAGTGGCTTTGGGCAACGATAAAGTGCTGTCCATGAACGGAGCAACTCAGATTAATCAAAAGATGCGGGCACTGGGGTTCGAAGTCTTCGATCCGGATAGGTCGATGTTCACTCTGGGGGCGATGGGGTGCATTGTCTGGCGCAGGCCTTATGCCGAGATAGTGCCTAGAGCTAATTACAGCGTAACAGTAAAAAGTTGCACACCATCGGGCTAGCTATCCTTGGGCTTCACAACAAACTCTGCACAGCACGACTCAATACAGCGCCACTGGCGCCGAACAGTCCTTGAAAAACCTGCAAATCTGTAACATTTCAGGTGAAGTACTGACCGACGCCAGTACACCCATCAATATAATATAGACTCATACCAATCAGCATGACTGGTCTACGACCAACAACATCAGCAATAAAACCCACAGGTATATGCCCTAATGCATAGCCCAGCAAGTAGTAGCCAATAGTCGTCTGTATCATGCCTACTGGAACGTTAAAGAAGTTCGCTGTTTCCGGTATAGCAGGAATTGAGGAATCCACGGCGAATGCCGTAGTTCCCATCAACAATGCGAATGCAA
This sequence comes from Granulosicoccus sp., assembly GCA_047634635.1. Classification (GTDB taxonomy): domain Bacteria; phylum Pseudomonadota; class Gammaproteobacteria; order Granulosicoccales; family Granulosicoccaceae; genus Granulosicoccus. The sequence continues at coordinate 7,065 of JBLIIE010000065.1, read as the reverse complement.
GGACAACAGAAACCGACACATCGACAACAGGCCTGTCAGAGCGTGAATCATTACTGGACATTGGGGAAAGCAATTTCAATCAGGTACGTGCTTTACGTTGAAACGTTAGTATTATCTATTTTACGCAAGACGATCGGCAGAGGGACTTTCATCCATTTGAGCTGTTAGATGATGATTTAGTCTCATTGAAAGATCAGATCGAACCTGTGCGTGATCAGCGTCATCCCACAAGTTATGAGTTTCATTCGGATCATCTTTAAGATCATAAAGCTCTCCCCAGTCTTCATCCAGGTACATTGAGAAGCGCCAACGCTTATTGATGACAGAACGCACTCGTGCTGGTGACGAGAATCCTAACTTGGCGGCACCATCATTAAACTCAACGAGTAAATCTTCACGATGCTCCTCACCGTTATCAATGGTGGCGCGAAAGCTCTTGCCTTGAATACCACGGTAGGGTTCAAGCCCTGCCCTGTCCAAAATGGTTGCCGAGAGGTCCACAGTGGATACCATTGAATCACTTAACGCTTCTTTCCGATGAGCAGGATCAGACCAGATAAACGGTACACGGTTGATTGATCGAAACGGCAATAACCCTTTGAGTAACAAATTAAACTGACCTAGATAATCTCCATGATCGGAGTTGAAGCAAATAACGGTATTTTCAAATTGCCCGCTTGCCTTCAACGCATCAATAACACGTCCGACTGCATCATCTACACACGTAATCATGCCTGCAGTGAGTGCCATAGCTTCCTTGATTTGCTGATCACTCAGGCGTTGTGCGGTTTGCTTAGTCATTTGCTTACCACCTTCTCGCCAGTTCTGGTCGAGCCATTTCAGTGGTGGCGGCGGATTCTTATGAGCATCATAAGGCACATCAAGCTCGAACTCATCGGGTGAATACATATCCCAGTATTTACCTGGTGGATTGAAAGGATGGTGAGGGTCTGGGAAAGACACAAAGGTAAAAAACGGTGCATCATCATTCATATTCGAGCTTATATATTCGATGGCCTGATCAGCAACCCAAGACGTTGGATACAGTTCTTCAGGAATAGGAGTCCGATAAGCCTGTGGGCAGGTGTAGTTATGTGATAATTCATTAGCATCGTCGTGCATAGTTTCCCAGTCCGGACAATTCTCTCGAAACCACTGCTGATAGTGACCGCCACAGCGATCCCCGTGCGCAGTAATCATATCGACATGCTGATAGCCATAATACGGTTTGTCGAGATGATAGCGACCTTCATTCTGGTAACTCTCAGGCTCTTCCTGAGCATAGTTTCCATCGACAGGCTTCCACGCTTCTGGTACCAGCCGCTCAACCTCGGTATCTGCATGTAACGCAGATATACCGGTGAACGGTTGAAGGTGACTCTTGCCAATCGTCGCCGTGCGATATCCACCTGCAGCCAGCACGTCAACAAAGGTATTGGCGTTAAGCGGGAGACGACATCCATTTTGACGTAGTCCATGTACGCTTGGAAAACGCCCAGTCAGCAAAGATGCCCTGTTAGGCATACAAACAGGTGACGCAACATGGAAATTCTCGAACCGAACTCCTTGTGCGGCAATGGCGTCAATATTGGGCGTCTGAACTACTGCATGTCCCATACAACCCAGCCAATCAGCTCTTTGCTGGTCAGTGATAAAAAACAAAAAATTCGGACGCTTTCTCATGTTGTTAGTCGCTTGATGCTTGTCTCCACAATATCAGATGACGACCCCATTAGGAAAATGGGACTTTCATGCATAATCAGCCTATCCCCTTGCACGTACTTTTTGCGATGTTCCATACAGCCAATCCAGTTAATAGAGCCACAGTGGTACAAGATATAACGTGTAAAAATACAACTCAAACAAAGCGCCCATACGATAGGTAGAAAGCAATCGACTCATTGGGATGCACGTAGAGTGTGCAGAATATGCATAGATATCTTGCACACAATGTCTATGTGCATGCCACACCTTCAGCTGTTGTTGTAGAGACAGAAAAGCACACCATTCGAGTCACTTGTCGCAGTGAATGAACCTTGGGTTGCCAACTGAAAATTGCTAATTGTCTCATTAACTTTACTAGTGGCGTAAGCCAGCATAAAATTCCGAATATTTTCAGTGGAAAGTTCATAGGCGAAAACGATAGAGTCGAATTGTCCATCCAATCGTTGATACAAGCCACTTATCCCTGAAAATCGGTAACCAACATCACTACTATTAGTTGTGGAACATCTCCAATAATCATCACCTGTATTGGCCAGTAGTTGCAGTAAATTATTATTCGTACCCTTTTCGTAACCGTTTCGTACTTGGGAGGATTTGGATCGCTTACGGCTATCACCGTTGGGTCTGTCGATTCTTATTCGCTCAACCCTACAGGTGTCGGAATAAGTGCTATTGCTGATGAACGCCGTGCCCCATACTCAGTTAGGCAATCCCTACCATTCTGTTTGAAATTTGCAATCAATATTTCAAGTGATTCATTGCAAATAAGGCGATTGTCCAACAGCTCATGTCACCGAAACGACCTTGTCCGTTGTTGTGTTCATCACCATATGATGTCGGTGTAGACGATAGATAGGAGCCGCTTATGATCGCGGCAAATGCCCTACCTGTCTCCGCTGCGATGACCGTTGCAATGCCATCAGCTGCCGATTCATTATTACCAAGTACAGAAATATTTAATATATCTACAAGCGCATGGGCAATTTCATGATAGAGAAAAAACACCAAAGCATTGGCTGTTAGCGCAGGCCGGTCTGAACCAGCTCGCTGAGAAAAAACCTGTGCATATCCTCTACGATTTCATCACACAACGTGATGCTTTTTGATGCACGCAAATAGAATGCATTCTGAATGTCGCATTCATCGTAAATATTCAGTACTGATTGATTGAGTAGGCCACTTAAAAGCTTAAGCAGTATCAGCGCAGCTTCCAATTAAAGAGTTGTGTATTAATTCCAGAGTTCAGAATTTTTTGCTCGCACGGCATCAGATAGGGTGACAGAAAATACACCAGCCCTGTCATTTACTAAGCCTGAACTATCGTCAGATGACCCACCACTACATCCGGTAAGCGTAAATAAAAATGGTAACAAAAGCACACGTAAATTTTTTAAGACTATTTTACATCCCAAATAACAAATTCAAAAATCAAGAAAATAGCAAAACGCTAAAGTGAAGCTGCTAAACGAGTCCCTTGATCTATTGCGCGTTTCGCATCGAGCTCAGCTGCGACATCAGCACCACCTATCAAATGAACGGATTGACCGCCCTGCTGCAATGCCTCTTGTAATTCCCGCAATGGCACTTGTCCTGCACAGATAATAATATTGTCCACATCCAGTATTTGGCTCTCACCTTTTATTTCAACATGTAAACCATCATCATCGATCTTCACATACTCGCAACCATTAACCATGCTAACGCCTCGCAGAGTTAGCGAACGACGATGAATCCAACCGGTGGATTTACCTAAATTTTTCCCAACCTTCGTTGTCTTTCTTTGTAAGAGCGTAACCTCACGGTGTGACTCATGCTTTGGATTAAAGTCATTCACACCACCCGCTATTTCAAAGCTTGAGTCTATGCCCCATTCAGCCATGAACGTTTTTGGATTGAGACTCGAATCACTACCATCGTGGGAGAGAAATTCAGCAACATCAAAACCAATACCACCAGCCCCAATTATAGCCACTTTATGACCAACGTTAGCTCGGTCACGAAGTACATCAATATAAGACAACACTTTGGTGTGTGTTATGCCTTCAATGTCAGGAGTGCGAGGAGTCACTCCAGTAGCCAAAATCACATCATCAAACCCCTCAAGCTCAGATATATCATTTACTCGCCGATTTAACTGCAATTCCACACCAGTTAACTCAATCTGTTTTCCGAAATAGCGCAGCGTTTCATTGAATTCCTCTTTGCCAGGAATTTTCTTGGCAATATTGAATTGGCCTCCAATTTCACTAGCTGAATCTATCAGTGTGACCACATGACCACGTTGTGCAGCTGTAGTTGCAGCAGCCAATCCCGCCGGACCAGCTCCAATAACGCAGACCCGCTTTGGAGATGCAGTGGGTTCAATATTGAGTTCAGTTTCATGACAGGCGCGAGGATTAACTAGACAGCTTGCAGTTTTTTTCTGAAAGACATGATCAAGGCAAGCCTGGTTACAGGCTATGCACACGTTGATCTCATCGATACGACCCTGCATTGCCTTAATAGGAAATTGGGCATCAGCAAGAAAAGGCCTTGCCATTGAGACCATATCAGCCTCACCATTTTCAATTATCTGGTTGGCAACCTGAACTGTATTTATTCTGTTGGTGGCCACCAAAGGGATGGAAACCTCTGACTTCAATTTACCGGTAACCGTTGCAAACGCACCTCTCGGCACCATTGCTGCAATGGTTGGAATACGGGCCTCGTGCCAGCCTATCCCAGTGGTTATGATGGTGGCGCCCGCTGCTTCCACCGCTTTTGCCTGAGTCACAATACTGCTCCAATCGCTCCCTTGCTCGACAAGTTCAAGCATTGATAATCGATAGATCAGAATGAAGTCAGGTCCAACTGCCTGCCGAACACGACTAACAATAGCTTCAGCCAGTCTTAACCGACGCTGTACATCTCCACCCCAATTATCATCTCGCGTGTTAACTCGTGGTGCCAGAAACTGGTTAATCAGATAACCCTCAGAACCCATGATTTCGACACCATCGTATCCAGCGTCTCTAGCTAATGCCGCACATCGTGCGAATGCTTTGATTTGAGATTGGATGCCACGGCTTGAAAGCGCTTTCGGTTTAAATGGGGAAATGGGAGATTTTTTGGAGGAGGCGGATACCACCAGAGGGTGATATCCATAACGGCCTGCATGCAGTATCTGCATACAAATTTTGCCACCTTCCTGATGAACTGCATCGGTGACAAGCTGATGTCTACCCACTTGCCAACGGCTATTCAGCATCCCTGAAAACGGTCCTAGCCACCCACGAATGTTCGGCGAAATACCACCTGTTACCATCAAGCCTGCACCTCCAGCTGCCCGTTCAGCAAAGTAGGCAGCAAGCTTCGGATAATCTTTTTTCTTATCCTCCAACCCGGTATGCATAGACCCCATCAGGATACGGTTTGGCAGCGTCGTAAAACCCAGATCAAGGGGTTGAAACAGCGATGAGACAGCGTTATTCATAATTGTTCGCTACAAGTAGATTCGGTGGCAAAACCAGCAGAAGGTTATTGTAAGGCATCCTGTACCCGGGAATATTCGATCTTGCCTAGCGCATTAAAAGTCAATCGCAGGACTACCCAGAGGTAATGCCGTATTCTGCTTTAACACTTCCATGGACAAGCTGGACGTAACGCTATAAAGATCAACAGAGGCCACAATTTTCTTATATAAATTGTCGAATTCTTTGGTGGACGCCACCTGCACCTTAATCAGATAATCCGTATCGCCTGATAGCCTGTGCGCTTCGATAATCTCAGGAAATCGGTGAATCACCGAATTAAAATTGATCAGCCATTGCTCATTGTGTTGATTGGTTTTAATCGCGATAAAAAAAGTTTCACTTAGACCAATTTTTTCGGCATCCAACACGACCACTTGCTTAGTGATGATCCCGTCGGTTTGTAAGCGCTGGACTCGATTCCAGGCAGCAGTCTTGGATAAGCCAACCACCTTGGCGAGACGGTCCATTGACACCGTAGCATCACGTTGTAGTTGATTCAGAATTGCACGATCAAAAGAATCCAATTTCATTATTTCATTCCGAAAATATGACTCGAATTAGAATAATATTCATAATATTTACTATTTGTACAAACATACAACATATTTGTTCATATTTAATTGCCATAAATAGTATTTAGTTCAGAATCATCAAAAGATATTGTAATTCTTAGGGAGTTTCCGGTCATGTACGAGCAATTAGGACTTGAATGGCTTTCGCCGTTGGCCGCTTCTGCGGCACTTGGCATCATTTTGGGGCTTGCCTTCGGAGCGGCAGCATTTGCCACGAAATTTTGTATTCGACGTGCTCTGGTCCATGACGACAAATCAGAGCGCTCAACTGCATTAGCCATTTGGGTAACAGCTCTCGGCGTTGCACTCCTTGGCACACAGCTATCTGTGCTGGCAGGTTGGGTTGAATTTTCAGAACACAGATTACATATAACCAGTGTTCCTTACGCACTTATCGCAATTGGAGGGTCGTTGTTTGGCGCCGGCATGGTGCTTTCCCGAGGATGTGCCTCCAGACTGACCGTGTTGAGCGGCGGCGGAAATTTGCGAGCTTTATTTGTTGTAGTCATCTTTGCAATCGCCGCTCACGCCACACTCAAAGGCATACTGTCCCCACTGCGCACGACATTGGCCAAATTTGTATTCGAGACTAATATCAATGTTCTGCTTATCAATTCCCCTATTGCGATCGCAGTCGTTGTATTACTAACTGTCGCAACTGTCGTGGCGCTGGTTGTTCGTAGCAACGCTTCTCGTAATCAGCTCTTAGGAGGGGCTGTTATCGGTTTACTGATTCCGCTCGGCTGGGTGGGTACAGGTTTGATTCTCCAAGATGATTTCGACCCTATAGTTTTTCAATCCTTGAGCTTCACATCTCCAAGTGCTGATTGGCTATTCTGGAGCATAGCATCAACATCCACGGGCGCAGGTTTTGGAGTCGGCTTACTGTTTGGCGTTGTTACGGGTAGTTCAATCACAGCAGTTGCTACATCAAAGTTCCAGTGGACATCCTTTACCTCACCAGCAGAGACTGGTCGGTATTCTTTGGGTGCGGTTCTAATGGGTGTTGGTGGAGTATTTGCCGGTGGATGTACTGTTGGAGCAGGCCTGAGTGGAGTAGCTAGTCTGAGTATTACTGCACTACTTGCACTGGGATTTATTGCAGTGGGTGCCAAAATTACTCATTCAACACTGCAATTCCACGCGAATCGCTTCAGTTTATCAGCGGGAGTGAGATTGGCAACTGAAAACTAAGGCAACACCATTAGTCCGCAAAGTTCACCAGAAGGATTCTCTAAAGGTTAGTGGGCTCAACA
>JBLIIE010000064.1:0-28004 GCA_047634635.1 Granulosicoccus sp. | reverse complement strand
TTTCCGCTGAGATTTGTATTTTGTCAGGAATTCCTTCCGATTCCATCCTGCTGGCGACGTAAACAGTGTCTCCCCAGAGGTCTTATGAAAACTGTTTTCTGCCAATCCCTGCGGCAACAACAGCACCAGAATGCACTCCAATTAGTATTTTCAGATCAACCTTGTTGTATATGTGGAATACATCGAATGCTTCTTGCATGCTCAGCGCAAGGTCTGCAGCTTTTTCGGCGTGATCGGCAACGCTGCCACTCAACCCGGTAGCAACCATATATGCATCGCCAATAGTCTTAATCTTTTCTGCACTGTGTTCCTTAACAAGCTTGTCAAAACGCGAAAAAAAATCAATGAGTAGATTTACCAATTCATCTCCTGACAACTTTCGAGATATTTCTGTAAATCCTGAAAGATCAGCGAACAAAATTGAAACGCACTCATGAGCATCGACAAGCGGTTCCTCCTTGGCTTTCAATCTGGATGCAATATTCTCTGGCAGGATATTGAACAGTAATACCTCAGAACGCTGCTTCTCTCTGTCGAGTAGTCGTTCAAACTGAAAGGCTTGTCGATTGATCACGTCTCGCAGATAGGCAATTCCAATTGTAAATCCCGCACCACCGCCGACCCAGGCTAGAACATTTAGCAATTCGAAAGTGGTGCCTCCTCATAAATGCATTGTGAGTAAGGTAGCCATTAGACCACGGCGAATCTGCGGCAAAGAGGTGCAGTGCCTGATGTTTTGAGCGGGTATTGGCTGAATCAAGTGCCGCGGCCATGGGGCCAACGCTCTTTCGCCCTTCAACGAGTAATAGGCTCTTCGATAGTCACAAAAATTCTGATTCCGATTGACATGACTTAAGTGTTCGCACAACTCAGTCAGGTAGTTTTCTAGCGCATTCAGCTTTGACATGGTCGGCTACATCTTTTTGACACATAATTCTATGTAGACTATTTTCTTAACACAGTTGGACTAGTAGGGGTGGTATTGATCTGTCTCACAAACCTATACGCCAGTATGTGCTAAGTATTCCGTATCCACTGTGATAATAAGTCAAAAACGCTGTGCCATTTGCTGTATCTCGAATGAGACCAGACCCAGGCATGCTTTTTATCACGGTATTTTCTGAATGACATTTAAGTAAACCTCGCTGCAAGGCCAGTATCGATATTCAGGTGCTGTCACATCGTATCGAAGTAGTCATGGCAATACACGCAGCGCGTCTACAACATCAGCTGCCGAGTTTACTTGAACAACTTGCAGTCCTGCACTCAATGCACCTTCCACGTTCTCATTAGAGTCATCAAAAAATAGCATAGCTTCGGCTTTGGTCGACGTTTGCTTGAGAATGTGCGCAAACGCCTGGAGATCAGGTTTTCGCAAACCCATCTCCGATGAAACAAAGATGTGATCAAAGCTTTGTCGAATTCTTGGGTGTTCTCGCTCCCAATATTCCTGGTGAACAGTGTTGGTGTTGGTGAATGCGAAACATCGATAACGATCCCGCACCTTGTCGATTGCATCGAGAGCAAGATTAATTTCGTTACCAAAAATTGCATTCCAACCAGCCGTCAGTGTCACATCATCTGCAGTCAGATTTAGCGTACTTCGTAGATGGGCAAAATACTGAGTGCCGCTGATGAGTCCCTTCTCATGTAGCTGATACGCCTCGTCCATTGCAAATCGCTGTTTGATCTGTTCGATGGCCAAGTTGTTGGTCCTTGCCCAGTGTTCGAATACCTTTTCAAAGTCAACTTCAAGGACAACACCGCCCATGTCAAACAGCAACGCATCAACATTTATTGAGTTCATGTGCTTTTTATCCGGATATTATTTATAAAATCGGCAATCGGCAATCGGCAATCGGCAATCGGCAATCGGCAATCGGCAATCGGCAATCGGCAATCAGCAATCAGCAATCAGCAATCGCTGAGCCAACCACAGGTCACATTAAACGTGATAGACACAGTGTGCTTTACTGCTCGCTAGATGTGCAAGTCAAAATTCTATTTGCCTGGGCCAGGATTTAAGTTTTGCTCACTTGAATCTTTCTGGTAGGCTCGAGCGGATGCAGACGATTCAATCGGAAACGATCTGGCATCTAGATCATTTATAAAAGGAGAAAAATGGATGAATAATTTCTTAAAAAAATCATCGTTGTTGAGCCTTCTTGGAAGTGCACTTGCATTTACACCAATGGTTCATTCGGCAGATCCAGTTACCGTCTACACGGCTGCTCCTCAGGCGATAGTCGATGCGCTGGTGCCTATGTTCACTGAACAATCTGGTATTGATGTTGAAATCGTTAAGGCTGGTACCGGAGAACTTATCAATCGAATCAAAGCCGAGGGTGAGGGCAAGAGTGCGGACGTCATCTGGAGTGTTGGGGGGGAAGTGCTGGATTTTAATACTGCGTTATTTGAAACCTATGAGCCAGTAGACGCTGACAAGATCAATCCGAATTTAAGACCCAGTACATGGCTGCCCTTTACTGCGGTGGTCAGTGTGCTGCTTATCAACCCTGATCAACTGAAAGGCAAACCGGCTCCTCAGAGTTGGGCTGATCTTGCAAAACCTGAATACAAAGAGATGATTTCATCAGCCAGGGCTGACAAATCGGGCTCTTCGTACATACAGCTGGCTACAGTTTTGCAAGCTTATGGTGAAGACAAAGGCTGGAAAATCTACGAGGGTCTGTTGACCAACTTCATACTTTCCAACAGTTCAGGTGCTGTACCCAAATTTGTCAATGACGGCGAGATGGCGATCGGCGTGACCCTCGAAGATGCTGCCTTGCGTTATAAGTTAGGTGGTGGTCCTGTAGAGATTATCTACCCCTCGGAAGGCACCTCGATCGTTCCAGATGGTATGGCACTGTTGAAGGGTTCGTCGAATGCTGATGGCGGTAAAAAGTTCCTGGACTTTATGACCTCTCAAGCAGCACAAAAGGTAGTTGCAGGCATCGGACGCAGACCGATTCGTACTGACGTGGAGTCGGTGCCAGAACTTACGCCTCTTGCCGACTTTAAAGCCATCACGTACGACGCAGCATGGGCCGCTGATAACCGTGGTCGACTCGTCAAGCTGTGGTCCGACATGCTGCTTGAAGTCCAGTAGCGTTATTTTTAGCCATTAATAGTTAGCGGGTATCGCGATGCGCATAGCGGGCCCGCTTGACTCCCCCTCAGGAAACCGAGCGACAACTTGTGGCTGATGTTCTTATTAGTAAGGTCAAGAAAGGCTATGGGTCTGTTGTAGCCTTGCGGGAAATATCTCTGAAAATACCAGCAGGATCATTCTTCACCCTGCTTGGCCCCAGCGGGTGTGGCAAGACCACATTGTTAAGAACTATCGCCGGCTTTCATCGCCAGGATCAAGGCAGTATCAGCGTCGATTCTGAAGTGCTTGACTTTACGCCTGTTCATCTGCGCGATATAGGTATGGTGTTCCAAGACTACGCCATTTTCCCGCACCTGTCGGTGGCCCGCAATATAGCCTTTGGCCTGAAGCAGCGGAAGCTAGCCCGAACCGAGATAGAAAAGCGAGTGTCCGAGATCTTGGAGGTGGTACAGCTAACTCATCTGGCAAGCCGGATGCCGCATGAACTTAGCGGTGGTCAGCAGCAGCGGGTTGGGCTTGCTCGGGCACTGGTTACACGGCCCAAAGTACTGCTCATGGATGAACCTTTATCTAATCTGGATGCACAACTTCGCATTGATCTGCGCCGCGAATTGCGCTCCATTCAACAACAGCTTGGCATAACCACGATCTACGTGACTCATGACCAGGAAGAAGCACTCGAAATGTCTGACTTCGTTTGCGTGATGTACAAGGGTGTAATTCAGCAGAGTGATACCCCCTGGGTAATTTATCATGAGCCTGCCAATCAGTTTGTAGCCTCATTCGTTGGCAGCAACAACTTCCTGCCGGTAAGCTTAGAGCAGGGCGTACCCAGCATTTGTGGCTTGAACCTACAGCCTTCAGATTCGCTGCTATCATCGTTGCTCGCCAAGCCTGCGGTCGCATCGATTCGACCAGAGCATATTAAACTTTGCTTGGCAGGCGACATGGCACAGTTGCAGGATTCCCATATTCGAATTCCGGTCAGCCTGCAGTATCGAAGCTTCGCAGGTCGTGAGCTACGGCTCACCGCTTTGACGCCCGATGGTGCAACTATTCAGTTTATTACTGAGCCAAAACCCGAATACCTTGAACTGGAAGAAAATGCGCAAGTTCACCTACGCATTCGCAAAAATAGAATCAGTTTTTTCCAGGCGGATGAAGAGGGCGCTCGCCTGTCATGAAGGGTTTAGTATACCGGCGCTATCAACCGAATTTCTGGTCTGTTGTGCTGTTCATGGTGCTGGTTATGCTTGCGCTCTTATTATTTCTGCCGATTGGAAAGGTCTTTCTGCTCAGCTTTACCGATGCTGAAACCGGTAGTTATACGCTGGCAAACTACACAAAGATATTCAGCCATAAATATTATGTTACGGCCCTAAAGAACACAGTGATTGTAGGTGTGCTGGGAATGCTGGGTGCCTGTTTGCTTGGCATTCCTTTAGCCTATTGCATGTCTCGATACCAAATTCCAGGTAAGGCTCTGGTATCTACCCTTGCTGTACTTGCGCTCGTATCGCCGCCGTTTATCGGGGCATATGCATGGATCATGATATTTGGTGCCAATGGTGTTGTAACCAATTGGTTCAAGCTGATCGATGTGGAAATACCCACTATCTATGGTTATACCGGCATCGTGCTTGTATTCAGCCTGAAATTTTACCCGTTCGTATATTTGATGACAGAAAGCGCTTTTTCGTCTATCAACAAATCTCTGGAAGAGGCGGCAGAGAATCTGGGCTGTACGCCCTTCGAGCGCTTCCGTAAGGTCACGCTACCATTGGTTTTTCCAGCCGTCAGTACAGGGGCAATTTTGAGTTTCGTACTGTCAATTGCGGATTTCGGTACACCATCTATTATCGGGCGCAAAGTCAGGACGTTGTCAACTGTTGCCTATAACCAATACACATCGGAACTGGGTGGACCACCGACGCTTGCTGTGACGATTTCTATGCTGATGATATTCATCTCGATCTGTGCGATTTTGTTGCAACGTTATTTTATGTCAAAACGTCGATACGCAAGTTCTCTGACTAATCTGTCCTCCCCTGTGCGGTTGAAAGGCTGGCGTGCAATATTGGTTTACAGCGTTTGCTACCTGATCGTTTTTTGTAGCATTGCACCTTCTCTAGTAGTGGTATACACCTCGTTCCTTGAAACCAGTGGGCCAGTGTTTACAGGTGGCTTTGGTTTGAACAGCTATAACCGTGTACTTCACGAAATCTCAAGAGCGGTAATCAATAGCTTCCTGTTTGCAGGTGTTGCAGTATTGCTAATTACATTGGTCAGCGGTTTGATCTCCTATATCATCGTCAGGAGGGAAGGGCGCACATCTGGCGTGCTTGACACTGTACTAATGGTGCCTTACCTGGTGCCTGGCATTGTCATGGCAATTGGTTTTGTTACTACATTCAATCATTGGCCAGTAGACCTGGTGGCCACCGCCAGCATCATTATTATTGTTGTCTTCATTCGCCGTTTGCCCTACGGTGTTCGCTCAACCACAGCTAGTCTCAGACAGATAAAACCTTCCATCGAAGAAGCAGCTGCAAGCCTAGGTGCAAGCCCGATAAATGTTTTTATGCAGGTGACTACACCCTTGATCATGCCAGGTCTTATTGCGGGTGCGATGATGAGCTTCATCACTGCAATTAACGAATTGTCGTCCACGTTAATTCTATATAACGGCAGAACAATCACTATGCCTGTCCATATATATGTATCGGTTCTCGACGGTGAATTCGGTATTGCTGCGGCTCTGTCTACAGTGTTGCTAGCTAGCACTGGCATATGCGTGTACATTGTGTTCAGGTTCAGCGGCGGTAACAAAAGCGCTTTTCTATGATTATCGGATCAACAGGGGTGACCATTGGTTGATAATTCATACTACCCAAGTGACAACATGGCTCGAAAATTCCCTGTATCAGTAAAGGGCGTAATTATCAGCGATGGTGCCACCGTGCTACTGAAAAACGAACGAGATGAGTGGGAGTTGCCAGGAGGGAAATTGGAATTGGGTGAATCTCCGGAGGAATGCGTCGTAAGGGAAATTCGAGAAGAATTATCCATTAGGACAAAAGTCTCGACCATCCTTGATTCATGGGTATATACCATTACGCCTGGTACTCATGTGCTGGTTATTACCTATGCATGTATTCCACTGGATCATTTATCTTGCATGGTCTGTAGCCACGAACATAAGCAATTAAACGTGTTTCCATTAAGTGGAGTACCTATTCTGAACATGCCAGAGGGTTATAAACGATCAATTTCTAACTGGAGCAGCATGGATGAACTGTCCAAAAATGTTCAATGTGGAAATCAACGTACGAGTTAATTAACAACATCGGGGTTAGGTACGGGTGTGGAACGAATCCGTTAAGCGAAATCTGAAGGTAGGTCGTAGTCCCTCAATACACCTGAATCTGACACGACTAATTCGAATGTTGATAAAGGGTTTTTCCGTATAAGATTACGAGCTCCTACGTCTCCTGTTAAATCGTTCATTGCATCGAAAAATGTATGTCCTATTAGTACTGGGTTGCCTTGTCGGTTATTGAAAACCGGGATTATGAAGTCTCGTGTTTTGTCACTTAGCCGTGCGTTGATAAGCTGAGCGATCGTCTCAGGCTCTACATGTGGCATATCGGCAAGACAAACAATAATGAAGTCCAGATACCTGTTTGTGGAATCGGTTTTTTCTTGCAAATTGTGCAACCCTACTTTTAAAGAGCTTGCCATGCCAGAATCAGCATCTGGGTTGTAAACGCATTCCAAGGATAAAGAATCCAGCTCCTTTTGAACGTTAGAGTGAGCATGTCCGCTGACAACTGTCAGGTAGCCGGGAATGTTGTTGTAAACGATGCTGTTCAAAGCCTGCTTTGCGCATAGTTTAAGAATGGATTCCTGTGGACCACTAGGTAGTGTGGTTAGGAGCTTGTTTATCGTGCCCATTCTTCTTGAGCTACCTGCAGCCAACAGGACTATACCAAAACAGGTTTTTTCATCGATAGGTTCATTCATGAATTGATTCTAGCTTAGGCTAGAGGAACGATTGTAGTTAGCGTAAAACTGGTCCCAAAAGTTGCTCCAAGCGACGGCTGAGAGAGAAAGTATTCGGACAGCTTTATGGCAATGTCTCCAAAATCATCTGACTAACTAGGAGCAATTAAGCATGGCGGTCAAAGGATAAATATCGAACCTACAACTTCATCCTCGATTTGGGGGGGGAGGCCCTGTTGGATATATTACCAAGGTTAGTGGGCTCGGCATTGAAGTTGAATCAATCAGCTTCAGGGTAGGTGCCCAATCGATAGTTGATCGTGTACTGGCAGAAGCCGGTGATGAGTCTGTTAAAGTGTTATCAAAGCGACGTTGATGTGTTAATTTTTGCCACTCTAAATGACACTAAGCAACTACGCGAGCAATGAAGTGAAGTTGACAGGAATTCGGATACAATCTTATCGAGTGCATTGAATTGCCCAGTGAAGCGAGATACTCTAAGTCCCTACGTGACCCACTTGCGCGACGCACGCTCACCAATAAAACTATCAAAAATGAATTTTCTAACTGATCCTTTCCTCATTCCTGCTGATCGTATTGCCGGACCCGTGCTGGTAACAGGAGCTGGAGGCTGTATAGGTGCCTGGGTATGTGCCATTTTGAGCCGCTCTGGTATTTCCGTTATTGCGACTGATCTTTCTCCAAGTCCTAAGCGAGCGGCATTGGTTATGGGGCAAGCAGAGGCTGAGGCTCTTGATTGGATAGCGCTGGATGTAACTGACGGTGCTGCTGTTGCGCAATTGGTTAGCGATGCGCAGGTTCAGTCGATTATTCACTTAGCGGGTCTTCAGGTACCTTTTTGTGCGGCAAATCCCGCAATGGGCGCTAGAGTGAACGTAGAAGGCACTATCAATATTCTAGAAGCAGCGCGAGCTGCTGGAATAAAACGCACTGTATTCGCCTCATCTGTTGCAGCGCTTGGGTTCCCGGTGGGTGGGCCGAACAAGGAAACGCTTTACGGGGCCTATAAAGTTGCCAATGAGCAAACCGCCTATGTGTACTGGAAAGATTGGCAGGTGCCAACTGTGTGCCTGCGGCCTAATGTGGTTTATGGTGTAGCTCGCGACCAAGGGATGACCTCCAAGAGCACAATTGCCATTCAGGCAGCAGCTTTCGGATTGCCCTATGATGTCCCGTTTACCGGGGCATATAGCTGGTTGTATGCAGGGGAGGCTGCTGCTGCCTTTATTGCGTCAATCAGTCAGGATGGTGATGGTGCTTATTGCTTTGATCTGAATGGTCGCTGTGAGCAAGTAGAGGCAGGCCTTGCGATGCTCAAGAGCATCGATAGTACTGCCGAAATTACTGCCAGTGGTGCACCTATACCGTTTAATCCTGATCTGAACGAAGCACCATTGCGCGCTCATGTGCTGGATTACCCGACCATATCCATAGAAGACGGAATCAAAGCTACTTACGCTGCATTCAAGGAACTCCACAACCAAGGGCGATTAACTTCATTACCTGGATAGTAAATCGATCGTTCTGAATAAAATTTATACGGGTTTTAGAAACCTATATTTCGAGTCGGATTCTCGAATAGTACGGCAAGGTTCGTATGGCGCTCGAGTATTTCTCGGGCGGCCTTGATACGCTTAGGCATGAGTGTTCCATTTTCCCAAACAGCAACCCCGTCCAGCTCGATGGTTGGATCCAGTACGTGCCAGCAAATTTCACCGGGCGAAAATTCACCGCAGGTGTGAAAGTGAAGTACTCGGGGGTTGCCAAACGCGGTACCTGACCAGCGCACAATGTCGTCCATTGCATTTGAGACGAACTGGCAACCCGGGTGTATACCCGGGTGCCAGGAGTCGACGTACCAAGGATCAATATCGAAATACTCGCTGACTGTTTTATAGTGATCTTCGACTTGCTTAACCGCTGTCGCATCACCCTCGAAGTGAGTAATTTTATTGTTATCAAGACAGGCGATAACATCGATGGGTAAATTCAATGTGTAAGGCTCATAAGGGCGTGAGCCTGTGCCGGTTAAGAAATGGCACAAGGCTATTTTGCCTGTAAATCCGCTCGCTGGAACTGGGCGGGGAACCAAAAGCGGAAACCGCTTTAAATAAACGTCTGTTTTTGCAGCTTCTGTCCAATTTGGACGTCCAATATAATCAGTTCCACGAGGGCAGGTCACTCTGATTTCGGATGCTGATTCGAAGGCATTGTCTATGGCTTCTTTAACTTCGCTCATGCCATGGTGACAGGCCTTACTAAAATTGGAATTTAACGCATCGGAATCCAGCGTGTAGCAAATAGTTGATGAAGGAATGTCGACATCACTGGAAAAACGCAACTGATCTCCTACTCGCGAGAAAAATACGATGTGATCGAATCCTGCCAATGTGTCGACAAGTATCGTTCTGCCATCCGTATTGGTAATGAGCGCATTGGATACTGTTTCGTATATTTTCAAACCTAAGTGTCTGCCTGCGTTGGCAGCAATTCGAGGAGCTTCGTGGTCGTAGTAGCCAAAATTATCGGGTTCGCGAACGATAAGCACTCGTTCGCCAGCCTTGCTACCAACGCAGTCGCGCAGCAGCGAAATGGCACCATCAAACTGCGTAGAATCTTTTGTGGAAACCATTTCTAGATTACCGAGGACAAGCTAACAGGGAGAAAATACTAGTTAGGGGTATACTCTACGGGGACAGTGTTGGCAATAAATACTTACTATTCGTTTTCAGCGTAATAACCTACTGTGTCACCATCAGTGGTTACTCCTAAGCCATTGAGTAAACGATTAACATAGTTAAAGTACCCGATTATTTGATTAGCTTCGAGTATCTCACCATCGTTTAATCCATTGCTTTTGAGTGAATCCACATCTACCTGATTCATCTCGCCAGGTGTTAGAGTCAACTTTCGAGCATACAACATCAAGGCTAACTCTTTCCCGGTAAATACAGCTGCCGGTTTGTCTGCATGAAGCGCTTGCTCAATATTATCTGCTCTTGCACTATCATTGATCAGATGCCGCGCATTTGCCCAATGATTAGCTAGAGAATATGGGCAATTGTTGAGGATGGACACGTAAGAGGAAACTGTTTCCTGTAACCATTCTGGAATTGTGTTTGTTTTATCGTGAAGGGCAGCCCTGTAAAGAGCCACATGTCCACGCATTGTATTGGGGCGGTGGGAGTGCACTCTCATGACGTTATCAACCGTGCCATGGGGTGTACGGGCTAATTTGAGAGCATCTAACAAATCGTCGTCAGCTTCTTCATCGCTGATCATGCTGATCCAGGCGCTCATAAGAGTATCTCTGTGTTGCTTTGCGTTGGTATCATGAATTCGTGATTTGGGTGTCGCGATAGGAAAATGCTTTCGCAAATCGCCATTGAAGGTAATCACCGCAGGTGATTTTCTCCTGAATGTCAGGGCCCACTCCGTCTTTGATCTCTGAGGGGTCAATCATTGTTTCTGGATTAGGGTCAAAGGCAAGGACCAAAGACAAGCGTTCCCGGCCGGAGCTATTGACTACACGATGCGGGGTGGATTTGTAGGCGCCTCCAGTCCAGCGCGCCAACAAGTCCGCAACATTAACTATTAGCGTGCCCTCAATTGGGGGGGCGTGTATCCAATCACCATTGGCATCCTGGACTTGTAAGCCACCCGTATCATCCTGACAAAGCACTGTGAGCACGCCAAAATCGGTATGGGGTGCGACACCAAACTGTTCCTCACCACAAGATTCATCCTGAGCGGGGTAGTAAACGTAGGAGGCTCTGCTTAAAGGCCTGTCTGCAGTACGAAGGAAGAAATTTTCTGACAAGCCAAGCCCTATGGCAAATCCACGCATTAAATCGAACGCTACCTTGTGAGTGTATGAGAAATACGACATGGCAATTTGGTCCATGCCCGGCAGAAATTCCGGCCACTGATTTTTCCCTCTTAGTGGGTGATCTTCATCGGTGTGTCCAGTTGGGTCCTGATGCCCCCAAATGAAGCTTTCCTTTAAATCGGCTTTGGCATCGTCTCCCATTTTCGCGGCCCCCGGTTTCAACCAGCCTCGATGTTTAGAGGACACGAGCACAGTAGATTTTTCAGCCTCGGGGGATTTGAAAAACCGAAAAGCGGTGGCCCTGGCTGCACGTATGACTTCATCGGGTATTCCGTGACCCTTGATGTAAATGAATCCAAGCCCTGTACTAGCGGCTTGCAATGCAGTGGCGACGCCTTGCGGATCGGAACCATCACGCAATGGCGTTATATCAATGACCGGTATGGTATCCGGTTGAATGGGGCGTGCTGTTGCGTAGGCCATTATCTATACTCAAAGCGACTAAACCGCATTCTAGGCCCAGACGGGTGGGAGTACAATGGCAAAAGGTCCTGTGGATTTAATAAGCTGAGAACATCCTCAGCGCTGTGAGCCATGACATAGAATTCATTGCCCTCTAGCGTGAAATCAGGATAATGGTGTGGTAACAAAACCTCTCTGGCAACGGCTAAAAGTATAGTGCTAGATCTAAGCAATCCACCTCCCGGCTTTACAGATAATCCGTATCCTACCTATGAGCGATTACGGCTGGAAACACCGTTGTATCGTCAAGCGGATGGCTCCTATCTGGTATCGGACTACAGCACACTCAATTGCATTTACAAAGACACAGTACGTTTCTCATCAGACAAGAAAGTAGTCTTCCAACCACGGTTTGGAGATTCACCGTTGTATGAGCATCATACAACGTCTTTAGTTTTTAATGATCCGCCACTTCATACTCGAGTTCGTAAGATAATGGTCGGGGCAATGACTCCGCGTGCAATAGCGGGAATGGAGTCTGGACTGATCAAATTAGTTGGTCGTTTGTTGGATGAATTACCTTCTCGTGCTCTAAGTGAAGATGTCAATGCACTTGATTATTTTGCTGCACAAATTCCATTAAATGTCATTGGTAACCTGTTTGATATGCCGCTGGCGGATCGTGAACCGCTGCGAGACTGGTCGCTAGCGATTCTAGGGGCTTTGGAACCCACCATAAATGCGGAACAGAAAAAAAAGGGTGATGAAGCTGTGGTCGCGTTTTGTGACTACCTAACTGATCTTGTAGCCCATAGAACAAAGAATCCAGGTAATCCTGACACTGATGTGTTAACACGGCTTATTCAAACAGACGGTGAAAAGCTGAATCACACAGAGCTACTACACAATTGCATATTTACACTCAATGCCGGACATGAGACGACAACGAATTTAATCGCCAACGCACTGTGCTTGCTAGAGGAATACCCAGACCAGAAAAAACGACTTATCAACGATGAATCCCTTATCGGTCCGGCTATCGACGAGTTCTTACGATTCGAAAGTCCCAATCAGCTGGGTAATCGCTTAACCACTGAAGAGGTCGTTTTACACGGTGAGACAATCCCAGTAGGGACTAATTTACACCTAGCCATAGGTGCTGCTAACCGTGATGAATCTGTTTTTGAAGATAGCGAAACGCTAGATATCTCTCGTTCTCCCAACAAACATCTGGCGTTCGCAGGCGGACCACATTCCTGTCTTGGTTTAAATCTGGCGCGTATGGAAGGAAGAGTTGCGATAGGTCAGTTTTTGCAGCGATATCCTGATTATAGAGTAACTCTAAAGGAGCGTTCCGAGCGTATTCGGTTCCGTGGCCTTAACAGACTTGACATATATCTTGGCAATTAAGACACATGAAAATTGAAGCTGTTGAAACTCTGAGATTGGCAGATCTTCCCAATCTGTTATGGGTGCGCATTCATACTAGCGATGGAATCACTGGGCTCGGAGAGACATTCTTTGGAGCGGGGCCGATTGAAATGGATATTCATGATCGAATAGCACCCATCATACTTGGGCAGGACGCTAGTCGAATTGAATTCCTGAATATGAAAATGCAGCCCTATACGGGCTTCACGGGAAGTGGCGCAGAAATGCGGGCACTGGCCGCTGTCGATGTTGCGCTTTGGGACCTGGCTGGCAAGGCTGCAAACAAACCCTTGTGTGATTTGCTTGGCGGTAAAACCAGGAATGATATTCAGGTATACAACACCTGCGCAGGCCCAAACTATGTATCCAAAACCTCGGCTGTACGGCCTGATAATTTTGGTGCTGCAGCCGCAAAGTCGAGCAATACCTACGAAGATCTAGAAGCGTTCTTGCATCACCCAGAAGACCTGGCTCAGTCATTAATGGAAATGGGCATCTATTCAATGAAGATATGGCCTATTGATTTAGCGGCTGGTGCAGTCGATGGAATGGACATATCCACTGAAGATTTGAAAAAAGGTATTGAGCCTTTTGAAAGAATCAGAGCGGCACACGGCGACAAGATGCAACTTAAAGCGGAGCTGCATGGTTTATGGAGTCTTAACGCTGCGAAAAAAATTGCCAAGGCACTTGAGCCTCTTAATATGGACTGGATAGAAGACCCAGTCTGGATGGACAGAACCTTGGAGATTAATGAGTTATCGCGATTTACCAGTGCACCATTAGCGGGTGGCGAAACGCTGGCAAGTCTTGGACAATTTTCCAGTTTGATCAATGAAGGAAACATCGGCACGCCAATTATGGATGTGACTTGGGCAGGTGGTGTTACAGCTGCCAGAAAGGTCGCAGCGCTTGCAGAAGCCAAGTCTCGCCCAATCGCGTTTCATGACTGCTCAGGGCCTGTTACGCTTGCAGTGTCTACACATTTAGCGCTTAATCTGCGCAATGTTCGTGAACAAGAAATAGCTCGGGGGTTTTACTACTCCTGGTATCAAGAATTTGTAGATCAGTTGCCACCCATCAGAAATGGGCGGATTTCGGTTCCAGAAGGCCCCGGATTAGGGTTGGATTTATTACCTGGGCTCACTGCGCGAGCTGATGCAATTCATCGTATCTCTCGATAACGTTGCTTATCATTGTTAGAACTTCAGGAGAGCGTGAATTTCAGTTGGTGTGTTGACCAATTTGGTTTCTCCATTTCGAGGTTCTGACGTAATGATACGAATGGGTAATGCGGATGAAGATAATACCGCAACCTAAGACATAGGTCTTAGAAGTTGCACAAGGTAGGTGATGTAATAAGGGCCGATATCCAGAACAGGCTCGGCACCAGAATGATGGGGAAAATCAGGATTCGCGTGCCAGTGTTCCTTGGCATGAGCCATAACATGGGTAGACCTAGCTACCACGTTGCCAATAGAGCGGACCTCTGAAGATGCTAAATCTTTAATATGTGCAGCAGACAGACGTTCTGCAGACTTGTTGATGGTCGCCATAGCATCTTGGTCGCCGATAACCGCCCATACAATATCAAGTTCCCAAGTCAATGATTTTGCAGCGCCAAGAATTAGATCCAAGGGGAGCTCATTGCTGTCTGTCGTTGCAAATTCGAAGGGGTGGTTATGCCACCCAACTTGAAGCTTGGCATCGAGCAATGGCTTAGCTGCTACTTCCAGGGCATTGCCCAATGCTGTCCATCCAGCAGAACTTTGATTTTTCTCTGACTCGGGAACGGCAGGCACATAGATGTTCTCAACACCTAATTCTCTTGCCAATGAGATTATCGAGTTAGGTGACTCTTGGATTTGATCCAACCCTATGTGATAGGTCGGCATTATCAAGTTGTTTTTATCAGGCGCTATTTTAAGGGCTGCGGAATCCAGTGAATCGCTCATCATTCCACTATAGTATTCTACCGCCATGAAGCGAAGCTCTGACACCATTTTCGGAGTATCGGATAACGGCGGGAAGTTACGGAAGCTATAAAGCTGAAAGGAAATATTGGCCACGGTTGTATTCCTTTACGATACAAATTGCAGTGGGTGCGGTACCTGGCATAATTTTTAATTCCACAATGCGTGATAATCCTTCATCCCATTATTTGCTGAAGCTGACATTTTTGGTCGCCTGCCACGCTCGTTCAAATATATTTAGTTAAAAGCGGACAGGGTAAAAAGGGGACGGTGAAAAGGGGACGGAGGAGTTAACGCTTGGGGACTGAAAAGGGGACGGAGGAATTAACGCTAAAAACAGGCTGGGAAAATGAGGGCAGAGGGGACAGATACTCTCGATCCGATATCGGGCAACGTGTTAAGATGCACAACGTTGTAATTGCACAGGCGAGTTGATTGTGATGGGTACTTCGGTATGCACTCGGTGATGCTGATATCTCGTATATGACAGTAATTCTATCTCGGCTTTCCTAGTCTGCTGTTTATCCTGTCACGAAATAAATGGGGCAAGTCGATCTGCAGCGTGCGGTCTATCAAAGGTCCTCCACCCTGGGTGTGGCGCCATGAACAACGGAATGAAAACACGTGAGTCCAAAGCAAATTAAGCCTACAAGCACCTCAATGGCCAAGTTTTTACTTATTCTGTTGGTTACAGTTCTGGTGGGCTGCTCGGACACTCCGACAATTGATGTAAAACCACAAATTCGTGGTCTAAAAACTATTGTTGTGGCTGATCGTCAAGACCAGATATCACGGCAGTTTCCCAGTGTGCTCCAACCATCTTCTTCTACGGTACTTTCTTTCGAGACCAGCGGGACGCTCGGTGTATTGACGCTTGCTGTGGGTCAATCAGTTGAGGCAGGTGCGGTACTAGCAGAGCTCGACACAACATTGCTTGACCTGGATGTTGCTTCAGCCCGCGAGACTCTTGAGCAAGCACTCACCGCCGCTGCGAATGCCGAGGCTGACCTTGCAAGAAAGGCGCCTCTTGCCGAAGATGGCTTCGTCTCAGAGGCTGAACTAGACGCGGCATCCAGTGCCGCACAGTCAAGCCGCTCTAAAGTCACGCAAGCTGAAAAAACGCTCGAAACTGCAAAGCAAAAAGTCGAACGAGCCACCTTGATTGCTCCTTTCGATGGTGTTGTGGGAGCCTTGGAAGTTGATTCTTACGCAACGGTGGCCGCAGGGTCGCCAATCGCAAGCCTGTATAGCGATGCTTCGTTCGAGACGGGTTTTTCCGTCAACTTTGATATCGTAAACCGGCTGGTCGTAGGCAAGGAGGCCATCGTGACACTGGCTGACCGGCCTGAGGTACAACTGCGCGCGGCAGTGAGTGAGCTTGGCTCGCGCGCGGACACTATCTCTTCATTTCCTGTCCTAGTCACACTGACTGAATCGCACCCGATACTCAAGGCAGGTATGGCTGTGGCTGTAGGACTTGAGTTCGCTGTACTTGACGGTGAGGGCTATGCGTTACCGCTGCATGTACTCGCATTGAACAATAAGTCCGAGGTTGGTTCGGCTCCATCGTCATCGCCTGATGTGACTATTTTCGTGTTCGATGAGGCCACCTCAACGGTTCGTGCCAGAGAGGTCAAGATTGGCGGCATCAGTAAAAACAATGTTATCGTTATTGGGGGAGTCGAACCTGGTGATCGAGTAGCCTCGGCAGGCGTGTCTTTTCTAAGGGACGGACTGCAGGTCAAGCTGATCGATGACGACTCTCTCAACGATGCGAAGAAGCGATAGGAGCCGGGGCCGTGCTTGCTCGATTCGGAATTACGCGTTCGCGCGTCACGCTACTCATTATGGTGGGGCTACTTTTTCAGGGTGTGCTCCAGTACCGTGCGTTACCAAAACTTGAGAATCCAGCAATCACGATTCGTACCGTGGTGGTTACAGCAAGTGCACCCGGCATGGCGCCAGAGAGGGTAGAAACGCTACTCGCCGTACCGATAGAACGTGCTGTGCGTGAATTGGCTGTTGTCGGAGAGATTCGCACGCAAGTTAGAATGGGTGTCACCATCGTTAACGTCAATGTTCGGAACTCGGTTCCTCAGCGCGAGCTTGTCGATGCCTTCCAGGAGATACGCAATCGGGTCAGTGAGCTAGAGGGCACCTTCCCCGATGGGGCACGTGGCCCTTTCGTGAATACCAATTTTGGCGATGTCGTAGTGGCAACCGTTGCGGTGACAGGTGAGGGGTTCGGACCAACAGAACTTGAGGTGGCAGCCAAGTTGCTGCAGAGTGAGCTTTACACTGTCGCGGGCACATCTAAGGTGACACTGCTTGGTGTGCAGGACGAGCGAGTCATGCTCGAATTCGATGCGCGGAAGCTTGCTGCCGTCGGTGTTCAGCTACCCGAACTAATAAAAGATCTCAGGGCGCAGAACGTCGTGCTACCTGCAGGTGAGCTCGATGCTGGCGGTACACGTCTTACGCTCGAGGCAAGCGGGGATTTGAGATCACTCGAAGATATCGAAAATGTGCTCACGCAAGTCGTAGGTATTGGCGGTACCGTGCGTCTTGCTGACCTACTGGACGTCCGCCGCGCTTATGAAGACCCACCGAACAAGCCTGTCTGGTTCAATGGACAGCCTGCGGTGATGGTCGCAGTCGAGATGGCCGATGGTGAAGATATTCAGGATTTCGGCAAGCGGATTCGCGAAGTAGTCTACGCGCATGAAACAACGCAACCGATCGGTATTTCCTATGGTTTCTCGACCTATCAGGAGACTAAGGTCACTAGTGCGATAAATGGAGCACTGTCTAATGTCGGTCAAACATTTTTCGTCGTTTTGGTTGTTATGTTGGTCTTCCTCAGCTGGCGGCCTGCACTGATCATCGCATCAATAGTGCCGCTAAGCGTTGCTTTCGCTCTGCTCGGGATGAGCTGGGTTGGGGTTGCTCTTGAGCAGATTTCGATCGCAGCTGTCATCATCTCGATGGGGCTCTTGGTAGATAACGGTCTTGTCGTTGTTGAGGACATACAATCTCGTATTGACGCTGGAGCTGAACCAGAGAACGCTGCGGCAGAAGCTGGCAAGCAGTTCTTCTTACCGTTGGCTGTCGCTTCTATCACCACCGTCTCGGCCTTTTTGCCGATGATGATTCTCGATGGAACCGAAGGCGAATTCGCATTCTCGCTTGGCGCGGTGGTGGGTTTAATGCTTGCAGGTTCTTGGCTAGTCTCAATGTATATCCTGCCAGCACTGTGCGCTTGGTTTGCGAAGAGAACTAGCGCAAGTGTGGAAGATCAGCCGAAAAAGGGGCGCCTAGGCGAGCTTTACGCGCGGCTCCTGAGTGTCAGCTTGCCCTTCTGCTGGCTCATTATTGCGGGAAGCTATGTCGCGGCGGCAGGTTCGGTGATACTTCTGTTTCCAAAGCTTGAGAGCGAGATGTTCCCGCTCAGCGAGCGAAATCAGTTCCTAATCTACATGGACATGCCAAAAGGTACAGCGATCTCGCGAACAGCCGACGCTGCTCTGGATGTCGAGCGATGGCTCTCAGAAGAGAGTACTAATCCCGAAGTTACCAACACCACACTCTATGTTGGCGACGGCGGTCCACGGTTCTACCTGTCGTTAAGTCCTGCAGATGTGGATCCGGCCAGTGCATTTTTCCTGGTTAATACGGCAACCTCTGACGGTGCGGTTGCCGCCGGTGCACGGGCAAGGCAGTATTTTCTTGAGCGCCATCCCGAAGCGCGTTTCAAGATTAAGCGACTGTCGATGGGTGGGAGTGAGTCGGGCATCGTAAAGGTCGAGCTAGAAGGCCCAGGTGCAGATGAGCTAATGCATCTGGCCGATAGCGTCGAGGGGGTTTTTGCCGAAATATCTAGCGTCGTGCAGAACGAAAATGATTGGGGCAACAAGGTTCTGACGATCGGCGTCGACGTTGCACAAGATAAGGCGCGGGCACTTGGTGTGACGTCGGAGAGTCTGTCCGACATGCTGGATGGCTATTTCTCTGGCGTTCGCATATCAGATTTTCGCGAAGGCGATGATCCAATCCCGATCATTCTCCGCTCGGGGCCGAGTTTTAGAGACAGCATCGAAGATTTGCAGAACGTAACCGTCCTTGCAAACGGAGGAGCGATATCGCTGGACCAGGTAGCCACGATTGATCCGCGACTCGACTACTCAAGTATCCGACGAATCGATCAGCAACGGCGTATCACTGTGACCGTGAAGGCTGATGGAATGACGGCTGAGCGGCTCCTAGATGCGGTGCAGCCGAAGCTTGACGCTCTAAAACTACTGGATGGATATACGTTGTCCCTTGGTGGGGAGACTAAGGATAGTGCCGAGGTGAACGCAAAGCTTGCTGCAGGCGTCCCTATTGCATTGATGATCATGCTGATCGCATTGACAGTGCAATTCAATTCGGCTCGCCGCGTGACCATGACACTGATGACCGTGCCACTGATCTTGATTGGGGCGCCAATGGCTCTACTGCTATCTGGCAGACCGCTGTCGTTCTTCGCTATTCTCGGGATGATTTCGCTTGCCGGTATCATTATCAATAATGCAATCGTTCTGATCGATCAAATCGATCTTGAACGTAAGACAGCCTCGTTATACGAATCCATCATCATTGCTTCTGGAAAGCGCGTAAAACCAATTATGCTGACATCGTTGACAACGGTTTGTGGGCTATTGCCAATGGCGATTGCAGGCGGTGTTTTGTTCGAACCGATGGCAACGTTGATGATTGGTGGCCTTATTGTTGGATCGCTAACGACACTTGTTTTTGTGCCTGCCGCCTATTACGGTTTTTTCCGCGCTGAGGGCAGAATGCAAGAACAGCAAATCATGGCTGACACATAAACAGTTGAACAAACGATAAAATTTGGCGGCTTCTCAGGCTCCAAAATGGGGGGCAAAATTCTGCCACCAGACGATACAAGATAACTTCTAGTGCTTTGAGTAATCGGTGCGACATCACTAGATTGATCGGCTGAGGTTTTCAAATATTTCCGCCATGATGCCAATAAAGAATGCGGTAGTTGCGCCGAACAGGATCAAACCACTCATCGCTTCAAAAGTGTTCAATAGTTGCCATTGATCGGACAAAGTGATATCCCAGTAGCCGAGGGTTGTGGAGGTAACGATCGAGAAGTAAAGTGAGTGTTCAACGTAGTTCGTTTGACGTTAAACAATCTGTATAATCATGGGTAGAAAATATGATTAATTCACTTAATTGAGCGTTGTGTCCTTTCATCATGAAAACATTACTTCGGTCGGCTGTTGTTTCACTCCAGATAACTGCTCTGATCACATCAGTATTTTTGGTTTCCTGCGCGACTGATGATCCCAATCTGCGTGCGAAAAGAGGTGCTGTGATCGGCGCTATAGCAGGGGCTGTCATAGGCCATCAAATAGACCATGACAAGGGATCTGTGCTGGGTGGTGCAATAGGTGCGATTGCTGGTGGATCGGTTGGACGTTACCAAGATCAACAGCAACGTGAATTAGAAGCTGCACTAGAACAAGAACGTCGTAATGAACAAATCGAGATTCAAAGGCTGCAGGATGATACGTTGAAAGTGAGTCTAAGCAGCCAGGCTTCATTCGACTTTGACAAATCGGCACTGAAACCGGCGTTCTATCCAGCACTCAACAAACTGGCAGGTCTATTATCCGAATATGATCGCACTCTTCTGCACGTGATCGGTTTTACCGACAGCGTTGGTACGGATGCTTACAACATCAACTTGTCAAATGAGCGTGCAAGATCAGTGGCCTTTTTTCTCAATGATAAGGGAGTTGACATTAGCCGTATTCGCACTGAAGGTAGAGGTGAACGTGAGCCTCGCGCTCAAAATGACACTGCCGCTAATCGTGGGCTAAACCGTCGAGTAGAGATTTACATTAAACCGATTATTGAAGGACGGGAACAACAGGCGCTTGAAGCGCCAGCATAAGTAAAGCAATTTTCAGACAAACAGAAAAGGGGACGGAGGGATTAAAGTTTAATCCCTCCGTCCCCTTTTTCTGCACTAAATCTCTATGCGATAGCCTGCTCTAGGAAAATTCACACACACAAGGCCAGCCTTCTCTGACACACGATCTATAGCAATGGTATCGGTATCAGCCATTCTTATCGTCCCAGTTACGCCTTGCTCACCGCCGTTGACATCTGGGTGGACTGTTACTTTCATACCGACCACTAAACCTTGAGGATCGCTATCAGCTATGCCTGTTGTGGTTGAAGATTCTGCAGCCAAAGCGACCGAAATAGCATCCTCTGCGGTCAAGCTAGAAGAATTTCCATGTCCAAGCGCTTGCGTATTTTTCTCCCACTGTTCCAGATGGGGGAATTCGCTCAGCATGGTAGGTCCACCCGCCCAACGCCCGCGAATAAACCACACAACATGATAGAGCTGTGCATCGATGGCAGCGGGTGCATCACCGAGAAGGAAATTCCTGCCGTCACTAAGCTGGTCGTTAAGCCATGAAAAAGGTGCTCGTATCTGTGACACCAAATGAGGTAGTTGCGCGTTTGCTTGTTTAAGTCCATCGACCCATTGATCGCCGAGATACAAGCGTCCTCGGTCCTGTGCGAAATTTTCTGGTAAGTCATCACCGGCAGAACCCAGTACGATTTTTACCGCGAGCGTAAAAAGCTCCCCATCCGTCCAACGACTCAGGCACCAGATGAGTCCCGCTTCTGCAGTTGGCATCAGCGAAGGAGTAGGGTACCGTCGTTCCAATTCCCGCATGATGCATTGGCTGTCACAGAATATGTCTGCGCCAATTTGCATGACAGGAGTTCGTCGATAGCCGCCAGTCAACTCAGTCAGCAACGGTTTAGGTGGTATTCGAGGTATCTCAACGTTGCTCCATGCCAAGTTCTTGATACCGAATACCACTCTGATTTTTTCAGCAACAGGGGACTGAGAATAATTATGAAAAACAATGTCAGGTGTTGCTGGAATCAATTGTTCTCTCCGGTTGTTTGTTGTTTGTTGCTTGTTGCTTTTGCGATTCTACTCATCCACGCATTCGAGCGCCATCAGGATCATGGAGTGGGGCGCCTTGCACTGTCGCTGTAATGAACTCACCCAGAATTTCAACATAGAGCAAAGTACCAGTTGCTGCGTAAGCAGATTCTACATATTCCATGGCCACGGACTTACCAACATAGTGAGCATAGCCCCCCGAAGAGATATAGCCAACAGCTTTACCGTCTTTCAATTTGGCCTCATCAAGCGAGACATCTATTGCTGTGTCGATGATCAACGTTACCAGTCTTCTGGCTACACCTTCTTCCCTAAATTTTAATGTTGCCTCTTTCCCAACAAAATTTCCGTTTCAGTTAATGAATACATCTATGCCAGATTCTATAGCGTTAAAGTCAGGTCGAAACTCCAGACCCCATGCACCCCAGCCTTTTTCAAGTCGTAAACTCATCAGGGTCCTGTTTCCGTGCCATTGATAACCAAGATCAGCTCCGGCTTACTCAATCGATTCAGCCAGACGAAGCAAATATTGTGGCCGACGATATATCTCGTAGCCAAGTTCACCGGAAAAGCTGATCCTATGAAGCATTACCGGCACACCGCCAACATACGTCTGGCAGGTATCTCGAAACTTGAATGATTCTGCGGATACATTAGCATGCGTTATACGAAAAAGTAATTCTTGAAACAGCCGACTGGAGAGGGCAATACCGTGCCTCGAGCTGGTTTCATTGGTATGTTGGACGTTGTCAGGAAGTGTTTGCGCGAAGCACCGGCTGTGGGCAACGTATTGTCCAGAATAATGAAATAGTCAGTTACGATACGGATTTGGTAGGCAGCTACGGAATCTGTTGCGACATGAGTCGTAGTTTGTGGATTGGTGACGAGTCTCCACCGGCTGACATGATCAGTGCCATGCGTCATGGTTATGAGCACATCATGACTAACATGGAATTACTCAAACCCGGCTTGAACGTTCAAGATCTTTGTCGCCAAAGCCATAGGCTACTTCCCGAATATCACGTACAGAAGTATGGGTGTTTTATGCACGGTGTAGGCTTTTCTGATGAATGGCCGTTAGTGGCTTATCCTGACAAGATGGTAGGAGGTGCGCTCGGCAACGAACTGGAGCCGGGCATGGTGCTGTGTGCGGAAGCGCTGGTTGGTACTGTGGGTGGCTCTTTCTCAATCAAGTTGGAAGACCAGATACTGATAACTGACGACGGCTACGAAAATCTTTCCACTTTCCCATTCGATGAACGCTTAATGGGAGCTTAAACATTAAAAAGGGGACGGAGGGATTAAACTTAAGAAAAAAGGGGACGAGAAAAAAGGGGACGGAGGGATTAAACTTTAATCCCTCCGTCCCCTTTTTCCCCTTTTTTCTTTTCCTTTTTCTAGCGCCAGCGGCTTTGAATACGTGTGAGGGTCTCGGTGCCCGGATTCAGCGTGTCGTACGGCAGTGTAGCCATTGCTTGCTGGCTTGAGCCTAGAATCGAGTGCATCTCGGAGGAACTTTCTTCCAGATACAGTAGTCCGGTAACGACTTCGCCTTTTGCTCTGTGTTCTTCAATATAGGATATGGCCGATATTCTATTGGTAGGGTCGTACGACTCATCCACCCGTTTAAAACCTACGCGGCTGCCATCGTGCATGGTGATTTTCTTGTATTCACCAGGCTCTACACGGGCGACTATCTCCTCGTGAGATTCTGTGAAGTCTGCGTGTACCGTTTCACGCATGTGTGCTCTGGTATGTGCATAACTCTTAGTGGAGCCTTCGTGATCGTTGAAGGTCACACAAGGGGAAATAATATCGAGTAGCGCAAATCCGTCATGTCGAATGGCACTCTTAAGCATCGGTACCAAATGTTCCTTATCACCTGAAAAACCACGCCCAACAAAAGTGCAACCAAGAGAAATTGCCAGCAGAACAGGGTCAATTGGAGAGTAAGGGTTTGCATCACCTTTTTTTGCAGTGCTTCCACGATCTGCGCTGGCTGAAAACTGTCCCTTCGTTAATCCATAGACGCCATTGTTCTCAATCAGATACATCATGTTGACGTTGCGGCGAATAGCATGTGCAAACTGGCCTAACCCGATAGAGAGTGAATCACCATCGCCAGAGACTCCAATGTAGTTAAGTTCTCTATTCGCTGCATTTGCACCTGTGGCTATAGACGGCATACGGCCGTGAACAGAATTGAATCCGTGCGCTCCCCCTAGAAAATAAGTAGGCGTCTTGCTGGAGCAGCCAATACCTGAGACTTTGGCAACCTGGTGCGGCCTAACAGATAATTCAAAATACGCCTGCATAATTGCAGTTGAAATAGAATCGTGGCCACAACCTGCACACAGCGTGGACATGGCACCTTCATAATCCCGTATGGTTAAACCGATGTCATTTTTCGGTAAACCAGGATGTGAAATTTTTGGTTTTTTGAGAAAACTCATGAAGTCAAATCCTGATTAGACGATTATGCCGCGTGGCCTTGTTTCATAAGTTGTGCAACGCCTTCAACAATAAAGTCGCTGCTCACGGGCATGCCGTCATAAGACAGTAGCGGTATTAAGCGGTTGGGGTCTATGTTCAATTCAATGCTAAGTAACTGTCGCAGCTGCGCATCGCGGTTTTGTTCTATGACAAATACTTGTTCGTACTGATCAATGAAATCGATAACGTCTTTGTGAAAAGGAAACGCTTGAATTCTCATGTAATCGATATTGGTGTGACTGTCAGTCATCATTCTGTCACGCGCCTCTCTAATTGCAGCGTCGCAGCTACCAATGGAGAGAAGGGCGCAGCCTTTTTGTCGAGGTTTAGTTTCATTAACATTTAAAATGGGCGCGGGCACCAGTGTTGCGGCTGTGTCGAACTTTCGCCTAAGTCGATCAACAACTTCTTTGTACTCATCTGATTTCTCGGTATACCCACCAAATTTGTTGTGCCCAGAGCCTCGCACAAAATAGGCACCCTTGGGGTCTACCCCTGGTAGAGTGCGCCAGGGAATCGCATCTCCATCAACATCCAGGTAACGATAAAAAGCATCCATGTCTCTCAACTGCTTTGCGTCATAAACTTTACCGCGATCTGGTTGGTAGCTTTCGTCCCATTCAATCTCTGGAATCATCCAGTCGTTCATGCCGATGTCGAGATCAGTTAATACAATGACCGGTGTTTGCAATCGTTCTGCAAGATCAAAGGCTGTTAGCGACATGTGAAAACAATCGGTGGGATCTGATGGGAACAACAATACGTGCTTAGTATCTCCATGAGAGGCATAGGCTGCTGAAACAATGTCACATTGCTGTGTGCGAGTCGGCATTCCAGTAGACGGACTAACACGTTGAACGTCATAGAGTACCGCTGGAATTTCTGCGTAGTACGCTAAGCCTAGAAATTCACTCATTAATGAAATACCGGGGCCGCTTGTGGCGGTAAAGGCACGGGCGCCGTTCCAATTAGCTCCGAGCACCATCCCGATTGCTGAGAGTTCGTCTTCTGCTTGAATGACGCAGTAATTGTTCTCGCCAGTTACTGGGTCTTTTCTAAGTTGTTGGCAAAAGATACTAAACGCATCAATCAATGAAGTTGAAGGTGTTATCGGGTACCAACTTGTCACAGTTGCGCCAGCATATACTGCGCCTAGTCCCGCTGTGGTGTTGCCATCGACTACAACATGACCTGCAGTCGCATCCATCGGTTCCAGCCGCAATGGTATCGGGCACTGGAAGTTTTCTGACGCATAGTTGAAACCCATGCGTATAGCTTGCATGTTTGCATCAGTTAAATGAGGTTTCGCTGAAAATGTTTGTCTAAGGAGATGTTCGACGACATTCATATCGATGTTCATAAGCGCAACCAGAGCACCCACGTAGGCAACGTTTTTCATCAATACTTTTGCGCGTGCTGATTCAAATGCTTCGTTACACATGGCAGACAGAGGAATGCCCAGTACAGTGACGTCACCGCGCTCAACCATATCCTTTCGGGGCCAGGTAGAGTCGTACATCAAGTAGCCACCTGTGTCGACTTCGGCAAGGTCTGCATTGTAGGTTTCAGCGTTCATCGCGACCATGAAATCGACTTTGCCTGATCTGCAAAGATAGCCGTCTTTGCTTACTCGTATCTCATACCAGGTTGGAAGCCCCTGAATATTGGACGGGAAGAAGTTTTTCCCTGTCACAGGGATACCCATCCGGAATATGGACTTCATTAGCAAACCGTTGGCACTGGCAGAACCGGTACCATTAACGTTTGCCAGTTTGATTACAAAGTCATTCAGCTTGGAAGTAGTCATTTTTTGTAATACTTATTTTGGGCTGGCAACAGTTGTGTTTTCAGTATCTGCAGCATAGGGAATACTCACGCGCGACTTGCGCATATCCCAAGCGCCTGTTGGGCATCGTTCAGCACACAAGCCACAGTGAACGCAAAGGTCCTCATCCTTAACCATGACTTTCCCGGTTTGCGGCAGTGCATCTGATACGTACAGAATTTGTGTTTTATTGTTTGCTGGTGCTCTCAAGCGTCCACGAAGATCATCTTCTTCACCGTTGTGGGTGATGGTTAGGCAAAGTGTAGGACAGATGTCCATACACGCGTCACACTCAATACATAAGTTTTCAGCGAATACAGTTTGAATATCGCAATTCAGACAGCGTTCAACTTCACGAGCCGTTTGCTCAGCACTGAAACCTAGCTCCACTTCAATTTTTATATCTTTGAATCGCTGAACAAGATCTACATGATTCATTTTGTGTCTTGGTGCATCGTCAAAATCATTGGAGTAGCTCCATTCGTGGATGCCCATCTTTGTAGATAGCAAATTAACACCACGCGGTGGTCGGTCTGAAATATCATCACCTTCGCAATGTTTATGGATTGAGATGGCTGCACGGTGACCGTGCTCGACAGCCCAGATGATATTCTTGGGACCATAGGCAGCATCGCCGCCAAAAAAGATGCCGTCTATTGAAGAGCTATGGTTGGTCTCATGAACAATTGGTGTATCCCATTGAGTTAGCGCAAGGCCTGTCTCTTTTTCTATCCATGGGAATGCATTGTCCTGACCGATAGCCAGTATGACGTCATCACATTCAATAAACACTTCTTCGAGGATAGTCGGATCTGACAGGCGG
The DNA here is from genome assembly GCA_047634635.1 of Granulosicoccus sp. GTDB lineage: Bacteria > Pseudomonadota > Gammaproteobacteria > Granulosicoccales > Granulosicoccaceae > Granulosicoccus. The sequence goes on along the minus strand of JBLIIE010000064.1, from coordinate 1,027 downwards.
CCATTTTCATCGATGTCGAAGTGTAGTTTGTCAAATAACATGCCTTTGAGCTTTCCATCTTCAACGACAAACTCCTTCGGTGCGTGGTTGATCATGATGTCCACGTTTTCTTCTTCAGCATCTTCCAACTCCCACTCACTCGCCTTGAACCAACCACGTGGCTTTCGGGCCATGACTTTCACATTCTTTCCACCTAGGCGCAAAGATGTGCGGCAACAGTCCATAGCCGTGTTACCCACACCAATAATAAGGACATTCTCGCCGATGGTGTCAGTGTGTTCAAAGGCAACAGATTCCAACCAGTCAATGCCAATATGGATTCGGTGAGTGTCGTGGCGGCCCGGTAGTTCAACATTCTTGCCTCTCGGCGCGCCGCTACCCACAAAGATCGCGTCGTAGCCTTCGTTCATGAGTGCCTGCATGCTCTCAACCTTCGTGTTAAGTCTCAGATCCACGCCGCGCTCAACAATCATCGCTATCTCATCGTCCAACACGTTTGCTGGCAAGCGGAACGAAGGGATATTAGTGCGCATCAAACCACCAGGTGTGGCATTTTGCTCATACATCACTATGTCGTAGCCGAGCGGTAGTAGGTCGTTGGCCACTGTTAACGAGGCTGCACCTGCACCAATGCAGGCGATGCGTTTGCCATTCGAGTTGCCCTTGGGGGGGAGAAATTCGCGAATATCATCGCTTAGATCTGCAGCCACTCGCTTGAGTCTACAGATAGCGACGGGTTCTTCATCGAGTCGGCCTCGACGACAGGAGGGCTCGCAAGGTCTGTCGCAAACACGGCCCAGGATACCTGGAAATACGTTACTTTTCCGATTCTCCAGGTAGGCGCCCGTGTAGTCGCCTTGCGCAATCTGCCGAATATAGTGGGGAACATCTGTATGAGCGGGGCAGCCCCATTGACAGTCAACCACTTGATGGTAGTGGTCAGGATGGGCTGTATTTGTCGGTTTCATAACACCGAGGATCTCTTTATCAATGGTGGCTAAGCTAGTGGATTTGAAAACGGATCACA
>JBLIIE010000063.1:0-28025 GCA_047634635.1 Granulosicoccus sp. | reverse complement strand
CACCTAACGCATGGAAGGGATCACGGGCTGAGCAAGTGTTGAATCTTGATGATTTAACTAATATCCCAGCCATACATTTTGAAGGGTCCGCACGCGATGCCGCTTTGCTATACCCGAAAAATGCCAATGTAGCAGCTGCTATTGCGCTAGCAGGAATTGGCTTTGAAAAAACGAGCGTCAAACTGATTGCCGATCCTACCATCAACAAAAATAGTCATGAAATACGGGCAGAAGGAGATTTCGGCAACATGCTTTTCAGCATTGAGGGAAACACCCTGCCTGAAAACCCACATACATCAGCCTTGGCAGCAATGAGCGTAGTCAAGATATTATCGGAAGAAGCCTCACAGTTAAACAAGCAATCCTGACGCTGAAATTAGCAGGTTATTTCCAACTGCCAGAAATGCATCTGTGACACTCGCAGAACAACCCCGATTCTGAGTCGTTTGTAAAAAGTCAGCCTTTGTCATAAGCGGCTCTGAAAATGTTACGCAGTTCTGGAACCCATGTTCTGCTCTGATTGCATTGGAAGTGTAAACATAAAAACACGCAAAACCTTCGCACCAAAAGATGATGGTAGTCAATAGTTTTCCAGATCAAATTTTGCTTCAGGACAGTCAATAAAATCAAAAAATAAAGACTGGATATATTTCAAAATACGACAGTTTCAAGTCGCTTATATCGAATCATGAAAAATGCCTTTCCGCTAGGATTTAACACCCTTATAGACAATGGTTTCTAGTCATGCATGAACGCCGAATTCCCGAGTGGTTAAGGCATGCTCCAGCACCCAGTGTCCGTGGATTTGCATTGCTGTGCGGGTTTGAGGCGGTTGCTCGTGGTATTCTGATTTCGGTATTTCCGATCGCTGTCTATAAAGCTCTCACGGACGCCACTCTGGTCTCTAAGGTCTATTTCATTGTCGGATTAGTATCACTCATTACTGGTCTACTAGTGCCTTTTCTGTCACGTTACGTTCCCAGGCGTTGGCTATATATCACTGGTATTTTCATGTTCATCACCGGTGCCCTCTTGGCTATCACAGGAACCGTCTCTTCGATCATTACCGCCTTGTTTCTGATCACCACAGCGACAGTCGTGATGTTTGTGTGTTTTAACGCCTACGTACTGGACTACATTCGAAAAATCCAACTCAGCGAATGTGAAACCTCCAGAATGTTTTACAGCGCTATAGGCTGGTCATTGGGTCCGGCTCTTGGTGTATACCTTTATCAATGGTGGCCACCTGCACCGTTCATTTTCTCGGCGATTGCCTTGCTCTTGCTACTGAGCCAATTTCTGTATATGAGACTAGGGAACGGTCGTCTCATCACCAAGGCAAAAGCGCCACAACCGAATCCGTTTGCGTACATTCCCCGCTTTGTCGCTCAACCCAGACTGTTGGCTGGCTGGGCATTCGCTGTGTTGCGCTCGTGCGGATGGTGGGTGTACGTCGTCTACTTACCCATATTTGCTATTGAAAACGGACTTGGAGAACGACTGGGCGGTGTCACTCTGTCGATCACAAACGCTGCATTATTCTCAACACCATTTATGCTTCGATGGATGCAAAAGCACTCAATCAAGCATGCTGTGCGCATTGGTTTCTTGATTTCCGGAATTCTATTTGGCATTGCTGCAATCGCTGCTGGAATTCCTAAATTAGCGGTTGCCTGCCTAATGATTGGGTCGTTTTATCTGATATTGCTTGATATTTGCGCTGGGCTGCCATTCTTACTCGCTGTGCACCCGTTTGAACGTACTGAGATGTCCGCTATCTATTCCAGTTACAGAGACATAGCCGGAATAGTTACACCCGGTGCGGCGTGGCTGGTTCTACTCGTGTCGCCAATATCAGGGGTCTTTCTGGCCGCAGGTGTCGGTTTGGTAGGCGCATGGGTACTGGCAAATTCGCTGCACCCGAGACTGGGCACCAGTCGTGTGATTTTTAACGAAACTGATAAAACAGCGAGCAGCGCCAATAACTGAACTCAAGGATGCTACTCGATCTCGAGCAGGGTTCTAAGTAGAAAAGCAGCCAATCGCAGGTTAGTGTTTTTTTTTAGTTTCCATCTCTATATCTGGAAATTGTTGGACACTGAAACTACAATCCCCATTCAGCAGAAGATTAATAATAGCGACGGTCAGGTAGTTGAGTTATGCCAAGGATGTTTTTTACACTGAATATTTCAGCAACTGATTATCAGGCTCATTATCGTGGGATTGCTCAAGTGGTTGTAACGCAGACAGAGGGCGGTCAAAGTCTGCAATTTCCAGCCAATGAGCTGCGACAATTTGTGAGCCATACAGGCATACAAGGTCGATTTGAAATTACATTCAGCAGAGACAACAAACTATTGGACCTAAGAAAAGTTCGCTAGATACTTAACTCCCACTGGAGCTCCCAATTCACCCCAGATCCAGCCTGATTGTTCTCAATCAAATGGGCGAAGCACAGGTGCTTATTCACCATAACTTATCCACATTACATTGTCTCTAACGGGGTGTCTTGTCAAGTGGACAAATACTAAGTCCGTGCAGATTACGCCTGAGAAGATTCGATTCAGGAACACGATAGCCTTCTTTAATTATTGACAAACCTACAACAGACATAAGGCTATGTCTTTGCTGAATTGTGCTGGATAATCACGGTGCCAAACGCTTAACGGCTTGTCTATTGAAACGATCAAATTAGTGAACGACTGGCATTACACCGAGTGTTGCACTTGCTTATTGAATCCCAGTACTATGAAGGTGTCCGCCCTCAAAAATCTGAAACTGCCTGTCCGTGCACACGTACACCAAACTTCTTTCAAGGCAGAAAGTCATTCTCAATGGAGAGATTAATGAAATATATGCTTCCCCTGTATGCAGGACTACTGCTGGCTTCGACCTCTGTTATGGCGAAGGATAAACTGACTATTTCTGTTTATTCTTTCGCTCAAGATGCCTACAAAGAAGCCCTCTACGATCCGTTTGAAGCCATTTGTAATTGTGAGCTTGTAATCGAAACAGGCAATAGCGTGGAACGCATGGCTAAGATCGAGGCAAACGCTGCAAAACCAGTTATCGATATGGCCGTAATTTCATCACACGATGCCCTTGCGCTGGGACGTAAAGGATTACTTCAGACTATTGACACGTCAAAACTCTCAAACTTTGATGATCTCTACGAAGCGGCAAAAGATCCAATCGGAGACAATTTGGCTGTTGGGTATACTTTTTACGCTAGCTCCATCGTGTATCGATCGGACTTGCTGGAGATTAATAGCTGGGCCGATCTTTTAAAACCTGAACTCGCAGGAAGAGTCGCACTTCCTAATATTACCGGGACACAAGGGCCGTTGACATTGCATATGCTCAGTCAGGCTCTTGGTCACGAAGGAATGGATTTTTCTGAAACTATAAATGCCATTGGGGAACACGCTGACGATATTGTTACATTCTATGTTCGCTCTTCACAACTAGCTCAACTTATGCAACAAGAAGAAGTCATTGCCGCTCCAGTAGGCCGATTTGCCTGGAGCCGATTCTCAGGTAGTGATCTGCCCTTTAAATGGGCAGAACCTGTAGAAGGTCAAACAGGTGGTATGAACGTCATGCTAATGACGAAAGGAAATGGCAATGAAGAACTCGCCTACAAGTTTATGGACTACTGGCTCTCAGCTGAAGTACAGACCAAGGTAGCAAATGCGAAAATCGACAGTCCGGCAAATAGTAAAGTTGTGGTAGCAGACGAAATTGCAGACAGCCTCACCTACGGAGCTGACTTGATCAATTCGTTAAATATGATTTCACCTGCAGACATTATCGATAATCGCGATGGCTGGGTTGAACTCTGGAACACAAACGTCATTAAATAAACGAAACAAATTAAGCGGTAACTGCTTTGTTTCAGAATAGAACCGAGGGGCTCGCCCTGGTGCTGCCTGCGGCAGTATTCACAGCGGCCCTGTTCCTGTTACCAGTAGCCATATTATTGACTGATGCGTTTAAAGTCGCTGGTGAATGGTCACTCGCAGGATACGCCGACTTTATTTCAAAACCGCTGAATCGAGCTGTATTTTTTCGTACGCTAAAATTGGGAGCGCTTGTCGTTTTGGTCAGTGCAGTGGTCGGGTATGCCACAGCCTTTTGTATTGTCAGTCTCGAACCCAAACAACGCGGCAGAATGTTCGGTTTAATCATTTTACCTCTAATGATTTCACCAGTTGCCAGAACCTATGCATGGATAGTCATTCTTGGACGTACCGGCATTGTGAATGACGCCATAGTCGGATTAGGATTGAGTGATACGCCAATTCGATTTCTGTTTACAGAAACAGCTGTTTTTATTGGCCTTCTACAACTCTTTATGCCGTTAATGATAATTTCTCTCATGAGTGCTATGGAGAATCTTCCCAAAGATGCCATTTCTGCCGCTCGTGTGCTCGGAGCTAATTGGTTTCAGGTTTTCACCCGAATTATATTACCTCTGACTCGAGAAGGGCTTGTACTAGGCGGTACGCTGGTATTTACAGGTGCTCTAACCGCCTACATTACACCTGCGATTCTTGGTGGCTCAAAAGTTCTCATGTTAGAGACTCTGCTCTACCAGAAAGTGAACGTCTCAAATGATTACGTATCCGCCGGAATCATCGCCACAATTCTAATCGTCATGTGCTTCGGGACTAATGTTGTATTACGACGCGTAGCGAAGGTTTGAACTGATATGGGAAACAACTGGACCTCACGAATTATTCTGTCGCTAACACTATTGTTTTTGATTGGTCCCTTTTTTATCATCATTTTCTCAGGATTCTCAGCAGGTTCTTCACTAACGTTTCCACCCAAGGGACTATCTCTTAAGTGGTATCTGGCAGTTTTCGAAGTTGAGTCCTTTCGAGCAAGCTTTGCGCTTTCAATGTTTCTTGCCATTGGTGGGACCATCACAGCCCTAATCTTAGGTATACCGGCGGCCTACGCCATTTGCCGGTACAAGATCCCCGGCGCTGAAACCATAAAGCTAATAGTTGCTGCACCGATAATCGTGCCAGGTATTATTGTCGGTCTCGCATTGTTAAGGCACTTGGTCGTACCGCTGGGCTTCACCGTCACACTAGCGCTATTTCTTGCACACACGGCCTTGGTACTTCCCTATGCTGTGCGTGTCGTTACCGCCAGTCTGCAAAATCTTCGAACAGACATTGAAGAAGCCGGTATTTTGCTCGGTTGCACACGGCTACAAGCCTTTACCAAAATTGTTCTTCCAAATATCAAAAGCGGTATTCTGGCAGCTTTTATTCTGGGTTTTGTCACAAGTTTTAATCAAGTACCTGTTTCATTATTTCTATCAGGGCCCGGTGTTCGCACGTTACCCATAGACATGCTGGCATACATGGAAACTACTTACGACCCATCGGTTGCTGCTCTATCAGCCCTACTCGCTTTTATGTCCATCGGCATCGTATTTATTGCTGAGAAAACACTGGGATTTTCGCGCTATGTCTGATGTTGCCGTATCGTTGCGTGGCCTTACCTTGGCGTATGGGAACTCAATAGCCGTACCCTCACTTAATCTGGAAATCACCAGAGGAGAATTAATAGCATTGCTCGGCCCTTCTGGCTGCGGCAAGACGACTACAATGCGAGCAATTGCCGGGCTCATGACACCCACTGAAGGAAGTATCATTATCGAAGGCGTCGATGTTACCAAAGTACCCGCTAACAAAAGACAAGTCGGTTTAGTGTTTCAGTCGTACGCTCTGTTTCCTCATCTTTCGAGTTTTGAAAACGTTGCATTTGGACTAAGGCTAAAACGCCGGACCGAGCAGGATATCAAAAAGAAGGTTGACGCAGGTTTGGAGCTTGTCGGCATGTCACACCTAGCGGATAGAAAACCTGCAGAACTCTCTGGTGGGCAACAACAACGTATATCACTCGCGCGATCTCTGGTCATGGAGCCTAAAGTGTTGCTACTTGACGAACCATTGTCCAACCTGGATGCAAGGCTCCGACTTGAGATGCGAACAGAATTGCAGCGACTTCAGCGGCAGACAGGAATTACTATGGTGTTTGTCACCCATGATCAAACTGAAGCTTTGGCAATGGCAGACCGAATCGTGCTCATGAAAGACGGTTATATTGAACAAATTGGCACACCTGAATCGCTATACAATGAGCCTGACACTGTATTTGCTGCCAATTTTCTTGGGTACGAAAATATTTTTTCAGTTGATCAGAATGCATTAAAAAACCAGAGTGTCATTCGCACCGACGAAGGGAATTTAACATTGGATTATCAGGTAGACGCACAACACATAGCATGGCGTCCAAGTGGTGTTGTAGTTGGCGAAGGTCCCTTTTCGGGCACGGTTTCCGCTTCTGCATTTGCAGGGGACCGTCGTGAATATGTCATCGAAACAGCAATAGGCATTGTCAACGCTGACGTGGCAGCATCAGAACCCTTTGTTCAACCAGGTGCAACTGTTAAGTTCAAGCTGCCCTTGTCCACGGCAAGACTTATTCATGACATTCCAATGGAAATTCGCCACTAGTGGGCATCTGGGTAGACACAGATTTTGGCTTCGATGATCTTTGGGCATTGCTTATACTGCGTCATCTTAATATAGAAGTGGATGGTGTTTCTCTGGTTGCTGGTAATGTACCGCTACAGCAAGTCATCAAAAATGCTGGCGCATCAACTGCAACATTTAGTTTTGACTGGCCCGTGTATGCAGGCGCAGTAAAACCATTGCAACGAACACCAGAAACTGCAGAACGCATACTCGGAAAGTTTGGTATGCGTAGCCGTGGACTTCAATTACCCGATTACCGCCTAGAGCCGATAGCACAGGGGCAAGCAAATACCGTATGCAACGAGCCTGTCCATACATTGCCAGATAAACAAAATGCCGCAATAGACGCAATGGCTGCCTGGCTAAGTGATTCAAATCAGCAGCACATTCTCGCCATAGGGCCGTTAACAAACATAGCCTTGTTGCTTGAACATTATCCAGATGCTACAAAAAATATAAAGAGGCTAACCTGGATGGGTGGCAGCAGTGGCCGTGGCAATCATTCTCAATATGCGGAGTACAACGCGATTGCAGACCCTGAAGCACTTGCAGCGGTTGCAGCAAGTGATATTCCCTTTAGAATGATTGATCTGGAGTTGTGCAGACAAGTCACTTTTACAGAAGACCAGATGCCTACAATGCGAGGGAAAAATGGTCGGTTACTGACAGACCTTCTGGGTGGCTATCTAGACATTGCTTTACATAGAGACCGATTATCCATGGCTATCTACGACCCTCTTGCAGCCTTGGCGATAGCGCAAAGTAAGCTATTTAACTTTATTCCTGCTTCTCTTCATGTTCATACAACTACCGATAGCCAATATGGACAGACCCTATTTAGCGATCATAAGCCTGACAGCAATAATAAGCTGTCAGGTAAATTCGAGTACTCCACAAAAATAGATATCCTATCTGCGCGCAAGATTTGTTTTGCTGCGCTCCAAAATGCTTGACTCTCAATCGAGGATAATCCAATCGATTACACAACAAACAATCGCTCAGATGTCGATATTAACGACCCTGCCCTAAGAATTTCTGCAGTTCGTGCGGCGCAAGGTCAACAACCCTTTGATACTTTAATCACCGGTGGAACGGTAGTCGATATGATCAGTGGGCGCTTGCGCAAAGCAGATGTAGGCCTAACAGGTGCATTAATATCCAGTGTGCACGCAGCTGGCGAGTTTGAAAATGCAACTAAGATCATCGACGCCAGCAATACATTTGTTGTTCCTGGTCTAATTGATATGCACCTGCATATCGAAAGCTCAATGGTCACACCAGCTGCATACGCATCCCAAGTAATACCTCGAGGCGTCACCAGTGTTGTTTGGGACCCACATGAATTCGCTAATTCGTGCGGGCTAGAGGGTATGGAATACGCAATCAATGCTGCGGCAAAATCTACGCTTCGCATCCTGACACTCGTCCCATCCTGCGTCCCTTCAGCTCCCGGCTTTGAAACAACAGGAGCAGATTTCACAAGTGATATTGTCGCCGCTCTGCTTGCACGCCCTCAAACTCAGGGCGTTGGCGAAGTAATGAGCATGCAGGCGGTTCTCGACAATGATCCTCGCTTCAGAGGAATTGTCCAGTCAGGTCTAGATCAGGGCAAACGCGTGTGTGGTCATGCCAGAGGATTAAGCGGCAAATCGCTCAACGCCTATGTTTCAGCTGGAATCGAAACTGATCATGAGCTAACCTCCGCTCAAGATTTACTGGAAAAGCTAGAGGCTGGACTGACGATAGAGCTTCGCGGTTCACACGATCATCTCTTACCAGAGTTTGTTGAGGCATTGAATAATCTGGGATTTATTCCGCCCACGTTAACGCTGTGCACTGACGACGTATTCGTGGATGATCTATTGGAAAAGGGTGGACTTGATGATGTTGTTCGCCGCCTCGTTGGCTACGGACTCGACCCCATTAGCGCGTTACGAGCAGCTACATTCAATGCAGCAACTCGATTGCAGAGACCCGACCTGGGATTAATCGCACCGGGTAAAAGAGCTGACATAGTTCTATTTGACAATCTGCAAACACTAAACGCCAAGTTAACCATTTCCAATGGAATGTGTGTAGCGAAAGATGGGAAATTAATTAATCCCGAAAGCGTTGTAGGAATACCCTCAAAGCTACTGAAAACCACACGCACACAAAAATATGTCGCGGAACAATTTCGTGTCGCAGCCGTGGGATCTGAAGCGACTGTATCCGTGATTGAAAAACCAAGATTTACGCAATGGGGAAAACGCATACTCTCGGTAGACGATGGATTTATAGCTGTACCAGATGATCTTACAATCATGGCGATCATTAATCGGTATTCCCCTGGCTTGTCACCCCGAATTGCGTACCTCGGAGAATGGGGGCAATGGTACGGTGCATTCGCAACAACCGTATCGCACGATTCGCATAATCTGACCGTCTTTGGGGGCAACGAAACAGATATCTCACTTGCCGCCAATACCGTCAGTGATATGGATGGTGGCTTGGCTGTGGTATCTCATGGTGAAGTATTGGCAACACTAGCCCTACCGATCGCAGGGCTAGTCAGCGAGGCAGCTATAACAACAATTTCAGCTGAGTTTAAATCTATCAGACAAGCGATGGACCAGATCGTAACTTGGCAACCTCCTTATCTGGTATTTAAAGCGTGTTTTGGAGCCTCGCTTGTGTGCAATTCCGGACCACATCTGAGCGACTTAGGCATCGTTGACACAACCATAAAACGTATTCAAGAGAGTCCACTGTGTTGAATGCTGATTCTATTCATAGCAGTGGCTATCAATGCTTATCTCTAATCCACAGCAATAGTTTTTTTTCTGCAATCTCCAAGCTTTCGTTGTTGATGATGCCAGATTTGATCGCCTGCGATACAGCCCTAACCCGTTTGTTCAAGACCAAATCCTGATGTCCCTCGTCTACACCGGACACATTGAGTTTGTCGTAAAGAATTAAAAGCCGGTTTTGAACCGTTCGCAATGAAACATTACGTCTTTTTGCTATTTCCTTATCTGGAAGTCCAATAGCTAAATCAAGAAGAATAACTAACTCACCATCGGTTAAGGCATTGTCGGAGTGATGGCTTCGATATTGTTTTTGATGGACTTCGGAATCAACCACTATCTGAGATTCAACGAGCACGGCACGAAGTGCTAACCGCATTTTTTCTTCACTCGCCGTTTTCAGCACATAGCCATAAGCAGCATCTTCAGGAACAATTTGAACAACACCTCGAAGATAGGCCTCATCTGAGTAATTCGACCAAAACAAAATTCGTGTTTTAGGTCGCTCAGACCATATGGTGCGGGCAGCTTCGATGCCGTTTCCGTTTTTCATTCTTAAATCCATTACAATCGACAGGATGTTGAGTTCGCGTGCCTTTATCTCCCCTAGATTTCCATTTTCGGCAATCAGCACATCAGCAGCTTCGGGAATCGCTGAGTGCACAATTTCCTTGAGGTAATTTGCATGCATCGAATCATCTTCGATCAGTAGAATATTCATGGACTTAAATCTTCCACTTGCATACGATCCGTAGGTAAACACACTGAAATACAGGTACCGTTCTGATCATTGATTTCGAATTCAGCACCGATTAGACGCGCTCTGGTACGCATATGCATCAACCCCCCTGGAGCCTTGTTTTTCATTAATGCAGCGTTGGACTGCCCGTCATCGCGAACAGTTATCCACAGCACTGAGTCTCTATCTCGTTCTATTTTTACCTCTATATGCGAGGATTTGGAATGTTGCACAGCGTTATTCACAGCTTCTTGTGTAATTCTAAAAAGGGAAATTCTGATCGTATCAGGCAATCGATCTATAGCATTTTCTGTTAGATCAATCACACTCGATTTAGTCGCTGGCTGTGACGATAACGCTTTGTCCATATGTGTTTTGACAGCATGTTGAAATCCGAATAGTTCCAATATGGCAGGTATTGATGTATCAATGATATCGCGTAGCCCCTGAATACAATCTTGCACACGCAGTTGAAGTTGACAAAGATCCTGCGGATTTACAACCCCTGCAATATCACGTGCAATGCGCGTAAGATCTGCCAGGGTCTGATCGTGCAAGTCCATACCGATACGCTGTCTTTCACGCTCAAGAGCTTCTGTTAAGCCTAACGCTCCCTGTCGCAGCCCCTCCTCTCTAATCTGTACGTTACCTCGAATCAGCGCCTCTCGCCTAGCAGATGCTGTAGCTCGTATTGCGTAAAAGTAAGGGGCTAGAACGTCAGCCATATTTTTAACCTGACTTATATTCTCATCGTTATATAAATTTTCCTCTTGAGAGGAACAGTTGAGCGAACCAATAGTTTTTCCCAGTACTTTCATCGAAACATTAATACGGCTTTTCAATCTATGCTGGAATATTGGTTCGCACAGAGCTCCATCAAAAACATAGCGACGGTCCTTCATTGCATTTGCTGTCATCATGCTGCTGACCCTCCCCATAAGGATGTCACGCACAGGCGAGTCCGACACCAGGGTTTTAGACTTGCTCCAACCTGTTTTCATGCCCACCTCGTAGGATGTATTCCAGACACGATCCTCATCAATCAAACAGACATCCAGATGATCCAGCGGCAGTATCTGATCTATCTCAGATTTCACAGACCTAAGCGCTGAACGAATATCAAGCTTACCGGCAAGATGGTTCGATATTCTTAGATAATACGCCAAGTCACCCATTGTTTCGGATTCGTCTGTCATAGCTCACACTCCTTTAATCTATCGACTTGATTGCTCCCCGTCATGTGACTCCATGCATCACACGTGCGGGTTCCCGCATCCGAGGTACGCGATCTACTCTTTACCACTTTCAATCTCTGGTCAATAGTGTTGCTCCGTCCCTTAGACAGTTTAAGGGGCGAAACATACTGTCCGTCCACTGTGGACACATGAATACCTGCGGCAATTTGGCCGTAAACGGAGGATTTATGAATTTGCATTCGCTCATGCTGGGAGCTGCCACCAGTATCGCCCTAACCCTTCCACAACTGGCAATGGCCGATACCTCGGCTAAGTCCATTGCCTTGTCAAACAACTATGCAGGGAACTCATGGCGTCAAGCCATGCTCGAAGGATGGGAGATCAACGCAAAAGAGGCAGTCGCATCGGGCGTTGTAAAAGCTGCTGATACATTTACGACCTCTGAAAATCAGGCAACTGAACAAGCCGCTCAGATACAAAACCTCATTCTTCAGGGCTACGATGCCATTGTCATAAATGCAGCATCACCCACTGCAATCAATGGTGCTGTTAGGGAAGCCTGCGATGCCGGCGTCACGGTCGTCTCATTTGATGGCATCGTCACTGAACCTTGCGCCTGGCGAATCGCAGTTGACTTCAAACAGATGGGTCGTAACCAGGTGAGATATCTAGCTGAACGATTCCCAGTCGGCGGAAATCTACTTGAAATTCGCGGATTGGCTGGCGTATTCGTTGATGATGAGATACACGCAGGAATTGAAGAAGAAGTAGCGAATAGCAATTTCACAATCGTTGGGTCTGTACATGGCGATTGGGCGCAGGATGTTTCACAAAAAGCCGTAGCAGGCGTACTCCCGAGCCTTCCTGAATTCGTGGGAGTAGTAACACAAGGAGGAGACGGTTATGGAGCAGCACAAGCGATCGCAGCTACCAATCGAGAAATGCCAATCATCGTCATGGGTAATAGACAGGATGAATTGAAATGGTGGTCGGAGCAAAAAGCCGCAAATGGCTATGAGACTATCTCAGCATCCATCGCTCCAGGCGTAAGCACACTAGCATTCTGGGTTGCACAGCAGATACTCGACGGTGCGGAAGTTCCACAAGATCTAGTGGTGCCTTTTATGACGGTCACATCAGATAGCTTGGATGAAGTTCTCAAAACGACTCCTGAAGGCTCTGTTGCCAATATCACTTATTCGCTGGAAGATGCCAAGCAAGCGATAATCGATGCAAAAGGTAGCTGATCACAGCTGTTGTCTTTGAGGTTATCGGCCGGTCCACTATCGTGGAGCGGTCGTTGCCCAGTTTTGTAATCTGCACTCATTGCATTCGTACTACTCGCTAGCGTGCCACTACTAAGTATTATGGAAAAAGAAAGTGATGGTGTTATAGATGTCCTCTAAGTCAATTGACAATCATTGCTTGGTTAAACTATCAAAAGTCGATAAGTACTTTGGTAAGTTACAAGCAATTAAAGATATCAGTGTCATCGTAGGGCCTGGCGAATGTGTAGGATTAGTTGGGCACAATGGTGCCGGCAAGTCTACGTTGATCAAAATCATCAATGGTCGACTTAAGCCAAGCACTGGGTTGGTGACCTATCACGGTTCTAGTGAACAGGCTAATGCTAATGATGTTCAAGCACGCAGTATTGGAATCCGTAGCGTATTTCAAGAATTGTCACTGTGTCCAAATTTGACAGTGTTGGAAAATTGGAGAATTCCATATAGAGGTATGGCCCGGTCTCATTGGCGCAGCGTAGCACGCGATAGAATCACAGCAGAGCTTGACAGAGTTTTCCCTAACCATGGAATTAACCCCAAAGCAACAGTAGCGGATTTAACTATTGCAGAGCGGCAAATGGTTGAGATCGCCATTGCTTTTTCCAAGAGAGATAAACCAGCGTCTCTCGTTATTTTAGATGAACCGACATCTTCATTGGATGCAGGAATTGCTCGGCAATTAATCGACTATATCCGCATTTTTTGCACAGCTGGCGGTGCAGTCATTTTCATCACTCATATGCTCGGAGAAATATTCGACGTATCCTCACGAATAATAGTTATGAAAGACGGCCGCGTCATTGAAGACGGATCAGTGAATGAGTTTACAAAACAGTCCCTGGTCGATGCAATGGGGCATGTGGTGTCCGATCAAGGAGTGTCAGCAACCCGCGCCGAACGAATACTTGGCGATGTAGTGATCAAACTGCCCAGTGGTCTGACAGCCCGACGACGTGAAATAGTCGGACTTGCCGGTTTAGCGGGTCATGGTCAAGCTCAGGCTTTAGCCTCGTACTATCTTTCAAATACATCTCGATGGAAAGCACCCAGTGAGCCTGCAGTTGTTTTTATCGCTGGCGATCGTGCACGAGACGGGATCATGCCCTTATGGTCAATCTTACGTAACTTAAGCTTAAAGACACTTAAAGAGTTTAGTAAAAAGCTATTCGTTAACCAAGCTGCTGAAGAAAATCTTGCACAGGACTGGAAAAACAAGATTGGTATTCGTACAAATAATCTTGATAATTCAATCATGTCTCTGTCTGGAGGTAATCAACAAAAGGTACTTTTTGCCAACGCGCTCGCATCATCTGCTCCGATCGTCGTGATGGATGATCCCATGCGGGGTGTTGATGTTGGAACAAAAAAGGAAGTCTATGAGATGGTCAAACGCGAGGCCGCCAATGGGCGCACGTTCTTGTGGTATTCGACTGAAACAGAAGAAATATGCGAGTGTGATCGAGTCTTTGTGTATCGCGATGGGAGAATTTCAGCGGAACTTATCGGCTCTGAAATAACTGAAGACAACATACTTAAAGCCTCTTTTGCTATGCAAGATCACGCAGCATGATGCGCGATAATCTGCGAATTCTTTTACCAACGGTATCTCTAGCGGTTCTTTTGGTAGCGGTGTTTTATCTCCAACCAAGAGCAATGAGCTATTTTGGCTTGAATCTGTTGTTCAATCTTGCTGTGCCCGTTGCTCTGGCCACGATTGCTCAAATGATGATAATCATGGTCAATGACATCGATTTATCCATTGGAACGTTTGTCAGTTTTTGTGCCTGTGTCACTGCAACTTTTGTTAATGACAATCCTATAGTCGGTTATCTGATTTTGCTTTTCTCAATCGGCGCATATGCTGGAATAGGCGCATTAATTCACCACAAAAATTTACCAGCCATTGTGGTGACGCTGGGAATGTCATTTGTATGGGGAGGTCTAGCAATATTGATACTCCCCACTCCGGGTGGATCGTCACCGGAGTGGCTGCGTGCCTTAATGAAAGCAAAGCCACCTCTGGTGCCTATGGCCGTCATACTGCCAATCGTTATTGGATTACTGGCACATCTTTTAATTAAACGCTCGTCGTTCGGCGTTCTATTGCGAGGGGTTGGCGGCAATGATCGCACTCTGTCTCGCGCGGGCTGGTCGGTATTGCAACTTAAAGCCGCAGCTTACGCTTTAGCTGGTCTGTTTGGCGTGTTGTCTGGTATGGCACTAATCGGTTTAACCACATCCGCAGATGCGAATATTGCACTTCGCTACACCTTGCTGTCTGTCGCGGGCGTTATCCTGGGCGGCGGTGAATTTACAGGCGGACGTATTTCACCCATTGGCGCCGTTATAGGTGCCTTAACTCTGACATTGGCAGCAAGTTTTCTGTCCTTTTTGCGCTTGTCATCTGATTGGCAAATCGGATCACAAGGTGCAATTCTAATACTCGTGCTCGCTGTTCGTCTGCTCTTTACTCGCAAGGAGTCAGCAAATTGAATCCCCCAACAACACAACAGTCTGTTGGAAGCACTAACATACTGCTCGGTGTTATTCATAAACCGTGGCTCTGGTCATTTATCGCAGCTGTACTCGCCTTTGTGGCAACAATGTATGTGTCAAACGGACGAGGCGCTCTCTCATTGTTGTATACCGCAATGACCTTTGCATCATTTGCAGCAATTGTAGGTATCGGGCAGATGCTGGTTATTACATTGGGTCCAGGGAATGTCGATTTATCGATTCCTGCAAGTATGACACTATCAGCCACGTTGGCACTCAAGGTTATGAGTACGGAATCCAGCATGATTCTAATAGGTATAGCCATAGCATTGCTCGTTGGTGTCGCTTGTGGAGTATTCAATTTTGCGTTGATATTGCTGTTACGCATTCCTCCTATTATCGCAACACTGTCATCGTCTTTTATATTTCAATCATTAGCCATCTGGTCGAATCGCGGCCTTCGTATCAAGCCGCCCGAACTAATGAGTCAGTTTGTCTCAGGTGACGTACTAGGTATCCCTAATGTCGCATTGGTTGGTATCCTCATAGCCTTTATCGCCTGGTTCTTGCTTGAACGGGCCATTGCCGGACGTTGGATTTTGGCCATAGGCCAAAACATGCGGGCGGCTCAACTCAGTGGCGTTCCGATCAACAGCGTGCGTTTCGGGGTATATGTCAGTTGTGCAGTGTTAGCTGCTGTTGCTGGTTTTCTGCTTGCAAACTTCTCAGGTGGCGCCGCATTGAACATGGGTACCGAATACATGCTGATGTCGATTGCCGTGGTGGTGATTGGAGGCTCATCAATTGCTGGTGGTAAGTCCAATGTGCCGGGTATCTGGGGCGCAGCGCTATTCATGTTCCTTTTGGTAGCGATGTTGAATTCGTTTGGTCTTGGAGCTGGCGTCAGACTTATGATGACAGGCATCATCATCGTAGCCGTGGTTTCCTTCGCCAGCACATCTGGAGAAAAACGATGAATACTATTCCAACGTTTGAAATTATTGACCCTCGATTCAGTTCACTGATTCTTGGCAATGTATCTTTAAGGCGTATAGCGACAGGTTTTTTATGGACCGAAGGACCCGCTTGGATCTACGATCAACAAGTTCTACTCTTCTCTGACATTCCCAATGAGAAGGTGTACCGGTGGACGCTTTGTGGCACTGTTACTACCTTCCGTTGCCCGTCAAACTACGCCAACGGACGCACCCTAGACCTACAAGGACGCATAATTACGTGTGAGCACGGAACTCGAGCGGTGACACGCATCGAACATGATGGAGCCACCAGGATACTGTGTGACTCATACAATGGGAGACAATTAAATTCGCCCAATGATGTCGTTGTAAAGTCTGATGGCACCATCTGGTTTACTGATCCGAGCTATGGCATTTTAAGTGACTACGAAGGATATAAAGCAGAACCGGTGCAAGATGGAAACTACGTGTACCGTTTTGATCCTGTATTAATGGAATTACTCCCGGTTGCAACTGATTTTGTACAACCCAATGGTCTTGCGTTTTCAGTAGATGAAAGCCAGCTGTATATTGCTGAATCCGGCAGCAGCCACGATGCTTCTGTACCCTCCGTAATACGCGTGTTGGATGTTGCAGACAATAAGCTGTCGAACTGCCGCGACTTCGCTACTATAAACCCGGGTTTACCGGATGGATTGCGAGTTGATGCTTTAGGCAATATTTGGACATCGGCCGCTGATGGTGTCCATTGTTACGACTCATATGGGATGTTACTGGGCAAAATACGGGTACCAGAAGTTGTCTCTAACCTTACATTTGGTGGGCCACGAGGTAATCAACTGTTTATAACTGCCACCACGAGTGTATACGCGGTTTATGTCAATACATCTGCAGCCAAACGTCCTTAGATAACTTTGGATTCAATTTATTCTGGGATGATCACCCATGGCTGAATGAATTGAGATTGTTCATGACCACACGTTTCGCAATCACGATGTTATTAGTAAGAACTGAAAACACGCGACTTTCCATGCCTGTCAAAGGCCAGCACGTCATAGTCCTTAGGGATTTCACTGTTCATCCCAGGCGACATCATGGGCATTCCCGGTGCCGTTAACCCAATAATATCCGGACGCTCTGACAGCAACCGCTCAATATCACTGACAGGGACATGTCCTTCAATAACATAGCCATCGACGATAGCTGTATGGCAGGATTTCAAAGCAGGATCGATTAGGCCGTGTTTGACCTTAATGGCGTCGACATTATCATGGTTGATGGCGTTGACGGAAAACCCGGCCTTTTCTACATAATCAACCCAACCCTGACAGCATCCGCATGTAGGGCTTTTGTAAACCACCATTTCAGGTAATTTGCTTGTCAAATCACTATGCATCGTGTTGTCGGAGATATTGAGACTCTCAGACTTAACGTCTGTTTTCTCTGGGGTACAGGACGTTAATAGCAGACTGAGTACAAGTAAAACCCCAGTGGTAACAAGCTTGTGATTACTGAGTGAACGTTTCAATGGAGGCTCCAGATTTTTAACTATTTGCTTTCGATGCTACGTTAATTGTGCGGAGACGGACCACCTTATACTAGCAACGCTTTAAGAACATCTGCGCCTGCCAGAATATCCTCAGCAGTGACTTGCACATCAGATCCTATGAGTTTTCTAGCCACCATATGATCTTTAGCATTGTTAATTGTCTCAACGCAAACTACGCGTCCTTCTTGCAGATGATAGAGCGCAAACTTATCGCCTTCTACCCGTGTGACTACCTCTGTATCCCCTTTGTGAATTCCTGCAATTTGTAACTTCATTGGACCAATATCTGACCAGAACCAAGGTACTGCCTTATAGTCTAGAGTGGATTTTTCAGAAATCTGTGTTGCAACCAATTTTGCCTGATCTACTGCATTTTGTACCGATTCCAGACGCTCTGGTTTCTCTGTCTGCCAATGGGGGTATCTAGCGCAGTCACCAATGGCAAACACGTTAGCACTACCTGTTCGCAATGACTGATCGACCAGTATCCCACTATCACAAGCGATACCAGATAAAAGAGCTACGCTTTCATTAGGCACAGCCCCAATACCAACCACCAGCAGCCCGGTATTTATCGTTTCGCCGTTATCAAGTGTTACAGATGTTAATTCGCCATCGTCAGAATTGAATTCAGTCGCCATCCGACCCGTCATAACGTTAACACCCAACTGTTCTAGCGACTTATGCACCCGCGTCGACACTACTTTTGACACAACTCTTCCTAACACTCTATCTGCAGCTTCAATTACAGTAACGTCCTTGCCCATACCAGCCAAGCAGGCGGCAATTTCCAATCCGATAAATCCTCCGCCGAGTATCTCGATACGTTGAGTGGTCAGTACAAACTCCCGCAGCTTGCTGGAATCCTGCAAAGTACGAACAGAATGCACATTGGAGAGCCCTTCCAAGAGTTGCAAATTTCGATTGTTAGCGCCCACGGCCAATACCAGTTGACTGTAGGACATATCTGGCCCGTTTAACACGGAGACGACTTGCTTACCGGTATCTATGCTCGTCACCGTATCCGATACCCTTAAAACATTTGCCTGTTCATAAGCAGATGCCGAACGCAACGGCACTGCCATTTGATCTTCTGAGAGCAGGTACTTTTTCGATAGGGGGGGTTTGTGATAAGGCAACTCAGCAGCATCAGCGTCGATAAGAATAATCACTCCTTGGTAGCTTGCCGCCCTCAAACTGATGGCGCATTGGCTGCCTCCGTGACCAGCTCCAACGATGATGGTTGTTTCAGTATCTAGCATTTTTCGAATCACTTAGTATGAGGATAACGGATAAATCACCCCAATTACCGCGTATTTATGACTTAACTGGACAGCCTCTGGGCGATATCATAATCGCGACAGATCGCAATAACAAAAGCGCGTTTCACAAAAGCTCTTATCCCGGCATCAACTCCTTAAGGATAAGATGCTTTTGGATTTTGCCAACCGACGTTTTAGGTAGAGATTCCTCAAAAACAACCTGACTCGGGACTCTGAACTTTGCCAATTTACCAGCACAGAAATCGATCAACTCGGATCCAGTCATGTGTTGCCCAGCGTTCAGCACAACTACCGCAACAATAGCTTCGTCCCTGAGCGCATCGGGCAATCCGATGACTGCGCACTCAAACACCGCCGGATGTTGCATCACGGCGTTCTCGACTTCTCCGGCGGAGATGTTCTCACCCGATCGCTTAATCATGTCCTTTTTACGGTCGACGAAGCGGTAATAACCCTCTCCGTCCTGGATCGCGTTATCCCCAGTATAAAGCCAGCCATTACGAAGCGTATCGATGGTGGCTCGGGGATTTTTGAAATATCCTGCCATGAGGGTCTTACCAGGAACACCCTTCACCACAATTTCGCCTTCCTGCCCTGATGCAACAGCCTCACCTAATTCATTGACTAGAGCAATCTCGTAATCTCCAATGGGTTTGCCCACGGTCCAGTTACGCCGCTCCCCACGCAGCGGATTCATCAGCGGCGGCCCCATAGTTTCAGTCATGCCCCACAGTTGACTGAGCGGCGCGTCAAATCGTTGCTGCCAGTCTTTGAGTTGCTGGCAAGTCAGATTCTGCGCATAAATGACAATTCTGAGTCTATTGTCGCAATGCTCTGGCACTCGAGGTTGCGCCAGTATCATGCGCATTGGCGCCGCGAATAGGCTCGCAACAGTACAACCATACTCAATACATTTATCGAAATACTGGCTTGCAGAAAAACGATCCATAAGGGCAATGCTGGCACCACGCAGCAATGCACTCATTGTCGAATAGTACTGCGCATTCCCATGAAACAGGGGTAGCACAACGAACTGCCGATCGTCCTGTTTGAGTTCGATAGCGTCAGCGACGGTTCCACCTGCCGCTAAGTAGTTGGCATGACTGACCATCACACCTTTCGGTTTTGACGTGGTACCCGACGTGTACATAATCGCGACAGTATCGGTGTCACAGGCTGAACATTTCCAGGGAGAGACAGGGTACTCCGACAGCTGCGACTCGAACGAATCCGTTGCAGGTTCAATAGAATATGGATCGCAAAGTACGATCGTATCAAGGCCTGTAAGTTGGCTTTGACATTGCTCCATTGTCGACAAATATTCAGCTGTAGTAAACGCGATTCTCGATTCTGAATGCCCCAACAAATAAGTCAATTCATCAACTGATGCCAGCGTATTGGTCGGCATCATCACGGCGCCAATACGTGCAGCTGCGAACCACAGAATCAGAAATGCGATGCAATTGGGCAGATGCAGGTTGCATACATCCCCCTGCTTCAGTCCCTGCGCGCAGAGGAAATGGCAGGCTCGGTCGACACCGGTTTCAAATTGACGATAGGTCAGGCTTTGATGAAACGAACCCAAGCCCTCAGCCTTGATGGGTTGGCGTTCAAACAATAGAAATTCCTTGTCACCAAA
Source organism: Granulosicoccus sp. (assembly GCA_047634635.1). Taxonomy (GTDB): domain Bacteria; phylum Pseudomonadota; class Gammaproteobacteria; order Granulosicoccales; family Granulosicoccaceae; genus Granulosicoccus. The sequence continues at coordinate 7,517 of JBLIIE010000063.1, read as the reverse complement.
CTTTGTTGCCCTATCGGTGATGAGTTCTGAAAGATTCATGGCAAGTGCAACCGAGTCCTGAAACAAGCATCATTGACAAATGACTACCTAGTCAAACATATCCGCATTGGCGGCAACAACTTGATCATATACTGGTTGGAAATGCAGCCAGCCAAGGTAATCACTGCCAACGTGAGTCGCTGAGTGTCGAGCTGCGCTTTCATCCATAAGTGGCGGTTTGATACCAGAGCTCTCCAGCATTAGCTGCACCTTGCAACAACGGTCCATCGCGATAAACCAGAATATAGCATCGTCAACACTATGCCGACTGGCCGTCAGGATGCCATGGTTCTGGTGAAGTACTGCACGATTACTGGCGAATGCATTCACCACTCCCTCCCCTTGAGCGGTAAACACGGTCACGGCACCACCATCGTCACTGACTACCGCGTGATTATCATAAAAGCATGCAGCATCCTGATTGTAGGGATCTATCGGTTTTCCCATAGAGCACCAGGCGGTTCCGTATGGGGTGTGCGCATGGCACATTGCGACAATGTCAGGATGGGCCTCATGCACAGATGCATGCACGACAAATCCAGCGCGATTAATAGCGTACCTGCCTTCAACAACACGACCTTCATGATCAGCCAATATTAAATTGGATACTTTGACCTGTGAGAAATGTATCGCCATCGGATTAGTCCAATACAGATTGGCGTGTTCAGGATCGCGAACAGAGATATGTCCGGCCATACCATAGTCAAAGTTGTTCATTGCAAATGCGCGACAACCAGCTACGAGCCTTTGTTTTCGATGTTCGCGTTCTTCGGAAAAAGAGTTGAACTCAGGTAGTTGCGGGAATATTAACCCGCTCTGTTCAGGCTGGTATATTGATTCTCGTTCACCGAGCAAATTACTTTGTGCGACTTTGGTATTCACGACATCTGATGGTTGCATGATTTTTTCTGGGTCATCCTGCAGTAGTTAAACGCATAATTGCTCACACATCCAGTCTATACATCTATGGATAATTGGCAAGCTACGGTAAATCACACGGCCTGACGCCGAGCCAGTGCACGCATTACTAGAGACATTAGTACGGCTGTAAACAGGCAATACACGCCCATTGCCATCAGCTGAATTTCAAATCCTATACCAAGATCGATCAGCCAGCCTGTGGCTCCAGGTCCCAGAGCTGAAGCGATGACCATTGCTGCCATAATAACGGATCTGACTGCCCCCAGATGAAGGGTGCCGTACACTTCCGGCCAGATCGCACCAAACAGCGTGTTCGATATACCGTTGGAAATGCCATGCAACAACATATAGACAACTATCGCCATCGGATCACCCATCCAGCCAAGTAGCAGGTTGGCAATCCCCAGCGGCAGTAAAAAAGTGGGTAACAATTGCCGAGCACTGAACCGGTCAATCAAAAAACCCGACAGCAAAGAGAACACAATAGTCGTGATTGCAGCTAGAGCAATAGATCCGGCTATCAGTTCCCGCGACCATCCTTTGATTTCGCTGATATGGGTTTGGTGAAAGAATACAGACGTACCGATAAATGAAGGTGCTACAACACCGGTTATCATGATCCAGAAGATAGGATCTCTCAGCACTTCGCTACGCGTCCACTGTCTGGTTTTTCTAGACTCATCAAGCTCGAGAACCTGCCCACGTGGAATCCGTTCCTTTTTCATCAACAGGTAGATTGCAGGCAGTGCGATAAATATCATCAGGCCCGCAGCCAGAACCCAGCTAGCGCGCCAACCGATTAAACCAATCAGGCTGACCATGATTAGCGGCAATACACCTGAGCCTATCTGAAAACCCATCGTCGTAATGGATACCGCCCGCCCACGCTCAGCCAAATACCAGCGCCCCATAGCCACCATCGCAATATGAGACATCATGCCCTGCCCAAACAAACGCAGACCAAAGATCACCAGTATTAGCATCCACACAGATGAGACCCGCGACATCGCTAGGCAAGACAGGCTCAACGCGATACACACCCAAAAAGCGACAGTGCTGACGGAATAAAAATCCACGATCCGACCCAGCCAGACCAGCGTGACAGCGCTTGCCAGCGTTCCAAGCATGTAGATGCCACCGAAATCCCCGTGACTAAGCGAAAACGTTGCCCTGATTTCACTCCCAAACAGCGCAATGAAGTAGGTTTGCCCAAAACTCGAAAAGACCGTCAGGATCAAGCCACCGAGTAACCATCGGGCGTTGGTCCGCATAAATACGAGTGTGTTCACTTAGTTCCGGCGCGCATAGATAAAGTCAGATAAAAGTCAATTTCAATAGCGATTAGTAAACATCAAACAGCCTGTTCAGTGGTGCAGTGTATTGCATTAACTAACCCACGACATTATCGCCACCATCATCCAGCGTACCCATGCAGATCCAATGGTGGTATTGCGATGTCCATTCATCAGCAGTGATGCCGGCCAAGCAGGAGAAGTGCCACATAGGACGGTAGAGATCTTTAGGGTCAAACATACTGCTATTGAATCAATTTTAGGCTAATCAGGATCTACCAAGCGCATTGCACACTGGCGACCTAGAAACCGTAAGCCCCCCCATCCTTACGCGGATCAGAGCCACCTGCATATCCACCCGACTCAAGTCGGTGAATCAGCTGCGCACCACCAAAGCCAAACGTAAGATTTGGTTTTTCGACGACCATTTCATGTCCCATATCAGCCAGTTTTTGCAGCGTCTTTGGATCTACCGCTTCCTCGCAAGAAACCCCCATACCATCAGTAACACGCCACCGGGGCGCATCTGCAGCCGTCTGCACATCTTGCCCCCACAACTGAGTTCGCAGAGCCATTTGTACGTGACCTTGGGCCTGCATCATGCCACCCATGACACCAAAAGCCATAATAGGGTCGCGCTCCCCCATTAGGAAACCAGGAATGATCGTATGAAACGGTCGTTTTCCTCCACCTAGCTGATTAGGATGCCCCTTTTCCAGACAAAAACCACATCCTCTGTTTTGCAAATGGATACCAGTACCTGGAACTACAACTCCTGATCCGAAACCTGCAAAGTTGGATTGTATGAAAGAGACCATCATGCCACTGGAATCTGCAGCTGATAGACAAACAGTTCCCCCTTGCCTGGGCGCACCACTACCAAAATTCTGGGCTTTTCTAGGATCTATCAAACGAGCACGCTCAGCAAGATATTCCGAATCAAGAAGATGTTTGGATTCCACATGGGTCATGTAAGCAGGATCGGCAACATAGGCAGCTGAATCTCTAAAAGCCAATTTCATTGCTTCAAACATCAGGTGCATAGTTTGCGGATCATCAGGCCCAAGATCTCTAACGTTCGTGTGCGCAAGCATACCTAGTGCCATGCAGGCTGCGATACCCTGCCCATTAGGGGGTATTTCATGCAACGAAAACTGATCAAACTGTTGCGATACTGTCCCGCACCAATCAGGTTTATTTGCTGCCATGTCTTCAGCTGTAAGCGCGCTTGAATGCTTGGCTGCATCAGCAGCAATCAGTTCTGCCAAGTGTCCCCGATAGAACGACTCCCCTTGAGTTTCTGCAATAGATTTTAGTGTTGCAGCTGCAGCCTTGTTGATAAAACGCTCACCCGCTATTGGTGCTCGCCCGTTAGGCATAAAGTGATCTGCAAAACCAGGTTCATTGCTCAACTGCGTTGCCGCTATACCCCACAATTTCCCGATGATAGGCGACACGGTAAATCCACCTTCTGCGTAGTGAATAGCCGGTTCAAAAAGTTTTTCAAACGGAAGTTTACCCAGTTTTTTGTGGAGTTCCACCCAGCCACCTACAGCACCGGGCACGGTGACCGTATCCCAACCTCTCTCTGGAATCACACCACTTTTGGAAAATCGATCCGGGCGCCACGCCTGCGCAGATCGCCCGGACGCGTTAAGCCCATGTAGCTGTTTGCCATCCCAGACAATCGCAAAAGCATCTGAGCCAAGACCGTTGCCACTGGGCTCAACCTGAGTCAGAGTTATCGCAGCAGCAATTGCTGCATCAACTGCATTACCTCCCTGAGACAGCATAGACAAACCTGCCTGACCGGCAAGTGGTTGCGAGGCAACCACCATATTGTCGGCCATGACAGCAGAGCGTTGAGAGGAGTAAGGAGGGGGAGATGGAAACAGCACAATGTATACCTGCTATGTTCGGCTAAAGTGGAGTGGCGAAAGATTGAGACACGATACCTTCAAGAGCCCACAGGGCCTCGCGTTCAGCAATAGACCGATCGAGCTCAGTTCGATCAGTTGTGCCAGAAAAATTTTCCGCAGTGGGAAACGTTTTTACAAAATGAGCAGCGCGTTCTTGAGAAACAGAATTCAGCCGCCGCAATTCTGCCAATGGGTCACTATGGTCGTCTGCGCGCAAATCAATAATAGGGTAGTCCTGACCACGATGGATACGCAGTCCAGCCGCTTGACGGCCTCTTTTGTCGCCTCCAGCAGCTTCGCCCGCCTCCATAGCTAATAAGAGTCTCTCAACGAGATTCAAATTTGCGTTATCGAGATAGCAGCTTAGTGTATCTTCCACGACTCCTTGCCCAACCAGCATATTGCCGGCGACTGAAACATCCCGTGCTGCCCTGTGCCCAGCCCAATCAATACAGTCTTTACCAGTGTGTGCAGCGCAAAGACCCGCTGCATCAATCATATGTGCTTGTCTAATGGCTTGGCCAGCATCACGCGCTACGAAATCAGACATGACATTCTCAGCAGACTCACCAGCTGTGAGTCTGCGAGCGCCTTCGACGCCCCACATGGGATTAACGAAGGCTTGCGTGGCTATCGCTGCGTTGTACCGTACGTGAGGTACCAAGGACCCAACTGCAAAAAAACGACTGGCCACAGCAACACCTATTTCTGCGCTTACCGGGTCACGTGCAACGATTGAGTAAGTCATTGTTAGTATTCGCTAGGTTAGAACTGATCGGCACCAACAGCTGCATACAGTGATGGCGCCCAGCGTTGCAGCACATCCGCTAAATGTTGAGTGATAGCGCTTTCAGATTGCTGTGCAGTGCCCTGAAACAGCAACTCGTAGAGAACTCGGTGCTCATCACCAACACCAGATTCCTGAAAGAAATGTCTGGGCACCTCTACGCTGCCTAGAGTAAATCGATGAATATGCAACGCACACCGTTGCAAAACTGGGGAGAGCTGCTCCATGCCGGCCATGGTGGCCAGTTGGGCATGAAAGTCACGATCCAACTCGGAACAGCGAAAAAGATCACCGGCAGCGTGCGCTGTGTCCATAGCACCAAGGATCTCGTTAACTTGCGCCGGATCGAGCTCGTTGCGACGGATATGCAACTGAGCGGCAACGCAACGTTCGATGGTAAGCCTTACACGAACCAGTGCTGTCGCCTCTTCCAACGTGGTGTCAGTGACATGAGTACCGTGGTAACCCGTGCGCTTCACCAGACCATCCTTTGACAAGTTAATAAGTGCCTCACGCACCGTACTCTGACTACATTCAAACTCACTCGCAACCGCCTGCTCTCTGATCTGCTGACCAGGCTCGAACTGCCTTAGCATAATTGCTCGTTTAAGCGCCGCATAGGCTAAGTCTGATTTCTTACCGCCCAAGCTAATCGGCTTGTCGGACGGATTGGTCATAGCTGACATTTTTCGAGCATTTTGATATCAGTGGTTCAAATTTGTTACTGTAGTGTATATTATCGATATCGATAATGCATTATTGATACATTTCATCTTCGACGAATCTTGAGACAAATTTATTCTGACAATGCAGAAAAATATTAAATGACGCTGCTAAGTGTTGAACATCTGGCAATCGATCTGACCCGCGGCAGAGACAAGCACCGACTCGTGAGTGACGCCTCGTGGAAATTGGATGCTGGGGAAACAATAGCCATTGTGGGCGAGAGCGGATCAGGCAAGTCTCTGACTGCGCTTGCGGTTATGGGATTGCTTGCGGATGAACTCACCCCGGCTGCTGGCAGAATTCTTTTTGATGGCAAAGATTTGCTAACTGCGTCTGCCGAAGAATTACGACAGTTGCGTGGTCAAGAGATAGCTATGGTGTTTCAAGAACCCATGACAGCTCTCAATCCTGTCAAAACTATTGGCTATCAACTAACAGAAGGTGTACGCCATCATTTTGGGCTTTCGTCGAAAGAAGCTCGGGTGCGAGCACTAACGCTACTCGATCAAGTGGGTATCTCTGATGCGGCACATCGACTAAAACAGTATCCGCATCAGCTCTCCGGCGGTATGCGACAACGTGTCATGATTGCCATAGCACTGGCATGCAAACCTAGGCTCATATTAGCCGATGAACCAACCACTGCGCTAGATGTCACCATTCAGGCACAAATACTTACCTTGCTATCCCGCTTGTGCAAAGAGCAGTCAGTAGGCCTGGTACTCATCACTCACAATCTTGGCATCGTTGCACGGTACGCCAAACGCGTGGTTGTCATGTACGGCGGCAGGGTTATAGAAGAAGCGGACGCATCCCAACTGTACAGCGACCCGCGCCACCCTTATACACAAGGTCTGTTGTTATCAGTCCCGAGAATGGATACGTCTAGAGAGGAAGCCCTACAACCTATAGAGGGCACACCACCCGATCCATTCGAGATTATCAACGGCTGCCGTTTTAATCCACGCTGTCGCTATGCAAGCGAACAATGTCGTCAGGAAATACCTCAGTTTAAAAGCGAGACGGAGCGTTCTGTGGCATGTTGGAATTGGCTTGAAATTGCGCAAGAAGCCGAGCTACCGAATGAGCCACGAATAGCATGACACCTTCACCGCTTTTGACGATAGACAACTTGCATGTGCGCTTCCCAATACGTGCAGGACTGCTCCAACGCACAGTGGGAGAAGTGAAAGCTGTCAATGGTGTAAGCTTTTCGGTCAACAAAGGCGAAGCGTTTGGAATTGTCGGTGAGTCTGGCTGCGGCAAGACCACCATTGCCCGTGCCATACTGAGATTGGTTGATGCGACTGAAGGTACGATTCGCTACGACAATGAAGATGTCACAAGTTTCGAGGGGCAGCAGCTAGCTCCTTTTCGTCGAAAGGTTCAGGCCATTTTTCAGGACCCTTTTTCAAGTCTCAACCCGAGGAAAACCACGCAAGACATTATTGGCGAACCATTGCGAGTTCATAAGCTGGCAGAGGGCAATGGCATAGAGCGACGCATTAAAGAGTTGCTCGAGCTGGTTGAACTACCTGCAAGATTTACAGAGCTATACCCGCACGAAATGTCTGGTGGGCAGCGCCAACGCGTCGGCATAGCTCGGGCACTTGCGATGAATCCGGAAATGATTGTGTGCGATGAGGCCGTTTCTGCGTTGGATGTATCCATACAAGCGCAAATCATTAATTTATTAGAAAGACTACGCAAAGAATTGGAACTAACCTACGTGTTTATTGGCCATGATTTGTCGGTTGTCCGTCATCTTTGCAATCGGGTAGCGGTGATGTATCTTGGCCGCGTTATGGAAATTGCAGATTCCGACCCGCTCTT
>JBLIIE010000062.1:0-28259 GCA_047634635.1 Granulosicoccus sp. | reverse complement strand
CCTACCACTGATATGGGATGGGAAATAGAACCCGGCGCTTTGGGCCGTGTCATTGAATTTGTCGCCAATGAGACAGGTGAGCTACCGTTGTACATTACAGAAAACGGTATGGCTACGGCCAGTGGAATTGATGATGCTGATCGAGTTGAGTATTTCCAATCACATACTAATGTGGTGGCGCAACAGGCCAGGAGATTTCCGGTTAAGGGATACTTTGTGTGGTCGTTGCTCGACAATTACGAATGGGCTTTTGGGTATTCAAAGCGTTTCGGCATTATTCATGTTGATTACGACACGATGGAGCGCACACCCAAGCAAAGCTATCAGTGGTGGAAAGCAGGCCTAGCCCGTTGAGGATAGACGCGGCTTTGGGATCTACCACACGCGCATAATAATAATTCCTAATGCAACTAGCAACGCAGCGATGATCCGCTTACGACCAAACGGTTCGCCCAGCACTAGCGTTCCTATCAAAGCGGCGAAAATGACACTGGTTTCTCGGAGCGAGGACACGATGGCCATAGCCCCAAGACTCATTGCATAGATAACGAATGCATAAGCGCCGTTCGATGCCAGACCACCAAACAGAATTTTAACTTTAGATTGGCGCATGTAATTGAACCAGGCTTGTCTTTGCGTTAATAGTAACCAGGTAACGATGGGCACGAATTCAAAGGCAAACAGCCACACAATGTAGCTCAGGGGATTGACCGTTAATCTGACACCAATACCGTCGACAACGGTGTAGCCTGCAATCAGAACGGAGGTGATTAAACCCCAATACAACGCTTGTTTTGGAATTTTTCCAAAGTGTTGGCCCAGTAGGGTAATGCTCATCAATCCTGCGCTGATCAGCACGATGCCCGCGATCGTTCCTGTGCCTAGGCGTTCATTGGCAAATATTAGCGCAGCGACTGCCACCAGCACCGGAGCGAGTCCGCGAAACAACGGATAAACTTGTGATAAGTCACCGGCTCTGTAGGCCTGTGCCATAGTCATGTAATAGAGATTGTGAACGACAACTGAAACAAAAATGAACGGCCAGCTTGCAGGGTCTGGAATCGGTACAAACCAGACTAGACATAGGCTGATAACGCCACCGAAAAGTTGAAAGGAGGCAATGGTGAATTCGGGCGCACCACCTGATTTTACAAGCGCGTTCCAACTGGCGTGAAGCAGTGCTGCTACCAGCACCAACATGATAAGAAAAGGGCTCAAATTTTATTGGATAGTGTTGTCGAAGAAGTAGTTGGATGACAGGGTAATTATTGCATATGCCTGCAGTTAGTGATTTCTACGAAGAAGAACCCTGTGCTTGATACTACAGTACGATTGGCCATTGATCTCACTGGCACAAAATGAGGGCACTGCACAGGCAGGTCCCGCCGCATTAGAAACTGGCCCTCAGGCCATTTCTCAGGCGAGTCTGTATTCCGACCCTGTCTGGTTGGAGTTACGAGATTCAATTTTCATTGAATACGGGCTGTCCATCAGAGACATACTTTGAAATGCAGATTCCATAGAGTTGATTGCCGCGATCTTTCGAAGCTACTCCCAAGTTGGTGACCGATAGGTTGCCGATGTGATCGTAGAGGCGCAATAAATACCTCCGTCCCCTTTATCCGTCGTTATTTTGTAAGTCCAGTTTTGTTTTTTTTTTCGTGGCTTGCTACCTTTCACTACACGCTGTTTAGCGTGCCTATAGGTTGGAAATTAATCGATGAATAATCAGGTTCAGGCGGTAGTTATTGGTGGTGGTCTGGTTGGCTGCTCCATTTTGTATCACTTGGCGAAACTGGGCTGGACAAATGTCATTCTGTTGGAGCGAGATGAGCTGACCAGTGGTTCCACCTGGCATGCTGCGGCCAATATCCACGGGCTGCACGACAACAACAATATCACCCGAATTCAGCATTACACGATGAACCTCTACCGTGAGCTGGAGCAGGAGACGGGTCAGGGCTGCGGTGTTTTTCAGCCAGGTTCGCTCTATTTAGCTCAAACCGAAGAGCGTGAACACCAGCTGCGCCTCCAGGAAGCCAAGGCAAAATTGTATGGCCTGAATTTTTATGAAGTGTCTAGAAGTGAAGCGCAGGATTTGCACCCTCTGGCAAATTTTGATGATATCCGCTGCATCATGTACGAGCCTGATGGTGGCAACGTCGACCCATCAGGAGTAACAATGGCCTATGCGGCAGGTGCTCGTCAGCTAGGTGCCACTGTGGAGCGGTTCAGGTCAGTCACCGGATTGGAACCACAAGCTGATGGTGGTTGGATCGTTAAAACCGAAAAAGGTAATATCACGACAGACTGGGTGATAAACGCTGCCGGCCTATGGGGTAGAGAAGTTGGACGTATGGCCGGTTTGGAATTGCCACTACAGCCCACAGAGCACCAGTATTTTGTGACCGAATCTATAGATGAAATTGCCACGATGGACAGGCGCCTGCCGTCCATTGCGGATCGAGACGGTGAATATTATCTGCGCCAGGAAGGTAACGGTTTATTGATAGGTGCCTACGAAAAAGATATGAAGTTCTGGGCTGAAGATGGAACACCTGCAGACTTCGGGCATGAATTGTTTCCGGACGACATGGACCGAATTCTTGAGAATGTGATGCGCGCCACTGAGCGAGTACCGTTGGCGGCAGAAGCAGGCGTAAAACGCGTGATTAATGGCCCCATGATCTGGACTCCGGATGCAAATGCTTTGTTTGGTCCTGTGCCTGAGCTAAAGAACTATTTCTGTTGCACTGGAATCATTCCGGGTTTCAGTCAATCCGGTGGTTTGGGATTACTAGCGGCGCAGTGGATGGTGCAGGGCGAGCCTGAGTACGACGTCTTCGCATGGGATTTAGCCCGCTTTGGACCTTGGGCAAACAAGGCCTTCACCAAAGCTTGCGTTGAAGATCAGTACACACATCGATTCAAGATTCACTTCCCGAACGAAGAGCGAGAAGCCGGTCGACCGGCACGTGTGCGACCCGCCTATGAACTGCAAAAGGCGAAAGGCGGTGTTTTCGGACTTAACTGCGGATGGGAACACCCGTTGTGGTTCGCAGACAAGCCAGGCTTTGTCGAAAGCGCAGGCTTTACTCGCCAGAACTGGTATGAACCGGTTGGCCGCGAAGTACGCATGCTGCGCGAATCTGTCGGAGTCATCGATATCTCGAATTTTGCTAATTATGTCATCAAGGGTGAAGGCGCAAAAACCTGGCTCGACAGCATTCTGGCTAACAACATGCCGACTGAAGTAGGCCGTTCCTGTTTAACACCATTAATTGGTGTTTATGGAGGTGTTGCTGGGGATTTCACTGTGACTAAAGTGGGGACGGGGGAATATTTCATGGTTGGCTCAGGATTGGGTGAACGCTACCATCAGCGTTTTTTCAACAAGGTTGATAAACCTGAAGGCACAAGCTTGGAAGTGGCTACTGATCGAATTGCCGGATTTAACGTGGCCGGCCCGCAGTCACGAGCATTATTACAAAGACTAACCAACGAAGACTTGTCGAATGATGCATTCCGGTTCATGCGCTCGCGTTCTATTAAAGTAGCAGGTGTCGAGTGTTTGGCGATTCGAGTTAGTTTTACGGGCGATCTAGGTTGGGAGCTACATTGTGCTGAATCTGATCAGGTGAAACTTTATAACGCACTGTTAGACGCTGCAGAACCGCTAGGCGGCGGAGCTGTTGGCAGCCGAGCATTAGGTTCCCTGCGTATCGAAAAAGGCTATGGGTCCTGGGGGCGTGAGTACAGCACGGAGTATTGGCCACAAGAAGTTTCCATGGAGCGTTTAATAAAGCTTGAGAAGGACTTCTTGAACAAAGAGGCTTACCTGAAGATAAAAGACAATGAGCCACGCGAACGTTTGTCTTTTTTTGAAGTGGACGCCACTGAAAATGCAGATGCCTCTGGTGGAGAACCTATTTTTCTGGTTGATGGGACACCGGCAGGGCGGGTTACTTCTGGTGCTTATGGCTATTCCGTGAATAAATCGCTGGCCATGGGATTTATCAAGGAAGGCATGGCAACGCCTGGCGATGCATTGGAGATATACATCCTGGGTAAGCCACACAAGGCTGTTTTATTGGCAGCTCCAGCTTATGATCCGGATGGTATCAGTTTGAGAAGCTAATTCAGCAGCTTACCCATCAGACGATTTTCCAGTTTGTCAGATCTTTGGGCTCGTCGGTGTGTAGCAACACTTCTAATGTCTTGATCATGTAATGCCAGGACCTCAATAGTTACGGCGGATTTCGTAGGTTCAAAGCTGCACAATCCAATATTCTACCCAAAACCACTCACACCCAGAGCCCCCGGCAATCCAGCTAACCGCACCAGAACGAGGCGGCTTTCGCTTTTTATCCGCAGAAAATACAAAAACTAGAATTCAAACTGGTTGTTCCACGTAGAATTGAGTAATAATTAACGCAAAAATCCCTCGGTGGAATGATTCCTTCGAGTCCCATACGAGCCCAGAATAGACAATTGAATATGCACGAAATAGACGACACTCTGATGCAGCAGGTTCGTAGCCGCTTTGCACAGGTGGATGAATGCCCGGTCCAAGGTAAACGCGTTTTCTTCGAAAATGCGGGGGGTGCATTGACGCTAAATGCAGTGGTCACTACCTCTACCAAATATGCAGCTGTGCCTGATAATCAAGGTCGTGATAATCCGGGAAGTCATGAATTGGTTCGGGTAATTAATAAGGCCAAGCAGGACATGCGTGAGTTCATGAATGCTGAAGGTGGTCAATTCTTCGTTGGCGAAAGTGGCACCGAATTGCTGTTTCGACTCATCATGAATGCGTGCCTAGGCACACAGAGGGGTGGGATTGTTTTGGGTTCTACCCTTGAGCACCCTGCAACCCGTTCAGCGTGTGATCGCTGGGCAAGAATTGCTGGTCAAGAGCCTGTGCTGGTGAAACACAATGATGCAACTGGACACATTGAACCTGAGGCCTATGCGCTGAATGTGACTGCGAATACAGTTGTCGCCACTATTGTGCACACCTCCCCGGTAACCGGTATGGGGGTCGATGTGGCGGGATGCGTGAGGGCAATAAGGGCGGTGGCACCCGAGTGCGTCATTATTGTGGATGGCATTCAGCACGCTGCTCATGGTGGTATGGATTTGAAAGAATACGACGTTGATGGGTATGTCATCTCGCCGTACAAAGTATTCTCTAGACACGGTTTTGGCGTTGCTTGGATTTCAGATCGATTGACTCAGCTACCTCATAACAATCTTATCAATGGCCCTGAAGACAACTGGGAGATGGGAACGCGCGATACCGCCTCCTATGCGACCATGTCCGATGTTGTTGACTACTTTGATTGGCTGGGAGAGCAAGCGGGTGGTGGAGATTGCCGTCGTGATCGATTCCTGGCAGCGGCGAGGGTTATCAAGGCACATGAAAAAATCCTTACTGACACGATGATTCAGGGCAGTGGGAATCTTCGGGGTTTGAAAGATCTGGAAAACGTACAAATTATTGGAGGTGTTGATAATCCGGCTCGCGAAGGGCTGGTGTCACTAACCATCAAAGGTATTCCTTCCGTCGATGTGGTTAAACAGCTAAATGGACAAGGCGTGCGAACGCATTTGCGAAAGGCCGATCATTATTCAGGAAATATTCTCGACCCTTTAGGACTTGATAGCTGTGTTCGCGTGTCGATGTGTCACTACAACACGGTTGAGGAGATCACACGATTTTTAGCTGTCATAAACGAGATTCACGGATAATACGTTTAGAGGCTACTCGGAGCTTTGTCAGGGCATCACTATTTCGCCACCCCACATAGTACTGTTCGTTGCTGCGTTTGTAGGCGGTGTTCTGGCGTATTTAGTGGGTGCCCCAATGCCATTTCTTATCGGAGGTGTTGTTGGCTCATCACTATTTGTCGGGGGCTACGAGAAATTTGGTAAGCGTCTGCCTAAAGTCAGCCCGCTATTGCGGCTGGTGGGAGTTGCTACTATCGGCGCAATGATCGGTGTAACCGTGCCGCCTGATCTGTTAGTGGTCTTACCCTCGTTCTGGATATCTGCGTTAGCATTAATTCCGTTTATCCTTCTTGCGCATGCAGGGTCTTATGCCCTGATGCGCTTTGTAGGCAAGTATGGAGCGGTAGATGCCTATTTTGCATCCCTGCCAGGTGGGCTGGTTGAGGCTGTGCTCATTGGCGAGAAGGCGGGAGCTGATGTTCGTGTGTTGACGGTGCAGCATTTTGTTCGTATTCTGTGCGTTGTTATCTCAGTGCCGTTGCTGTTCTACGTAATGACAGGTGAGGTCGTTGGCAGCTCTGCTGGTGAGGTGATAGATACTACCGCTTACGGCATGTCAGATATTCTGCTAATTCTGTTGCTTGCTGGTTTGGGTTCATGGGTTGGGCAATTACTGAAATTGCCAGCTGCCCACCTACTGGGTCCGCTTGCGATTGCTGTCATTGTCTCTGTTAGCGGGTTGGCGGAAATTCATGTCCCTTCGTGGTTGCTGCATCTGGCGCAATTTATCATTGGCGCAACACTAGGAGCTCAATTCTCAGGTATCAGTGGGCCGTTGCTGCGTCGGGCCATGGGAATGGGGATTCTGGCAGTTGGCTATATGCTCGGTCTTGGCTTTCTATTTGCCAAGCTACTTGAACCCCACGTGCCAGTCGATGTATCCGCTGTGTTTATTTGCTTCGCTGCTGGTGGTTTTGCCGAGATGAGTTTGATTGCGCTTTCGTTGGATTTGAGCCCAGTTATCGTCGCCTTGCATCATTTGATTCGAATAATCCTAACGCTGTTTGTTGGTAAGAAAGCCTTCTCAATATTGTTTAAACCCTCTGTCAAACAGTGATTACAGCCTCTCGCGCATCGCTAATTGGGAAACAATCTAGTCGACATCGGACACGCTGATCGGGTGTGGGTATACGGCGTTGTACAAATAGCCAGCTGCATTAAATACGACGGTATCGGGCTGGCTGTGTCCATTGCAATCAAAGGCCTTCGTTATTATTTGATAATCACCTGGCAAGGCTTCCCACTCGAACTCAAATCGGACCCAACCATAGCGTTCGTTTTGTTGGCCTAAACTAGCTTCCTGCCATGTATTTGTGTTGGCGTCGCACCAAAGAACTTGTTGTATTGGACAGCCTGGTGAGTGCGCATAACCGTGTAGTTTTATTTTTCCAGGTAGGAGTTTCGCGGGGTAGGGCAGTGCCAAGGCTGTTTTAATATTCTGTGTTGTTAGTGGTTTGCCTAGCGATGGAGTGTATTGTACAGCTGGCCATTGGTCTCCTTTCAATACATAGCTTGTCGTGTTGCGTTTAACCCAGATAGGTTGCGTAGACACTTCGATATCGAGTAGCCACTTGACACTGTAAGCACCAATCCAGCCCGGCACTAAAACCCTAACGGGAAAGCCGTGATCAGCAGGTAGCGGTTTACCATTCATAGAAATAGCCAACAAAGTATCTTTGTCCATGGCTTTGTTGATAGGCATCGGAATTCTTACCTCGCCTTCGCAGGAGTCGGTTTCCCCACCTCGTGCACAAAGTTGAATGGCTTCAGCACGAATTCCTGCAAGTTTTAGAACGTCAGGTAAAGGCACACCGCGCCAATCGGCCATGCCGATAGCACCGGTTGACCAGATGAGTTTTTCGGTACCTGCTGGTGTCTCTATGGATTTGCCGTCGATTTCTTCGAAAAATAAACGATGGTTGCCCGCGCATTCAATAATTGCAGGTACCGTTCGCTGAGACATTGTTTGAAGTTGTGCATAAGACAGGTGCAGTTCTTCAAAAACTCCATCTCCCCAGACTCTCAGTGAATAGTGTTGCTCCTTAATTTGCGGTGTCGTTCCACTATTGCAAACAAAGAACTGTTCGTTAGGTGTTAGATAATCGTTCTGATTTTCAAGTGGCGACTCCAGGGACAAGCCGTGAGTGAGGAACTTACTAAGATCTTTTGATGGATGGCGCATCAGGAACTAATCTAATGGAGCATGCAGCCTGGTAGCGGCTGTGACTATACCGCCGCGATTGCCAATATCAATTGAGCCATAGCGTTGTTTGAAACTATCCGGTAAAGGGCGATCACCTTCTAGGGATAGCCATAGTCGCAACAGATGACGACGCCTGAATTTGTCAGGCCAGTCGGTAAACCCTTTTCTATCGTGCAATTGAGAATGGTTATAAACAAACTGCATGTCTCCTGGTTCCAATTGCATTGAAAAATGAAGATCCGGGTCGTTGGCCAGTGAGTCGAATAGATCTAACGCTGCTATATGATCTGGGCTCAGGCGCATAGCATCGTCAAATCGTTGGGCACTTTCAATATACTGACGTTGGTAAAATACCGTTAGAAAACCTTCGTGCCAATTAAATACGGGAATTTCTGTAAAAGGTTTTTCGCCTTCTGGAACCTCTCCGCGACGATCAGTGGCAATAGGGTCGAACAATTTTTCCAGTAAATCAGGACGTTCTGATTTCATCCGGTTGTATATAGACTCGGCACTGACCAGAAGCGATTCACCGCCTTCCATTGACTTTTTTATGCACAGTAAACCTACGAGATCGGCGCTGTCTGTGTGAAAAGTCTGACGTTCGGCGGTTTGATAGATGCGTGTGTTGGTGTCAGATGCATTGGCTCCCGAATCTCTTACGTGCCCAAGTATATGACCTTGCGCATTCTGTGAACGAGCCTTACCCAAGTGAGCGCCGATACCGCAAAAGATGGTAGCCGCGTACGCTTGTGTATAGCCTTGAATCGGCAGGCCTCTGATAACTTCGACGCCTACACCCGCGAGAATTTTGTCCTGCAATAACTGTAGGTGTGCATTGAATGTCTGGAGCGGAAATGTCTCTTTGGTGATAGTCCCAATTTCCCTATTCAGGCTTTGGAAGTGATCGGCCGCAGATTCGATATCACGAACATCCAGCTCACTCAGGTTATATAGCCACTGATCAGGTTGCGCAAGCATAGTCTTGCCAAGCCAAGCGGATGGACCAGAAAAGTTTTCAGGTAGCGATGAGAGCGGCATGTTGGAAGCAGTGGACATAGAAGCCGTGGGTGTTGTGAAAATGAAGGGTTGAGTATCGGTCTGTTTTTCAAGATTCCCTTCCAGTCTACGTTGGGTGATGGATTAATTCCATGGCTGCTTTAAATCGAATGCTTACTAGCGTTGGCAATATCAATCGGCGGGAAATGATATACGTACCTCAAAAAAACAGTAGACTTGAGGTACGCTCCTCATTTAGACTGCGTCCCAACAGGTATAAGTCTTGTCCCTCCTGTTCACACCACCATGTGTGCTTTTACAAATACCAGAGGAATACAGAATGAAACATATGAAGCTGGCAACTGTCGGTGCCTTGTCCGTGTTAGCTGCGACCATGTCTAACGCTGCGCAGGCAGACGATTTGACGCTCTGTTGGGCTGCATGGGATCCTGCCAATGCGCTTGTAGAGCTCAGCAAAGGCTTTGAGGAGCAAAGTGGGCACACAATGAATTTTGAGTTTATTCCATGGCCCAATTTCGCTGATCGCATGCTCAATGAGCTGAATTCAGGTGGCAAACTGTGTGATCTGCTCATTGGCGACAGCCAGTGGATAGGCGGTGGCGCTGAGAACGGTCACTACGTGAAGCTAAATGACTTCTTCGATGCTGAAGCAATCAGTATGGATGACTTCGCACCAGCCACCGTTTACGCTTATTCTACGTGGCCAAAAGGTACACCTAACTACTATGCATTGCCTGCAATGGGCGATGCGAACGGTTGGTTCTACCGTAAAGACTGGTTCGCACGGGAAGAGATAAAAGCCGCTTATAAAGAAGCCACCGGTGATGAACTTGGTGAGCCGAAAACGCAAAAAGAAATGCTGCAAATTGCGCAGTTCTTTCAAGGCCGGGAAATTGACGGAAATACAGTATATGGTGCTGCCATATTCACTGAGCGTGGTTCTGAAGGTATCACCATGGGGGCCACTAGTGCTTTATACCCATGGGGATTCAAATACGAAAAAACGCCTGGAAAGTACGACATGGAAGGTGCTGTGAACTCACCAGAAGCGGTAGAGGCGTTAGAGTTCTACAGAGAATTCTACGAAACTGCCACGCCTCCGGGATATACAAACTCCTATATGGGTGAGAGTCTGGATGCGTTCAAATCAGGACAAGTTGCTATGGCAATGAACTGGTTTGCTTTCTTTCCAGGACTATATGCCGACCCAGACACAGGTGGCGATAAAATTGATTTCTTCGTAAATCCTCCACAAAATCAGGCCGGCTCAACGTTAGGTGGACAGGGTATTTCAGTGATTTCCTACTCTGAAAAGCAAGAGGCTGCTCTGGAGTATATCAAGTGGTTTGCTGACCCGGAAGTTCAAGCGCAATGGTGGAGCATGGGCGGCTACTCAGCACATAATGCAGTTCTGCAAAGCGATACTTTTAAAGACAGTGCGCCGTTCGCGGGTGATTTCCTGATTGCCATGGATGATGTGCAGGATTTCTGGCAAGAGCCTGCTTATGCAGAGCTACTACTGGCAATGCAAAAACGCTTACATGACTACGTTGTTGCTGGCACCACCGATTCAGCCAAAGAAGCGCTTGATCTCCTGGTTGAAGACTGGACGGAAATCTTCGAAGACGAAGGTAAGCTGTAAAAATACTTTGCAGTGAGTTATGAGTCAGTAGTGCTCGACGCACTGCTGGCTCTCACCGAACCTCCTTATGCCTTGGCAGCCTTTCAGAGCGCCGAGAGCTCCTCAATGGGTAACTATGCATGTCTGACAAGCCTATAGATCGGGTTGCTGGTGCTACACCAATACGTGTTGCACGAAAAATCAAAGGTCTTTCAGATCGGGCAATCGCTTGGATATTCGTTGGCCCAACAATCTTCCTATTGTTGGCAATCAACATATTCCCTCTGATTTGGACGATTAATCTTAGTTTTACCAATTTCAGAGCGAACCGGCCTAATCGGGTCGTTGAATACATTGGTTTAAGAAACTACGAACGCATATTGTCAGACAGTGATATTTGGCTTTCGATGCAAGCGACAGCACATTTTCTGTTTTGGACGCTTTTCTTTCAGGTGCTGCTTGGCTTTGCACTGGCTTGGTTGATTAACAAGAAGTTCCGTGGCAATGATATGTGGACGACCATTATCGTGCTTCCGATGATGCTTTCACCAGCGGTGGTTGGAAATTTCTGGACCTTTCTGTATCAGCCACAGATTGGTTTGTTTAACTACGTTGTTACCTTTTTTACAGGGGGGGATCCGTCTGGCTTCGATATGCTCGGATCTGTCGATCTTGCACCCTGGGCTATCGTGATTGTCGATACGTGGATGTGGACGCCCTTTGTCATGCTTATCTGTCTGGCTGGGCTGAGAAGTATTCCTGACTATATTTATGAGGCCGCAGAGGTGGATAGGGCATCCAAACTCAGGCAATTCTTTACCATTACTATTCCAATGGTACTCCCGTTTCTGATGCTAGCGGTTTTGTTTCGGGGCATTGAAAATTTTAAGATGTTTGACTTGGTGGTTCAACTAACTGGCGGTGGACCAGGTTCAGTAACAGAAATGGCATCGATAAATCTAAAGCGAGAGGCGTTTGAGAAATGGAGAACAGGGTATTCCAGCGCATTCGCTATCATTCTGTTTGTGACCGTGTTTGGACTGGCTTCGATATACGTCAAAGCACTTAACAAGGTGAAGGAACGATGAGTTATTCAGTCACTGAGCCCTCGTCACGCCAAAAATGGATTGCAGGTACTTTAGTCATCACGTATGCCCTTATCACCATGATGCCTTTGTTGTGGATCATGATGACTAGCTTCAAGACACCGCCAGACAGTATTAGTTATCCGCCCAAGGTGTTCTATGAGCCGTCACTGGAAGGCTATGTCAATCTGTTTACAACCCGAACACGGCTTAGCCCTGAAGCTCTCGAAGCTCTGCCGCCGCCGAGTAACTTCGCTGAAGAGATTGTTCGAAGCCGAAACATGATTATATCTGGGCCGTCTAAGTTTGGAGAGCGTTTTCTTAACTCTGTAATCATCGGCTTTGGTTCTACGTTTCTGAGTATTTTCCTCGGTACGCTTGCGGCCTATGCGTTCTCACGTTTCAAAATACCCATGGCCGATGATCTATTGTTCTTCATTTTGTCGACGCGAATGATGCCGCCGATAGCGGTGGCAATACCCATATTTTTGATGTACCGGAAATTGGGGCTCAGTGATACGCACGTTGGAATGATATTACTGTACACAGCGGTCAACATTTCACTGGCGGTATGGCTGTTAAAAGGATTCATTGATGAAATTCCTCGTGAGTACGAGGAGGCAGCGCTTATTGATGGCTACACAAGGTTTCAGGCATTTTACAAAGTGGTGCTTCCACAAGCTGCAACAGGTATTGCATCGACAGCTATTTTCTGTCTAATATTCGCTTGGAATGAATATGCCTTCGCGGTACTTCTGACGTCTGGTACAGCGCAAACAGCGCCAGCATTCATACCGACCATTATCGGTGTGGGGGGGCTGGACTGGCCTGCCATAGCAGCAGGGGCCACGATTTTTCTACTTCCAGTCATGATATTTACAGTCTTGCTGCGTAAGCATCTGTTGCAAGGAATCACGTTTGGGGCGGTACGAAAATGATGCGTTTTATGAAGGGAATTTGCACGCTCAAGCGTGGACCTTGGGAGTTGGTTGCAACTTTGTTGATTTGCATCGGCGTATTCATGCTCATGCAGCCGTTTGTTTTGTGGGCATATACCTACTCATTTATCGTGACTCTGTTAGGAACTGTCATGTTCATCGTTGTTAGTCACTTTTCGGAGCAGGAATAATGGCTGAAATCGTCATCAAAAACCTGGAGAAGAAATTTGGCGATTTTACGGCTGTCAAAGAGTCTTCATTCAAAATCGAAGATGGAGAGTTCTTCATGTTGCTCGGCCCTTCTGGTTGTGGGAAAACCACTACGCTGCGCATGATTGCCGGGCTTGAACTACCCAGCTCTGGGGAAATCTACTTAGATGGAGAGGAGATCAGTCTTCTGCCACCGTCAAAGCGTGACATTGCCTTTGTGTTTCAAATGTTTGCCTTGTACCCGCACATGAATGTTCGGAAAAATATTAGCTACCCCTTAATTTCTCAAGGCATGAAGCGGCGTGACGTTCGAGCGAAAGTTGCTGAGGTTGCAAAAATTCTGGGCATCGAAGCTATCCTGGACAAGCCGGTTGGTGGGTTGTCAGGTGGGGACAGACAGAGAGTAGCGCTAGGCCGCTCTATTGTTCGCGAACCTAAAGCTTTCATGATGGATGAGCCCTTGGGTGCATTAGATGCTGAGTTTCGCGAACATATGTCGGAAGAACTCAGAGCATTACATGATCGTATGGGAGCCACCACTGTCTACGTTACGCACGATCAACTTGAAGCCATGCAAATGGGTGATAAAATTGTCGTGATGAACAATGCCGTGGTGGAGCAATTTGGAACGCCCAGTGATATTTACGATAAACCAGCCAGTCTGTTCGTGGCCGATTTTATCGGTTCTCCGTCAATGAATTTTCTGAACTTCACTGGTGATGTTTTCAAAGGACAAACCCATGTTGGTTTGGGACAGCACCGTGTCGACGTCCCGCAGCAGTACGAAGATAAAAGTGGGGACCTTGTGTTGGGTGTCCGGCCCGAGCAAATGGTGTTCACAGACAGTGGCAGTTTGCGCGCAGAAGTTCAGACGCTGGAATATTTGGGAACGACACAAATCGTGGTTTTGAAGTCAGAATTTGGTGAACTCAAAGCACGGGTAGATTCATCCCTTGGAGTGCGTGTAGGCGAAAGCGTCGGTATTGAATTCAATACCGGCACGATAACGCTTTTCGATCAACTAAATGGCCGGGCAATTCGTTCTGAGCTCAACGACGAGGTTCTGCAACGTGGCTGAAGTCATACTGGAAAATCTAAGTAAGGCTTTTGGCAAGCAGAAAGCTGTCGTCGATATGAATATGACGATTGAAAATGGCAGCTTTGTTGTTTTATTGGGTCCTACAGGCGCTGGTAAAACGACAACACTGCGCTTGATATCTGGCCTAGAAAAAGTTGACGCCGGTTGCATTAAGATTGATGGACGTGACGTGAACAATGAGATTCCGGCGCAGCGTGATGTAGCAATGGTGTTCCAGGCGTATTCGCTCTATCCACACTTGACGGTTCGAAACAATCTTGCGTTTCCTTTGCGTTCACCAATTCTTAACACGTCTAAAAAAGAAGTTGAACGCAAGGTCAACGAGGTCGCAGAGATTCTGCAAATCACAAACAAACTCGATAACAAGGCAACCGAATTATCCGGTGGTGAAATGCAACGTGTCTCCATCGGGCGTGCGCTGGTGCGTGACCCGGCTATATTTCTTATGGACGAGCCTTTAAGCTCTCTTGATGCCCGCCTGAGAGCGGATTTAAGAATTGAACTTAAACGTATACATTACGATCTTGGCTCGACGCTGCTCTACGTCACGCACGACCAAATTGAAGCCATGACAATGGCAACTCATGTTGGTGTACTGCAGGACGGCGAGCTTGTTCAGTTCGGCTCGCCACGTGATATTTACGAGAATCCCAACAGTATTTATGTGGCTGCTCGATTAGGCTCGCCACGCATCAACCTGCTACCTGCAGACCTGTTTGCTTCAATGCCAAAGCAGGCACATACGATAGGACTCAGACCCGAGCATATACGTTACGGGGAAGGGGATGAGGCAACCGTAAAACGTGTTGAGCACCTGGGTGATCACACACGTTTGCACCTTGAGTTCAAAGGACATTCAATCACCGGGCTAAGCCCAGAGGGTAACCCTTACCTGACTGGTGGCCGTGTGAAAATACAACCTGAAAACCCACTCTGTTTTGACCAGCAAGGCAATCGAGTTGCCGGGAGAGTCGCTTGACACAATTAATAAATGCCAGAGAAAATCTAGTCACTGAAGCCATTGACGGCTTGTTAGCCACATCGGGTGGTTCGTTGTCCCGGCTTGACGGATATCCTCATATAAAAGTGGTTTACCGGTCTGACTGGGATAAGTCGAAGGTTGCACTTATCTCAGGCGGTGGTTCTGGCCATGAACCAGCGCATGCAAGCTTCGTTGGCGCAGGAATGCTTACCGCCGCTGTGTGTGGTGAAGTGTTTGCATCACCATCCGTTGACGCAGTTCTTGCGGGTATTCTTGCTGTAACTGGCGAGTCTGGTTGTCTGCTTATTGTCAAGAACTATACCGGTGATCGACTGAATTTCGGCCTTGCTGCAGAACGTGCTCGTGCCTTGGGCCTCCAGGTGGAAATGGTGGTAGTTGATGATGACATTGCGCTTCCCGACCTACCTCAGGCCCGTGGGCTTGCAGGAACGCTATTCGTTCACAAGATTGCAGGAGACTTGGCAGAGTCAGGTGGATCACTTGAGACTGTCTTAGACACTGCGAAAACAGTCATCGGAAAAAGTGCATCAATTGGCATGTCTCTAGATACGTGCACAGTGCCTGGTTCTCATAAGGAAGATCGAATTGCTCCTGGCAAGGCAGAGCTTGGGCTTGGCATTCACGGTGAGGCAGGGGTTGAGCAGGTGAAATTTGAAAATGCCAAAACTGCTATGCGGATGGTTCTGGAAAAACTTGAGCCACATATGAATCAAGGTCCTGCAATTGCATTGTTGAATAATCTGGGTTCAACAACACCGCTCGAAATGTCTGTACTAGCCAATGAATTGATGAAGTCTCCGTTGGCTGAAAACGTGCAATTTGTTATTGGACCTTCTTTGCTAATGACATCACTTGATATGCATGGGTTTTCGGTATCTGTCATGAATGTCAGCGATTCTGAAATCGATTCGCTGGAAAAATCAGTCGCTCTTTGTGCGTGGCCGGGTGTTCATCGTCGAACAGCATCGAGAATCGATCGTATTCCAGATGGTTTAACTCCTGTGGAACCCATTGCTTCTGACAACCCTAAAACCCGTCAAACAATTATTTCAATCTGTGACATGCTGATTTCATCAGAAGTGGCTCTCAATGGGCTGGACGCAAAATCAGGTGATGGGGATACCGGCACTACACTGGCTACAGCGGCTCGGGCATTAAAAAGTTCTCTGGACCGTATGCCGTTGGCAGACTTGACGCAATTGATGCCTGCGCTAGGTAATGAGCTTAGTCAGACAATGGGGGGTTCTTCAGGGGTTATTTTGGCGATTTTCTTCAATGCCACAGGGGACGCCTGCGCTCGCGGCTTGCCCATCCACGCGGCGCTGGCTGAGGGGCTTACGCGCGTATGTCAGGTTGGGGGGGCAGGGTTGGGAGACAGAACCATGGTTGATGCATTGCATCCGGCTTTACAGGCGCTGCCCAAGGGGCTGAGCCTTGCGGCACAAGCAGCAAGAGGCGGTGCTGACGCAACGGCATCGATTACCAAGGCCAAAGCAGGGCGTGCAGCCTACGTGCCTGAAGAGAATCTGATTGGGCATAATGATCCTGGTGCTGAGGCAGTTGCTCGGGTATTTGAAGGATTGGCTGACAGTGCTTAGCGGTAGTCGTTATGAACAAATCCAAGGTGGTTACAAAAGATAAGCCCACGGTTAACGACATTGCTCGTCATGCCGGGGTGAGTCTTGCCACAGTGGATCGTGTACTTAATGCAAGGCCTGGAGTGCGCAAGGTCACCATTGAGCGTGTAACCAATGCAATTCATGAGTTGGGCTACGTTCGCGATACCGCTGCAGCAAACCTTGCTAGGCGACGCGTTTACCGATTCGTTTTTCTACTGCCTGACACCAACAGCGAGTTTATTGATTCGCTGCAAGCGCAGATTATTAATCAATCTGATGCGCATTCCAATGAGCGTACGCTTTTGGAGACGCATCGAATTGTGGCTTTTGAACCTCAATCCATCGTAAATGCGCTAGATGCTCTTGATCCAGACAAGTCAGATGGTGTGGCAGTTATTGCACCGGAAACGCCGGCTGTACGAGATGCGATAGATCGCGCCCGAGAACGTGGATTGTCTGTGGTTGCCTTATTGTCAGATTTACCAAGCTCACAACGTGATCACTTTATCGGTATTGATAATGAATCAGCGGGCCAGACTGCAGCACAGCTTATGGGGCGTTTTATTAAAGCTGATAGTGGCCGCATTCTGGTTTTGGCAAATTCGCGGCTTGCGCGTGATCACCTTGAAAGGCGCCATGGTTTCGATAGCGTCATGTCGAATCAATTTCCGCAATTTGAGGTGCTTCCTTCTGTCGAGGCTAAAGATGACAAGGAATTGCCAGAGGGACTATTGGCCAATGCATTCGGAACCTGGCCAGATATTCGAGGAATCTACACCTCATATGCCAGTAATCCTGGATTGATTCAGTTTTTGAGAAAGGAGACGCCAGATGTGGTGGTCATCGCGCATGAGCTGACACCGCTGTCTCGCAGTGCACTGCAAGGTGGTGAATTTGATGCACTAATATCTCAGGATTTAGGACATATTGTACGTAGTGCTGTTAGATTGATGCGTGCTCGCGTTGATGTAGTGCCTTATAACGCTCTGCAGGAGCGCATACGTGTTGAGATATTTTTAAAAGAAAACCTACCACCAGAAACTTAACTATTTGCTTAACAGTCGACGGAGATAAAAACGTGAAAACCATCAAGGGACCCGCATTATTCCTGGCGCAGTTTGCCAATGATAACGCTCCATTTAATTCATGGCAGAGCATTACTCAATGGGCTGCAGATTGTGGGTATAAAGGCGTTCAGGTTCCCAGCTGGGATTCACGATTGTTTGATCTTGATACCGCAGCGATTTCTAAAGACTATTGCGATGAGTTTAAAGGTGTCGCCAGTGCTAACGGGGTGGAAGTTACCGAGTTATCAACGCATCTTCAAGGGCAACTGGTGGCTGTACACCCAGCCTACGATGAAGCTTTTGACGGATTTGCTGACCCTTCAGTACGCGGCAATCCTAAAGCGCGACAAGTGTGGGCTGTTGACCAAGTAATGAAGGCACTTAGCGCATCGAAAAACATGGGTATAGAGAATCACGCGACCTTCTCTGGAGCGTTAGCTTGGCCGTATATCTACCCATGGCCACAACGACCGGAAGGACTGATCGAAACGGCTTTTGATGAGCTGGCTAACCGTTGGCGACCCATCCTTGATCATGCCGAAGATTGTGGTGTGAATGTCTGCTATGAAATTCACCCTGGTGAAGATTTACACGATGGAATAACCTTTGAAATGTTCCTGGAGCGAGTGGATAATCACCCTCGATGCAACCTATTGTACGATCCTTCTCATTACTTATTACAATGCCTGGATTATCTGGATCACATCGATATTTACAAAGACAGGATCAAGATGTTTCACGTCAAGGATGCGGAGTTTAATCCGACGGGTAAGCAGGGTGTTTATAGCGGGTATCAACCGTGGGTCGATCGTGCTGGAAGGTTTCGTTCACTAGGTGATGGTCAAGTAGAATTTGCAGCGATCTTTTCGAAGATGGCTGCCAATGATTTTGATGGTTGGGCCGTCGTAGAATGGGAATGTTGCCTAAAGCATCCTGAAGACGGTGCACGCGAAGGCGCCGCATTCGTATCAGATCATATTATCCGCGTGACAGAGCGCGCGTTTGACGACTTTGCCGACGGCGGTACTCACGAAGCTGCGAATCGCAAGATCTTGGGAATCAGCTAACTTTGTTCGTAAGCTGATAGTTGCTATCGGCCAAATGAAGCCAATGTAAAGGGTAAGTGTCGATGGTAATTGAAGACAAGAGTCAATATGGGCGCCGTATTCGGTTAGGGATGGTCGGTGGTGGCAACGATGCGTTTATTGGCGGTGTTCATCGTATTGCATCTCGTATTGATGATCGCTATGAATTGGTTGCAGGCGCATTAAGCTCGACACCTGAGAAATCACGATTATCTGGCGCGGCGATTGGTTTGGATGAGGATCGTATCTACGATGATTTCAAAACCATGGCTATTCGAGAGGCAGGTCTTACTAATGGAATTGAAGCAGTGTCCATTGTAACGCCCAATCATGTGCATTATTTGGCGGCTAGAGAATTTTTAGAACGTGGCATTCACGTGATTTGCGATAAGCCTTTAACGTCGACGCTTGCCGATGCTAAAAAGCTCTTCAAGGCTGCTGAAGACTCAGATGCTCTGTTTATACTCACACATAATTATACCGGCTACCCATTGGTGCGACAGTCGCGCGAGATGATTGCCAATGGTGAGTTGGGAAAACTGCGCGTGGTCCAAGTTGAATACGCTCAAGATTGGCTGACAGAGCAACAGGATTTTAAACAAGCGGATTGGCGAACAGATCCAGCACGCTCAGGTGCGGGTGGTTGCACTGGAGACATTGGAACGCATGCTTTCAACCTTTTGTCATTTATTACAGGGCTAAAAGTAGAGAGTATTGCGGCTGACATTCAAGCTTTTGTAGACGGCAGGAAAGTTGATGACAATGCGCATGTGATGATGCGCTTTGATGGTGGTGCACGCGGTATGTTGTGGGCCAGCCAGGTTGCACCCGGTAATGAAAATGCATTACGTATTCGTGTGTTTGGTGAAAAGGGTGGTATCGAATGGGCCCAGGAAGATCCAAATTACCTTTGGTTTACACCTCTCAATGAGCCCAAGCGCTTGTTAACACGCAATGGTGCTGGGACTGGTGAGGCAGCTGCGAGAATGAGTCGAGTTCCAGCTGGCCATCCTGAAGGTTATCTGGAGGGATTTGCCAATATATATAGCGAAGCTGCCGAAGCCATTATCGCCAAGCGTGATGATCAGGCGCCATCGGTTGAAGTCATGTACCCCAGTATCGGGGATGGGTTGCGTGGCGTGCAGTTTATTGATGCTTGCGTGCGTTCATCCGCGCAAAACGCTGCTTGGGTAAGTTTTGAGTAGATTGTGGTAATGTTTCGGCGCTCATAAAAACCTTGGTGTAGGAACTATAAGGGTTTTTCTTGATCTCAGCCTCTATGAGATTGGGTGTGGCTTAATTATGAAAAGACGTTTATTACTGAAGGCCTTTACGGTGGCAGGTCTTGCTCCTATCGCGGGATGTGCTGTTGGGTCAAACGGTAAGCCACGCACAGAGAGTGATGCAGAGGGTCCGTACTATCCTGTAGTTGATATGCCTTTAGATATTTCTCTCATTACCGGTGACATGTTTGTTGGTGACGAGTTGCTCTTTACAGGGCGAGTGCTTGATCAGGCAGGCAGAACGTTGGAGAACGTAAAAGTTGAAATTTGGCAGTGTGATGGAAATAGTATATATAGTCATCCGAGAGCACCACAATCAGAAAACAAAGATTTAAACTTTCGAGGCTTTGGTGCAATGTTCTCTAGCGTTACTGGGGCATATGAGTTTCGTACGATTGTGCCTGTTGCGTACTCTGGCAGACCGCCGCATATCCACGTAAAGTTGCTGCGAGACGGGCACGAGTTGTTGACTACTCAAATTTACCTTGAAGGACAAAAGGGTTCTAATGACCGAAAAATAAAGCCTGAGGTCACAGGCAAGAATGATATCGCCAAAAATTTGACTCGATATGAAGCTACATTTGATTTTGTGATTTAAGAATGCATTTGACATTATTGCGAATGTGTCGCTCCACGGTACTAATGTTGCCTTCATTGAGACTTTCAGACCAATTCATCTGCATGGAAACTGTAGCCCTGGCTACGCGAAAGATGATTGCCTGACTCATCAGTGTCAGTGCTTGTAGACGATCGTCATTAACAGGTTTTTTATTGTTGTTACACAACGCGACCAGTTGAGTTAATAATTTCAACTGTTTTTCGAGATAGCCCTCCCAAAGAATTGTGAAACCACTAGAGGGTTCCAATTGCTCTCTCATTATCAATTTTGCATAGTCCTCGAGTTCTTGCTTCATCAATAGTCTGACTTGAGCGCATAACAGTGTCGAAATGTTTTCAATGCAGCCGGATCGTCGCTGAAGATCTGAAAGACTTTGAGAATTTTCGACCAACTCGGCAAAGTTGTTGTGCAATCTCTTTCTTACAGGTTCCATCTGAACAGACAAATCGTCGACCATTTGTTCTATGACAGCGTTATAGAGACCTCGCTTATTGCGAAAGTGGTATCCAATCAGCGCCTGGTTAACATCCGCTTCATTGGCAATATGACGATTTGAAATCGCATCAAAGCCTCCTGATGCAAATAAATGTGTAGCGCATTTAAGTAGATTTTGCCTAGTGTCCATGCCTTTCTTGATGCGAATTCATGTTTCTGGTGAATCAATATTGTGAAAACGTTAATGATACTATTTAGTTAATCGATTGACTAAATTTTACGAGTAAATATAATCGACAGTGTAATGGAATGAAAGGTGGATTTGATGACGTCAGTTGCAACCCATAGCTCGGTGGAGCTGCCGTTGGCAAATACTGGCATTCTGCCTTCAACATCCAGCAGGGTGAAAAACCGTCGATCAAAAATATGGTTGTTACTCCCTGCGGTACTACTTTTTTTTGCTGGTGGTGTCGTTGGCATGTATTTTCAGCCTCCGGGTTTACGAGTGTTTTTTGGACTAACAGGCCTTGAGCCGGGAGGTGGCACGGATACTCCCATTGCTTTAGCCATTGAGAAAGTCAGATCGCAGGATGCGATAGCAGTGGTTAGTGAAGGAGATGTTGTGGCCTTGGGCCGGGTTATTCCAGAAGGCAATGTAATTACTATTGCACCACCGTTTGGCTCTGCCGATGCGCGTATCGCAGAGATAAGTGTCAGTGAAGGTGAGTTGGTGGAAACCAACCAGCAACTTGCTGTTTTGGATAATTTGCAGCAAATTAACGCAGAAATAGGCACAGCGAGAGCGACGGTCGCATTACGTGAAGCAACTTTACTTCAAGTTGAAAGATCGGTACAGGCGAGTACTGATGAAGCGCAAGCGAGCTTGGAACGGGCAGTTGCAACTGCGAATGAACGTCGATCTCAACTGAAGCGATCCGAAAATTTATTCACAGATGGTGTGACGACTCGCGCAGAATTGGATCAAAGTCAGTTAAAAGTATCAGAAGCTGTTCGAGATGTTGAGCGTGCTGAGGCTACCGTTTCGCGCTACCTATCTGTTTCTGGTGGTATTCAGCCAGACATTGCGGTGGCTCAGGCTAGCTTGCAATTAGCTACTGCTGAATTGAGTCGATTTCAGGTGGCATTGGAAAAAGCCATTGTGCGAGCACCCAGTCCGGGCACTGTACTCAATATTCATGTTCAACCCGGTGAGAATCCGGGACCAGCGGGCATTCTGGATTTGGGCAACACGGACAGCATGAATATAGAGGTTGAAGTCTATCAATCTCTGATTGCTCGAGTCACGATTGGAGATTGGGTTACAGCGACCTCAGAGTCTATTGAGGAACCATTGTCTGGGCGGGTGACGGCCATAGGATTAGAGATTGGCCGGCAGTCCATTACCTCGGATGATCCTGCCGTAAACACAGATGCCAGGGTAGTGGATGTTATCGTGACGTTGAACGCAGAGTCTTCCATTTTGGCCAGCCGCTTCACGAATCTTGAGGTTATTGCCAGAATTGACGCAGGACGTTTGCATTGAGTTCCAGTATCACAAGGCTATTGCAGCGCTTGCTAGGTCGGCTCCCGATTGGATGGCTACAATTATCTCATAGTAAAACCCGGCTCCTGACTGCTGTCGCTGGAGTCACATTTGCCAATATTCTGGTCTTTGTTCAACTAGGAATATTAGGCGCTTTGAACGGCTCCAGTGTTGCTCCATACTCTCTGTTCAATGCTGATATTTTATTATCTTCCAGCGATGCAAATACGTTATCCGATGGTAGTAATGTTGCCAGGCAGAGAATGTTTCAGGCTCTTGGAGTATCGGGTGTTTATGATGCCTCTGGAGTTTACATAGCTATGATCGAATGGCAAATGGAAGATGGAGCGTCATCGACTCTGCAGGTTTTTGGTATCGACCCTGATGCCGATGGATTTATAAATTCTGGAATATCGAAAGATGTTATCCAATCGCTGCGAATTGCCGATACCGCGCTGATCGATGCACGTACCCGGGGTGCGTCACCTGAGTTATTTAAGGATATCTCAATAGATGATCCTTTAATAATTGAGCTGAAAGGAATTACAATAAGCGCAATAGGTGAACTGAACGTGGGGTCTGGATTTACTTCTGATGGATCCTTAATGGTGTCTGATCAAACCTTTTTACGACTCTTTGTAAATAGACGTGCCAGTGCGCCTAGCCATGTATTAATTAAGGTGAATGATGGGTTGTCACAAGGTGTGATTGTGTCCAGATTGCGAAAACAATTGGATACTGAGAGCGTTAAAGTGAACACGTTTGACGATGCTATTGCAGCAGACCTAGCGTATCAAACCACTGAAAGGCCAACGGGCGTCATATTTGGTTTTGGCGTACTTATCGGAGTTTTGATTGGTATCGTTATCGTCTATCAAGTTCTGGCTACTGATGTTGCAAATCACTTACGAGAATATGCAACCTTTAAAGCTATGGGATATAGGCAAAGCTTTTTTACCAGTATTGTTTTTGAAGAAGCAATAGTTTTAGCTGTAATCGGATTTCTCCCAGGCCTTGCGATTGCATCTCTGCTCTACGCGGGCCTGGCCTCTGCAACAGGCCTACCTATCAGTATGGATACTGGGCGTGCTGTTGGCGTGTTGCTCGGAACCGTAGTTGCTTGTGGCATTTCGGGTGCTATAGCGACAAGGAGGCTGGCAGGTGCAGATCCTGCAGATTTGTTCTGATGGCAGGTATTCAACAACATGCACCAGTCAGTGCAAAGGGGCTATGTCATTGGTTCGGACGCGGTGAAGGAAAAAAGCAGGCGATTTTTGATGTTGATCTCTCAGTGTCAAAAGGAAGCCTGACGATACTGATGGGTCCGTCTGGCTCAGGGAAAACAACCGTATTAACTTTGCTTGGATGCCTGCGGGATGTTCAACACGGCAAGGTGTCACTGCTCGGCACTCAATTAAACGGTGCAGCTGAAGAGGATATTATTACTGCGAGGCGCAAACTTGGTTTCATCTTTCAGGCTCACAATCTGCACGAAAGCCTAACTGCCATGCAAAATGTGTCCATGGGTTTACAAGTACACGGTAAAGGGGATGAAACGTTGCAAAGCAACGCCTGCAAACATTTATTGTCAACCCTAGGATTGGGGGATCGTCTAGATTATATTCCAGCGAATTTATCCGGTGGTCAAAAACAACGAGTAGCGATTGCAAGAGCGCTGGTATCCAATCCAGAAGTTGTTTTTGCTGATGAGCCAACGGCTGCCTTAGACGCAGAATCAGGGCTGCTGGTAGTGAAAATGCTCAAGGAGCTAGGGCGTGTGCGCGGTACGACTACAGTTATGGTTACACATGACAACCGAATTCTCGATATAGCGGATCGAATTGTGACGCTTGAAGATGGGCGAATCGTGAATGATACTCAATCCTGACTTTAGGGTCGTTTACTAGGAGTTGTTTTCATTTTCTAATTATAGACGGACAGTTTTCGTGCTGCCGGATTCGATTGAGCTTCTACTGGCTATAATTATCGAACAGAGCGTGAGTATTCCGGCGATGAGAAGTGCAAATAAGTAGGATCCACTGCGATCGAAAAGCCAACCGCTGAACCAAGGACCTAATAATCCTGCTAATCCCCAAGCGGTAAAAATTTGCCCGTAAGCTCTAGCGGACGATGCAAGTCCAAAAATTTCTGAGGTAGCGACAGGGTAGATAGCGA
Organism: Granulosicoccus sp.; assembly: GCA_047634635.1. GTDB lineage: Bacteria > Pseudomonadota > Gammaproteobacteria > Granulosicoccales > Granulosicoccaceae > Granulosicoccus. The sequence goes on along the minus strand of JBLIIE010000062.1, from coordinate 3,467 downwards.
TGATAGCGCCATATCCGTAGCCAGTTAGAAAGAGCCCGAGCAAGATAAAAAGTACGGGCGTCGAATGTGAAAAAATCTGAGGTACTATCAGGATCAATATCGCGATGATAGTTAGCGTTGGAATCATTCGTAGCAAATATCGAGTACTGGTTCTGCGAGTTAACACTACGGCGCTGAATCCTCCGAGCATGTTACCTGCTGCGACGCTGGTCACAGCCCAGAACGCAGTGTCTTGATTCAGCCCTAACCAGCGAGCTATTCCGTATGCATGTCCTAGTACCATTAAACCTGCAAACACGGCGCATCCATAGGCAGCCCATAAGATCGCTATGGCAGTTCGCTCGTTTGGAGTGAACGTGTAGTCGGCATCTTCCTTCTCAAAGTCATAGCGTATGCCAGAATGCTTCACGACAAAGGCTGCGAGTAGAACAACTGCACATAATGTGAAGGCGGTGACAAGTAAGGCCTGTGTGTTGCCGCCTGAATTTATCAGCTGAGAAAATAGGTAAGGAGCTGCGGTTGCACCCACTGCATAGAAAGCAGTAACTAGTACCATCGCTTGAGCACGATGAGAAGGCATAGCCCGCGCCGACAGTTGTAGTGTATAACCATATCCCAAACCGTTGGCAGCACCAAATACAACTCCGTAGTAAATATAGAGTTCTACGGTCGAGGTGCTCACTGCTGCACCACCCAAGCCCATACCAACCAGACATGAGACCAGGACAAATACGTTAAACGGTGAAAGCATCCGGTATAGGATGTGCCCGAACAGGACAGCTACCGTTAGTGACACCAGTGCCAGAGAATAAACAAAACTGACGCTGGCACGGGAGGCTCCTGGAAACGTTTCCCATTCGGGCACAAATACGGAAAATGCGTGAATTGAACCCAGTAGCAAGCTGACGACCAAACAGGCGAGGAGGGCGGGTGATTTGTAATTCATGATATATCTGTTGCTCTCCATAGGGTCGGACCACCACACTAGCCAGATCTAGCTGGGGTCGGACCATGCATTATGTTGTAAGTCTTTGTTTTATTCCTGTGAAGTTGGTTATATTACTTTTAATCAATGGCTTACGGTGGTCCGACCCTCGTAAATAATAAGTAATCAATGACTTATGATGGTCCGACCCTCATTAGTTGATGTCGACGATTTTGCCGGGATTCATAATGTTGTCTGGATCTATGGATTTTTTCAGAGTCGCCATGAGCGTATAGGCTGCGCCATGTTCTGCCAGCATGTATTTCTTCTTGCCGGTTCCCACGCCATGCTCACCAGTGACTGTCCCACCAAACTCCAAGGCCAGTTCGCTGATAGATGCTCCAAGTGACTTAGCAGCATCTGCCTCGGCAGTGCTGTCGGGGTCGAACAGTATTAGAAGATGAAAATTACCGTCGCCAACATGGCCCACGATAGGTGCCATGAGGCCAGATTCAGCAATGAGTCCTTTCGCACGAGCAATGCAATCAGCTAAGTTCGAGATGGGTACACAACAATCAGTGACGACACTAGCTGCGCCAGGACGCAGAGCTTTGCCAGCGTAGTAGGCATTGTGCCGTGCCTGCCATAAGCGATTGCGATCCTCGGTCTTGGTCGCCCATTCGAAATTCGATGCGCCAAATTCTTCGCTGGCAATTCGGAACAGTTCCACTTGTTCGGCAACCCCAGCTTCGGTTCCGTGGAACTCTAAAAATAGATGCGGTTTTTCGGGAAATGACATATCGGGATTATAAATATTCATTCCTCGCATCTGCATTTCATCCAGAAGTTCGATGCGCGCTATGGGAATTCCCATTTGGCTCGCCATGATGACGGTATCAACCGCATCACCGATCGTGTCATAGGTGCAGGTCGCCGCTGAAATAGTATCTGGTTGGCCAAACAGTCGCACGGTAACTTTAGTGATGATACCCAACGTACCCTCAGAGCCAACAAACAAGCGAGTCAGGTCGTAACCAGAGGCAGACTTCCTGGCCCTGGAACCCGTGTGAATAATCTGCCCATCAGGTAAAACCACTTCGAGTGCCAGTACGTTCTCTCGCATGGTGCCGTAGCGAACGGTGTTAGTTCCGGATGCGCGCGTAGAGGCCATACCACCAATCGTGGCATCAGCACCAGGATCGACCGTGAACATTAAACCGGTTGCTCGCAAATCATGATTAAGCTGTGTACGAGTGACACCAGGCTCGACAACGGCATCGAAGTCACTCTCATTGATTTCGAGTATTTTGTTCATTTTACTGGTATCGACTGTGATTCCGCCTTGTATGGGTATGACGTGTCCTTCCAGTGATGTTCCAATCCCGTATGGAACTACAGGGCACCTGTACCGCCTGCAGATCTTTAATAGCTCAGATACCTCGTCTGTTGATTCAGGGAAGGCGACGGCATCGGGCAGACACGGCGTAGAGTATGCCTCGTCGTGGCTGTGAATTTCTAGAATGGATGAGCCGGTAGATAAGCGATCGCCTAATAGCGCTCTCGCTTCTTCAATGGCTTTAGCAATACCTTGGTGCATGTTTACTAAACCTAATTTTGAGGACTTGGAGCCTACCGCAGTGGCACCAGAATTAATGGCTTGCTGGCGGTCAGTCTAGCTATTGTTTATAGCTTGATATTTTACGCAGTTCTGACATCATCGTACCAATAACAACTTTATTGCAAGCCAGAACTTCCAAATACGACCATGAACTGTTCGTTATCCTGCCTTGACGAGTTGAAGGTAGTGCAGATGAGTATCTGCAATCGGTAGATCTTCGTTGGCGGTAGTTAGTGGACTATTCAGAACACTGGCTATGTGAAGAACAAGGCTTGAAACGTGGATTCGAGAAAATTGAGTGTTCATGGTTATCTTATAATCCATATTTACACGTTAAAGACTATACCCATGGCTGGGCCTAATTATGAAAACGTTATGATCTTATTCGATTCGAGTTCAATCAACTTTAGAATAGGCAAACGTCAATCAGGACGGTCTGGCGTTTCAAGAATATCTTAGAGCTAATATTCGTAATACCAGCGATGAAACTGACATTCCAGCGTCGCGGGTGTTCAGCGCAATTGGGAGACCTGATCTATTATTAATTTCATCTCGGTGACCCGTTCTGCATTGTCTTGTGCAAGTGATCCATCGCTGTTCCATAATGAATTTTCAAAGCCTACTCTTATTTTTCCACCACTTTCAAGCGCTGTTTTTAAACACACTGTTTCATTTTTTCCAAAAGCGCATACCGCCCAATCTGCCTGTACATCATTCTTTATGAGCCAGTTGGTAAATGGGGCTAAATCTTCCGGTTCGCTTGTTTGATTTTTAGTGTATCTGCCCAGCACAAATAGTAGCTGAAGATTCCTCTTTGACAGGTTGCCTTGCGCCAACATTGATTCCAAGGTATTCAGATCGTCTTGTCCATACAGGATGTGTTGAACTGAAATAGATTCTTCAGTACACCAGCGATAAAAGTCT
>JBLIIE010000061.1:0-29125 GCA_047634635.1 Granulosicoccus sp. | reverse complement strand
CGCGAGCCATTGGACTGTTACTGGTATTTAGTGGGGCTTGGTTGGTGCATCGCGGCTAAGTTGTATCGACTCTTTCCACCGATCCCATGATCTTGACTCTACTAAGAATTGACTGAGTAATCATTAACCAGAACAGTCGGAAGAGCATCTTCATAGTGAGAGCTGAAGCTTAAGTGTCATAAATGCCCTGAGAGCCAGTCTTTAGCGGGTAGAAACTTGTTAGTCAGATCATCTTCTGGTGTTCCAGGTGCAGGTTGATAGTTGTAGTGCCAACTCACATTCGGAGGTAACGACATTAAAATGGACTCGGTTCGGCCGCCGGACTGCAAACCAAACAGGGTGCCTCTATCAAAGACCAGGTTGAATTCCACATAGCGACCACGACGGTACAGCTGAAAGTTTCTTTGCGCCTCTGTATAAGCCAGGTGTCGCCGTCTTCCTACGATCGGGGCGTATGCAGGATAAACATGATTGGCAACAGATTTCATTAGAGCGAAGGCGTGGTCGAATCCGTCGCCTGAGAAATCGTCGAAAAAGAGACCTCCAATACCGCGTGCTTCCTGACGGTGCTTGAGATAGAAATACTCATCGCACCATTCTTTAAATTTAGTGTGTAAAAACTCACCGAACGGAGCTATCGCGTTATGCGCTGTCTGGTGCCAATGAATACAGTCTTCTTCAAATCCGTAGTATGGCGTTAAATCAAATCCTCCACCAAACCACCACACAGGATCATCACCGTCTTTATCAGCGCAAAAAAACCGCACGTTAGCGTGGGTGGTCGGGACAAATGGATTTAAAGGATGAAGCACCAGTGATACGCCCATCGCTTCCCATTTTCTGCCTGCAAGCTCTGGTCGATGTGCAGATGCCGAAGGGGGCAGAGTAGAACCATTCACCTTGGAAAATGCGACTCCCGCTTTCTCGAACAAAGCGCCATTGGTGAGAATTCGTGTCAGGCCGCCACCGCCTTCTTCGCGTTTCCATGCGTCATCGACGAATTTTGCTCCACCATCCAAGTCCTCTAATTGCTTGCACAGAGAGTTTTGAAAACCTCTGAGAAACGCGTAGACGGCATCTTTATCAACTGTGTTGTTTCCAACCTCTTCATTGGCGTGGGTCTTCATTTCAACAACGCTTCGGTTAGTGCATCTACTTGAGTGTCGTCAGTTGCCCAGGATGTCACGAATCGCACAACGGATCGGTCATTATCCAAAGGCTCCCATACATAGAAATCGAATTGTTCCTTCAACTGCCTGATGAGCACATTGGGAAGAATTGGGAAAATTTGATTGCTCTCTGTTGCTGCTGCCATTTCGTGACCTGCATCGATAAATGCGTTGGATAAGCGTTGTGCGGTTTTGTTTGCGTTTTCCGACAGTTTGAAAAATAGATTGTCTGAAAACAGGGTTTGAAATTGAATACCCAGCAATCGACCTTTAGCTAGCAATGCACCTCGCTGCTTGATATGAAAGGCAAAATCATCTGCAAGCTTTTCATTGGGAATGACGATGGCTTCGCCAATGAGCGCACCTGCCTTGGTGCCACCTATCCAGAAGATATCGCACAGTTTGGCAACATCGCTAAGAGACAAATCGCTCTTGGGTGCGGTGATGGCAGTTCCTAATCGGGCTCCATCCATCATCAGAAGCAGGCTGTTTGATTTGCAGCATTCGGACAAGAGGCTGACTTCATGCTTTGTATAAATTGTGCCCACTTCTGTTGCGTTGGATATGTAAACCAGTTTGGGTCGAGTCATGTGCGGAAAATGAGCATTACTGCTAAGCGTTGCTTCAATTGATTCCGGCGTGAGCTTTCCATCGTCAGTGGCTACTGTAATAATTTTATGCCCTGTGGCTTCAACAGCCCCTGTCTCACGTACGACGATATGTCCTGTATGGGCGGCAATAACCGCTTCGTGTGAGCGTAGTGCACCTGACATGATGATGATGTTGGCAAGCGTGCCGCCTGCTACAAAGAAGACAGCGGTGTCGACTGTGTTGAGCTCATTTCGAATGAGCAGTCTAGCGTTTATCGAATACTCATCATCACCATAAGCTGTTTGCTGAATCAAATTGGTGTTACTCAGCGCTGTGAGAATATCGGGGTGACAGCCTTCGCTGTAATCATCCAGAAAACTGTATCGATTGGTCATGTGGGGGGCCTCAATTACTGGGCAATTTTTCGTGAAAATGCATAGGATATTTCTTACGAGCCCTTAGCGAAGTCGTTGTCCGGTTCTGACATCGATAATTTGTGTGGGTGAGGACAGTTGGCCAACTTTGCCGTTAATGATAACGTCAATGGAGTCTTTAAAGACGTGTTCGACGTCTATTCCCGTGTTCAGTGGTGGATGCCCTGACAGGTTGGCGCTGGTGGATACAATAGCGCCTCCATATGCATTGCAGAGCTGATTCACTATTGGGTGGGCGCTAACTCTAACGGCAAGCGTGTCACGTTGTCCACTGAGTAAAGCGGAAACGCTGTCCGCTGCCGGTAAAACAAAAGTTACCGGCCCCGGCCATGCTGCGTCTAGCTGAGTTTGCCAAGATGGTAAAACGGGTGCCAAAAATGGAGCTAGTTGATCCTGGCTAGCAGCGATGAGAATAAAGCCTTTGTGCGCTTCACGGGACTTGATGTCCAGAATACGTTGTAACGCGACTGGGTTGCCAGGGTCACAACCGAGGCCGTAAACAGCCTCGGTTGGGTAGGCAATTACTCCACCTTCATCAAGCGCTTTTAGCGCAGCGCTTATGTCTGCGATCAATCTTGCTTCGCCGTAACGGTCGCTTTCTTTTTAGAGGCCGTCTTCTTTGCAGCCGCTCGTTTCTTTGCAGCTGCCTTCTTGCTGGCGGCGCTTTTCTTCTTGGCTGTTTTCTTTTTGGTTTTCTTTTTTGCTACAGCTTTCTTACCTTCTGCCTTCTTCTTTGATGCAGCGGCTTTCTTTTTCCCGCGACCCTTACGTTCCGGTGCTTCTTCCAGTAGTTTCAGGCACGTCTCAAGATCAATCGCGGCTGGGGTTTCCTTCAACTCCTTTGGGATCTTGGCGTTCTTATTGCCATCGGTAATATAAGCACCCCAACGTCCATTAAGAATTTGAACGTCTGTGCCTTCGAATGCCTTGACGAGTTTGTTGGCATCGATGATTTTCTTCTCGGCGACAAGTTCAAGCGCGCGTTCTAGTGTGATCGTATACGGATCGTCTTCTTTCAGAGAGGCGAACTTTGCATCGTATTTGACGTATGGGCCAAAGCGTCCGATGTTGGCCGTTATTTTTTCGCCCTCTGCGGACAACCCGAGATCTCTGGGTAGCGTGAACAGCATTAACGCATCTTCAAGCGTTATGGTGTTCATGCGTTGGCCAGGGCGCAGGCCCGCAAATTTGGGTTTGTCTTCGTCGTCGCGTGTGCCTATTTGAACAAATGCGCCATATTGACCAATTCGAACTGTTATCGGTTTTCCACTCTCTTCATGGATTCCCAGTTCGCGGGCCTGGATAGCTTCGTCTTTGGAAACGTTTTCCAGTTTATCGTCTACTTGTTCTTTGAACGGTTTCCAGAAAGCGCTTAGCAGAGGCACCCATTCTTTTTCACCACGAGAAACTGCATCGAGTTCATCTTCCAGATTTGCTGTGAAATCGTAATCAACGTATTTGTCAAAGTGTTTGGCAAGAAACGTTGCGACAACTCGGCCTGTGTCAGTTGGGAAAAATCGCCGACTTTCAATCTCAACGTATTCACGAGATTGTAGTGTTGAAATGATGGACGCGTAGGTTGAGGGGCGACCAATGCCATATTCTTCCAATGTTTTAACCAGGCTTGCCTCAGAGAAGCGCGGTGGTGGCTCGGTAAAATGCTGAGTGAGCTTGATGTCCCGCAAAGGTATTTGTTCGCCTTCTTTTATTTCTGGAAGGATCTTTTCGTCGTCGTCCGATTTCTTTTTGTCGTCTTCATCTTCTTTATAAACGCTCATGAAACCAGGGAAATTAACGGTTGAACCTGTCGCGCGGAACTGATTGCCCTCACCGCATGCAAAGTCGACCGCTACCTGATCGATAGTGGCGAAAATCATTTGGCTGGCGACTGTTCGCTTCCAGATGAGGTTGTACAGTTTGTATTGATCGTCCTCGAGGAATTGTTTGATCTCCTCTGGCGCGCGCATGACTGAGCTTGGCCGAACAGCTTCGTGTGCTTCCTGTGCGTTTTTCGATTTGTTCTTGTAGGTATTCAACTCGTCTGGCAGGTAGTCCTGGCCGAATCGTTTTGGAATGAGTACTCGGAGTTCATCCAGACAGTCTTGAGACAGGGTGATGGAATCGGTTCTCATATAGGTAATGAGACCTGTTGGGCCCTCTTCGCCTATTTTAATACCTTCGTACAATTTTTGTGCTGTGCGCATAGTGCGCTGAGCGCCAAAGCCTAACTTTCTTGAAGCTTCCTGTTGAAGCGTGGACGTTGTGAAAGGGGCTGTCGGATTACGTTTGCGTTGCTTCTTTTCTACTTTGACTGCTGTCAGTGAGCCACCAGCATGGCCCATCAGCATGTCTCGAGTACTGTTAGCGTACTCACCCTCTGTGATAGTGAATTGTTTGACTTTGTCGCCTTTGAGCAAGGATAGTCGACCAGTAAATGGCTGAGTGTCCTTCTTGAGCTCGGCCAGAACACTCCAATATTCCTGTGGAATAAATGCCTCGATCTCGTTTTCACGCTCGCAAATCATGCGAAGTGCAGGGGACTGCACGCGTCCGGCAGATAGGCCACGGCGAATTTTTCGCCACAACAATGGAGATAAATTGAAGCCGACCAGATAGTCCAGAGCGCGGCGCGCTTGCTGGGCATTGACGAGATCGTATCCCAGCTCCCGTGGATTATCGACAGCTTCCTGAACTGCCCGTTTAGTGATTTCGTGAAAAACCACACGTTGTATTTCTTTGCCCTCAAGGTCGCCTGTCTCTCGCAAATGCTCGACCAGATGCCAACTAATTGCTTCCCCCTCGCGATCTGGATCCGTTGCGAGCAAGAGGGTGTCTGCTTTCTTCAAAGCTTTTTTTATAGCGTTAACGTGCTTCTCGTTACGCTCTATCATTTGATACTTCATGGCAAAGCCGTTGTCGGGATCGACTGCGCCCTCTTTTGGCAATAGATCACGGACATGACCATAAGATGCGAGCACCTTGTAGTCCTTGCCGAGATACTTCTCGATTGTCTTGCCCTTGGCGGGAGACTCTACGATGACCAGATTTTTGCTCATGAATGCCGTAATGATTGTGGTGTCAGGGGTTCTTTCACCAACTGATTGTAATAGTCGTAACGAGCGATAGATTCGCCGCTTGGCAGCGCTTTGTCAACGCACCAGTGTAATTCCTTGTTAGCAACGCGCATACCGCCCGCCTGTTTCGCACAAGATTAAGCCCTTTATTTCCAGCCAGCCGAGTGCTGTGTTGATGGCTGAAATTGTAAAATCCTGCGCCTCTGATGTGGCTTGTGTCATTAATTCGTCGACTGTTGCAGCTTGAGCGCTCAAATGCTCAAGTATCCATTTATCTTGATCGGAGAGAGACTCAATTTGCTTCTGAATAGCACTTGATTTGATCCTAGAGACCGTCTGCTTACTTGTTGTTACGGTTCGGGGCCATTGTGGGAGCACTCTTTGAAGCGAGCTTTCAAGCGCGTCCAGTACGTCTTGTGTCGTTTCAACCAGTGCTGCGCCTTGTTTTATGAGTGCGTGGCAACCTTTTGCCTGCAGGTTATGGATAGAGCCCGGCACTGCCATGACCTCACGGCCCTGATTCATAGCATGAGTAGCAGTGGTCAGGCTACCGCTGGGTAGGGCGGCCTCAGCGACAACAACGCCCAAGCTGAGACCACTTATGATTCTGTTGCGTCTTGGAAAAAACCAGGGGCGGGTAATGCTCCCGATAGGGTATTCAGTCAGAATTAGACCTCCCCCTGAGACAATGCGTGAAGACAAATTGACATGCTTTGTCGGGTATACCCTATCGGGCTCTGTTGCAGCAACGGCTATGGTAATTCCGCCCGCTGACAGTGCCCCTTCGTGCGCTGCGGCGTCGACGCCTACCGCCAAGCCGCTGACGATGCCGAACCCATGTTCTGCCAATTCAAAACAAGTTTTTCGTGTATGGGCGAGGGCGGCATGACTGGCTTTGCGTGATCCCACCACCGCCACCAGGGGTCTCTCAAGGGCTGATAATCGACCTTTGGCGTAGAGAACGGGAGGGGCGTAGTCCGTATTGCGTAGAAGCTCTGGATAAGAGGGGTGATCCAGAGGTAATAGGTGGTGTTCGGGTGACTGCACTTCCCAATTCATAGCGCAACTCACGCGCTGTCGAGTTTCGGTGGCTGACATTCGCTTGAATTGCGCGACGTCCGCTGCCGAGATGAGATTTCTGTGTATCCATTCATCGGGAGCTTGGTTGAAATGTTCAATAAAGTTGCCCAGTTCGGTGACGGCGGGCGTTGAACGGCGCAGCAAATTGCACAGTTGGGTGGCTTTGGGTAGGCCTAGAGAGAAGGTCAGCCAGCTGGCTGTGGGGGTTCTTTTATCATCCATGATAGTGACTGCGGTAAGGCCCGCAGCCACTGGTGTGAATCCGGGCGGTTCTAGATACCGGTAATGATGTCGTTGACCAATACCGGGCGGGTCGATTCCATGACCAGCGCATAGCTTACCTTTTCGAATGTCTTGAAGACCATTACAACTCCGGTACGTACATTCGGAAGTTTGATGTGGCTCAGGCCTGATTTTGCATATTTATCAATGACATGTTTGCCATTTGATTCAATTGCCAATACGTCGCCTTTCTTGATGTTTCCAGATTTCCCGACGTTCAAAACAACAACCTGATCTCTGCCGGACTGAGAGATTGCATTAAATAACGAGATAATCCTGCCTTCGCCGTTAAGTTTTGGCATCCGAGGCACGTATTGATGTGTCGCCTCACCCATTGTGCTGCCAAGAAGTATGTCTCCAGACTTTGTTTCCATTTTGTTACTTACGATCATGAGTGTTGAGGGATCGCCGAAATTTAGTAGCTTTGCATCAGCAACGTGGGTGATTTCGTGGCCAAGAAGAATTCCAGTACGAGGATCTCGCAACTCGTCGCTCTTTCGGTATATTCCGTAATTTGTTTGTTGGCGATTCATCTGACCGCGGGCGTAAATTTGACTTCCGATTGAGCTAATCAATCGATTTTCATGGTTGGCAACAACGTAGGGAGTCGTTTCGAGAGTCTCGCTGTCGACCACTAGCGGATGAATAAGAAATTGCTGAATAGAATCCCCAGGTATGGTGGGAATGGCTGCGTCTAGGGATTCTGATCGGATAACTGGGCTTAGCTTTACACGAGAATTGGAGTAGATCGCAATCGGGTTTCCGTGCTCGTTCAATGCGTGAGAGGCGTTAGTCGAGCTAAATATTGGCTTTCTTCCGCCGGTGTCGATACTGTTCTGGCTGAATAGGATGGTCGGAAGTCCGTCAATATATTCCAGTTCCAGTTTATCACCAGGGTATATTAGGTTCGGATCACGGATTTGCGGATTAGCCTCCCAGATCGACGTCCACATCCAGGGTTTGTTCAGGTATCGCCCAGATATATCCCATAAGGTGTCACCGCGTATGATCGTGTAATCCACGGGTGCATCAGTCTTGAGTAAGGCTGGATCGATGTACGCCCGAGCAATATTGTCCGAAAACCCATCTGCCTCTAGTCCATTTTGGCCAAAACGGTCGACCAGATCGGGGCTGGAGGCCATGAGAGGTTCGTGACTTTTGCTCGCGCAGGCGCTCATCAGTGCTAAAAGACTGACAGCCAAGGCTAGTTTGGCGAAATCTACTGTCTTGTTTAATGCCATATTCGGGAGCTCTCCCAGGTTTGTGGGGCGTGGTCTAAACAAAATAATCGGCGGATCGCAAGAAACCTTGATAAGCAAGCAGGATGCCTTGTCTGTCCTGTTAGAATTCTGCATTCGAAACCGCGAGAGACCTGACAGTGGCGTTGCTAGATATTCTTTTTTACCCTGATGCTCAATTGAGGCGCATCGCTGCAGCCGTAGATAACGTTGACGGAGGGTTGGTGAGCTTGATCGATCATATGCTCGAGACGATGTACGATGCCCCTGGCATCGGGTTAGCTGCCACGCAGGTTAATGTCCATCAACGTGTTGTTGTTATTGATGTTTCTGAGGAAAATGACACGCCTTTGACGTTTATTAATCCTGAAATTCTGCTTGCTGAAGGTGCTGGAGAGATGCAGGAAGGCTGTTTGTCCATTCCTGGTGTGTATGAAACGATTAATCGCCCTTCACATATTAAGATTGCGGCGATCGATCGAGAGGGGAATCCCTTCGAAATGGATACTGATGGGTTGTTGGCAGTCTGTATTCAGCATGAAATTGATCATCTGAACGGGAAATTATTTGTAGATTACTTGTCACCACTGAAACGCAATCGCATTCGCAAGCGTCTGGAGAGATGGATCCGCGATGGTGCTGATCCTGACGACCTACCCGAACGTCCGTAAGCTGGCCAGCGCCACAAATATAGGGTTACATCACCAGTCGATGTTGATTTATCAAACGAGTTCAATGTATCCATGAATTGCCAGGGTCTCAAAGTCGCCTTTGCCGGCACTCCCGAATTTGCCGCGGTGACACTGGGCGTGCTATTAAAAAGTGAGCATCAGGTCGTGGGGGTTCTCACGCAGCCTGATCGTCCGTCGGGTCGGGGTCGTAAGGTTACAGCCAGTGCCGTCAAGCTACGGGCATTGGAAGCAGGGGTGCCTGTGCTGCAGCCACATTCTTTAAGGCAGCAGGATGCTGTAGATTCGATTGCTGCCCTGGGGGCAGATGTCCTGGTGGTGGTAGCTTATGGTCTGATTTTACCAGCGAATGTACTCAGCCTTCCTGCGCTGGGTTGCCTGAATATTCATGGTTCTCTGCTTCCTCGCTGGCGAGGAGCGGCTCCTATTCACCGTGCCGTTTTGGCTGGTGATGCGATGACCGGAGTAAGTATTATGCAAATGGATGAGGGGCTGGATACTGGCGATGTGCTTCTAACTAAAGAATTGGCGATCGACGATGATGAATCCGTAGCGCAATTGCATGATCGTCTTGCGGCATTAGGTGCTCAAGCATTACTCGATACACTGCCTCTGCACTGTGCCGGTGAATTAAATCCCGCGCGACAGCCCGAGGAGGGTGTTACGTATGCGGAAAAACTGAGCAAGGCTGAAGCAAAACTCGATTTTAAGCGCAGTTCGGAGGAACTGCATCGTAGTGTCCGAGCCTTCAATCCCTGGCCGGTGGCAGAGGCACAATTGTACGAGCAAAGGGTGCGGATTTGGCAGAGCCGCTTGGTCTTGTCACAAGGTACTGACTCTGATAACTCGGCAACGATTGGCACTATCACTAAAGTTTTAAGTGACGCGGTGCGTGTCAGAACAGGTGATGGCTATCTTGATTTGCTAACGCTTCAGTGGCCCGGTAAGAAGGTCCAGGATTCTGCCGTGTTTTCGCATGGGCGTGAACTTCTCGGGCAACGGTTCTCCTGATATGAATACTGAGAAGTCTGAAACTATACGTCTTGTGTCTGTGCAGCTAATGCACGAGATACTCACGCGTGGTGGTTCGCTCACTCGATTATTGCCAGCTGCACAAAGCCGCGTTGCCGAATCTGATAGATCACAGTTACAAGCCTGGTGTTATGGCTTTGCCCGGTATTCGGGTGAGTTAGCTGGCCTGGTAGACCAATTAATTGACAAGCCGTTAAAAAAGAAGGATCAGGACATTTATCTTCTTCTGCAGCTGGGCGTATTTCAGCTTCGGCATACTAATACAGCACCGCATGCCGCTGTTGACGAAACAGTCAAAGTTGTTAAAAGACTGAAAAAGCCGTGGGCGAAGGGGCTGATAAATGCAGTTTTAAGAAACTACCAGCGTCAACGTGAGGAGCTTGAGTCACGGTTGAACGAACCGCAGCGTCTAAATCATCCCCAATGGTTATTGGAACGGTTCAAGGCAGACTGGCCGAAAAACTGGGAGGAGATTTGTGCAGGCAATAATGAACAGGGGCCGATGACGCTGAGGGTGAATACTCAACACCACAGTCGAGACCATTATCTGCAACTGCTAGAGGAACGTGGCATGCAGGCGAGCACCATTGATGATGCACCTGAGGCGCTGCAACTGACTGACGCTGTGCCGGTTTCCGAGTTGCCAGGATTTGCAGAGGGTGATGTCAGTGTGCAAGATGCCGCGGCGCAACTGGCGGCAGCGCAACTAATTCTACATGCGCCTAACGGTGGACGACTGTTAGATGCTTGTGCAGCGCCTGGTGGTAAAACAGCACACTCTCTGGAGCTTGGACATTTTTCGCAAGTGCTGGCACTGGATCAGGACCCAGAGCGACTCGAGCGCGTCGAGGAGACCCTGGTCCGGTTAGGTTTGTCGTCTAACGTCAGCACCAAAGCTGCTGATGCCTGCGCCTTGGATGATTGGTGGGATGATGTCCCGTTTGATGCCATTCTGTTGGATGCGCCTTGTTCTGGAACCGGTGTCATCAGGCGCCATCCTGATATCAAATTACTACGACGACCCACTGATATTGCTACTCTGGTCGAAATACAGGCGCAATTGTTAGATGCATTGTGGTGTACTCTTGCAAGCGGAGGCGTACTGCTGTACGCGACTTGTTCAACACTAAAAAAGGAAAACGAAGAGCAGATTCAGGCTTTTCTAAAACGAACTCCCGATGCTTTGTTGGCTATTGAGTGTCGGCAGATATTTCCGTCAGTCAACGGTATGGACGGTTTTTTCTACGCGCCTCTTCTTAAACAACCAGCGTGAATCTACGGATCAATAAGCGTTGGGTTCTAGCCATTTTAGTTGTGTCGATGCTTGCTCTTGGTTTGTTTTTGGTGCTCAAGAGGTTCTATGCTGGCGACCTATCAAACAATGGACGAAACGAAGGCCTTATTCTTCTCTCCGATGTCAGTCTGATTCAGGATAGGGGGCGATATTTCCTAGATGCAAAAGTCGATATTGAACTACCCATGACTATCAGGGCTGGGCTTGATAGTGGTGTTCCTTTAGTGTTTGTGCTGACGATGCAGTTTTTAACGCCCTCCAAGTACTGGTTTGACAGGCATCTTGAAACCATCGAGCACCGCTTCAGCCTGACCTATTATGAGTTGACTCGCCATTATCGTGTTCGACGTCTGGCGACCAACACTCATAGTAATTATCGCTCATTGTCATCCGCGTTGAGGGGGCTTGGTTCGATTGAAGGCCTTCCGTTGATGCTGAACAACACATGGTTGTTATTGGGTGATAGCGAAACGGTGTCGACGTCTGCTAGCGATGTGGTGGTGGCAGTTTTGGATTTTCGCCTTGATTCGCGATCATTACCTTTACCGCTGCAGCCCGTAATCACATCGAGTTGGCGGCTGGCCAGTAAGGAGCTCATGTGGCCGGTCAACTAGCCAGGCTTCGTCTTCGCACATTAACTAGCGCTATTCTCATGGCGCTGCTCTTTCTCGTGTTGATCGTGTCTCTGTACGTGCTTGGCACAATCGCGTTACAGCTGGATCGGTTTGGTCGTTACTACCAGTGGTTGCTTTTGGGAAATGGACTTGCATTAATATTCATTGCTGTTCTGATCGGTGTCAATGGTTGGAGATTGATTCGTGAATTCAGGCAGCGTATTGCAGGCTCCCGACTTACCGTCAAGCTTGTGATCATATCTGTGTTGCTTGCCTTAGTGCCAGTAACGTTGGTCTACGGATTTTCGATCCGCTTTCTACGGGCCAACATAAATAGCTATTTTGATCTGGAGATTGAGGGTGCGTTGGACGACGCTCTTGAGCTAAGTCGTGAATCATTAGGCTTGCAAATGCGTACGTTGCAAAAGGACACCGTTAACATTGCCGAACAGCTTGTGGGAGTGAGTGAATCAGTCGCGGTGTTAGCGTTGAATACACTCAGTGCGGAATCAGAAGCGTCAGAAATGACGCTTATTGGACCGGATAACCGAATTGTTGCATCAACAGGATTGCTGGGCAGCATTACTGTTCAGCCTAACCGCCCTGAAAATGATCTGGTTGCGCGTGCACAGCAGGGACTAGCTTATGTCGGTGTCGACCCAGTGGGTAACGGTGAGCTTTTTATCAGAGTGGTGACTCCGGTTTTTTCCGAGAACGCAACCGTCGAGAACTCCGTTCTGCAAGCTTTATATCCCATCGCATCGCGCTCTTCTGATCTGGCCGAAAGTGTCCAGACCAGCTATCAACAGTACCGACAACTGGTGTTCCTTCGGCAGCCGCTCATGCTTAGTTCGATGCTGACTTTATCGTTAGCTTTGTTGCTGTCTGTGATGATGGCGGTATGGTTCGCACTTTATGCGGCTCGCCGAATGATGGTTCCTATTCATGATTTGGTAGAAGGAACTCGAAGTGTCGCAGAAGGTAATTACTCAACACGGATTTATAAACGTAGTCAGAATGATGAACTCGGATTCTTGGTTCAATCGTTCAACTATATGACCTTGCAACTGGAGCAAAGTCGTCATTCTGCCCAACAAAGTCAGCTGGAGGTTGAACGAGAACGTACTCGCCTCCAGGCTGTTTTAGGTCAAATATCCTCAGGTGTAATCACGCTGGATGCGAGCAGCAAAGTACTTACCAGTAACCCCGCAGCTGTTACGATTCTGGGCAACGAATTGTTGCAAATGGGTGGACACTCGCTGACATATGACGCTCAGGACAATAGCGTTGCTTCACAATTTTGCGAACAAGTTAATGAACAACTCAGTGCTGCTGGCAGTCATGAATGGTCTGCAGAAATCGAAGTGTTCGATCAGGGCGGTCGCCGCTTTCTGTTTTGCCGCGGCACCATGTTGCTTGATCCTGCTGGTGAAATGTCCGGTTGTGTCATCGTTATTGATGATATGACAACCATCATAAGCGCCCAACGAGATGCAGCATGGAGTGAAGTTGCGCGTCGTTTGGCGCATGAAATAAAGAACCCGCTGACACCTATCCAGTTGTCGGCAGAACGTTTGCGGCAAAAATTTAGTAAAAAGCTTGAAGGTAGTGACATCGACCTTCTTGATAGGTTGACACACACTATCGAAAATCAGGTGGATTCCTTAAAATCTATGGTCAACGCTTTTGCTGAATATGCATCCACTCCGAACCTGACTCTGTCGACTGTTTGCATGACTACATTGATGCAGGAAATTGCAGTCATGTATCGTGACCCTGAAGGTTCTGTGCGCATTGAACTCACACTAGATTCGGCGGCGCCCGACATTCCTGTCGATGTGCCTCGCATGCGTCAGCTTATGCATAATCTGGTCAAGAACTCGCTGGAGGCACAGCAGGGCCAGCTGGTTCAGTCGGTCCACATTAGAACCCGACTTCATCAGCAGACGATGCGGAACGTTATGGAGATTATCGCTGAAGACGATGGTCCTGGATTCCCTATAGACTTGATGGATAGGTTGTTTGAGCCCTATGTGACCTCAAAACCAAAAGGCACAGGTTTAGGTTTGGCTATCGTCAAGAAGATTGTTGAAGAGCACAATGGCAGAATACGAGCAGAGAATCTCCCCGAAAGAGGTGCTACTGTGATTATCAGTCTGCCATACCCATCTAAACTGCAACTTCCTGGAGGTGCAGCATGAGCGCACGTGCCGTTTTAGTTGTTGATGACGAGCCCGATATTCGAGGCCTGTTACAGGAAATACTTGAAGATGAGGGGTATGTGGTTTCAACTGCTGCCACTGCCACCGCAGCTCAAGCTCTGGTGGAGGAATCCACTCCAGACCTGGTTCTTCTGGATATCTGGATGCCAGATATGGATGGGATAAGCTTACTCAAGGTATGGAAGAGCTCAGGCGCGTTGAATTTTCCGGTTATTATGATTTCCGGCCATGGAACTGTTGAAACAGCGGTAGAGGCCACCCGACATGGTGCCGTAGATTTTATTGAAAAACCCGTCTCTCTGGCAAAATTGCTGCTTACCGTCGAAAAAGCACTGACTGAGCATATTTCCTCTCAGGATGGAGTCCAAACCGTGGAAGGCTACACGGCTCGACGGCTTCCTTTACTGTTGGGTGTGAGTGACTACATAAAGGGATTACGCGATCGGCTTGTTGCACAATCGACTCACTCTGAATCATTAATGCTTATTGGTGAATCAGGCAGTGGTCGGGTTTTATTTGCACAATATTCGCACGATCAAAACTCGGAATTATTAGGCAGATTCGTCCAGCTACGCTGTGACACTTTATCAACAGTCAATGCGCATCGTGAGTTGTATGGCGACGAGGGCAACAGCGCCGTCAGTACCGGTTACCTGGAATCTGCAGCGGGTGGCACCTTGTTTCTCACCGATGTCGAGCTGTTGCCAAAGAGTGCTCAGCAGTGTTTGCGGCAGGCGATTGAACAGCAAGGTTTTCTTCGAGTTGGAGGTACGACCAGAGTGCCATTCCGTTGTCGTCTGGTTGCGTCCTCGCGGAGTGATCTCACGATAGCGATTCAGCAAGGCATGCTAGATGCATCATTGGCTAGGTTGTTGAGCAGCGAGACGCTAACCATCGAACCTTTGCGTGAACATCCTGAAGATATCCCCGCACTACTTGAGGGCCTGGTGGATTGGCATGTGGAAGAAGAAGCCCTGGCTTATCGTCATTTCAGTGTGGCCGCACAAAATCGTCTCCGTAATTTGGATTGGCCAGGTAATCTTCTTGAATTAAAAAATCTGGTGCAGCGAATATTATTGTTGGGTGGCCCTTCGGAAATTGATGTGCCAGAAATTAACCGTGTCTTGGGAATTACCGCAAATAGCGATACTAATCTAGCGTTGCGGCATGATTTGCCGTTGCGTGAGGCCCGTGCAGACTTTGAACGCCAATACTTATTGCGCTGCTTAGCTGAATCCCAAGGTAATATTGGTGACTTGGCGAAACATGTTGGTATGGAGCGCACACACCTTTATCGGAAGCTGCGAAGTCTGGGTATAGATCTGGATAAGGCCCGTGAATAGTTCAAGGGTCCTAAGCGTCCCTCAGGCGCTGATTTGCTTGCTGGTTATTAATTCATGAAGATAATTGTGTTGGGTGCTGGTCAGGTCGGTTTGACTGTGGCCCGAAGTCTTGTGTTGGAAGACAACGAAGTGACTGTTGTTGATACTGACGCTGCCATTTTGGAAGAGCTGGAAAACAATTCTGATTTACGCACGGTCAAGGGGCCTGCATCCTATCCGGAAGTTCTGCGCAGTGCTGGCGCCGAAGACGCGGATATGATTATTGCAGCAACCGATTCGGATGAAACCAATATTGTTGCTATACAGATAGCTTATACCTTGTTTCGCACGCCAATGAAGATTGCGCGCATTCGTTCAATGGAATACATGCGCGAGAAAAATCTGTTTGATAATGACAACATACCTATTGATGTCATTATCAGTCCAGAGCAGCTTATCACTGAGTATGTTCAGCGCATTATCGAGCACCCGGGTGCAATCCAGGTGGTGGACTTTGCAAACGGTCGAGTACGTCTGGTAGGAGTCGAGGTGCAGCAGGGTGCACCGATGGATGGGCGTGCACTGGGCGACCTTACTCAGCTGCTTGGTAATATTGAAACACGTGTAATGGCAGTTTATCGAGGTGATGAAGTCATCATCCCGAAAGGGCTGACAGTTGTGCAAGCAGAGGACATCGTTTTCTTCATGGGTTTACGCACGTACACAGGCACAGTCATGCAGCAGTTCCATCATGAGGACATGCCTTGCAGGCGAGTTATGATCGCAGGTGGTGGAAACATAGGGTTGCTATTAGCGCGTAAATTGGAAAAGTTGTACCGAGTCAAAATCATTGAAGCTCGGGGTGAGAGAGCCGATCTGCTTGCATCTACACTCGATACTGCCTTGGTTTTGCACGGTGATGCAGCTAATCAAGAAATGCTGATTAATGAAAACATTCAGGAGATGGATGTTTTTTGTGCGCTGACTAATGATGATGAAGCCAACATACTTTCCGCCATGCTGGCTAAAAGAATGGGTGCGCGAAAAATTATGTCTTTAATCAATCGGCCGGCCTACGTGGATTTAGTCGAGCGCGACATTATCGATGTGGCAATATCACCACAACAAATTACGATCGGTGCCTTGCTGACATTAATTCGTCGTGGAGATGTAGTAGCAGTGCATTCCCTGCGCAGAGGATCGGCAGAAGCACTTGAAGGCATTGCTCATGGTGATAGCGATAACTCGGTGCTTGTTGGTAAGGCAATTAGTGAAATCGAATTGCCATCCAGTGCCAGTATTGGCGTGGTTGTTCGTGGACTGGAAGTCTTGGTAGCCCATCATGATCTGATCATCGAAGCCGAAGATCATTTAATCGTACTGATCACCAATAAAAAACAGATTGCCGACGTGGAAAAATTATTCCAGGTTGGCATCACGTTTGTTTAAATCATTGTCGACGATGTTCGCACTTCCTATCCAAATAAAAGTCGTGCAACGAGTTGTCGGGATATTGTTGACTCTGTTCAGCTTTACGCTGTTTACGCCGTTAATGATCGGGTTGGTATCGGGTGACCCGGGAAATTCTATTACACCGTTCATCGGTGCTTTTGTGGCTACTATCAGTACCGGCTTATTGTTGTATCTCCCAGTCAGGAATCACGTGGGTCAATTACGGCTGCGAGACGGATTTTTAGTCGTTGTCTTGTTTTGGGCTGTTTTGGGTGTTTTCGGTAGCTTACCTTTCTACTTCTACACCCCGCTGGATATGTCAGTCGCAGGTGCGATATTCGAATCCATGTCAGGTTTGACGACAACTGGTGCCACGATAATCGTGGGTCTTGATCTTCTTCCACGCTCCATATTGTTTTATCGCCAACAAATGCAATGGCTGGGTGGTATGGGTATCATCGTTCTGGCAATAGCCGTATTACCCATGTTGGGCATTGGTGGTCAGCAATTGTTCCGAGCTGAAACACCGGGTATCAGCAAAGACAAGCTGACACCTCGGATCGCAGGTACGGCGAAAGCACTGTGGTATATCTACTTAGGTCTGACAGTTACCTGTGCCTTGGCATATTGGGCTGCAGGTATGAGCTTGTTTGATGCGGTCGGCCACAGTTTTTCGACGGTTGCCATCGGAGGTTTCTCCACACACGATAACAGCATTGGCTATTTTGATAGTGCGCTTATCGAAATGATTGCGGTTGTTTTCATGCTGATATCCGGTGTCAACTTCGCGCTGCATTTTACCGCTGCCAGGCAATTGAATTTAAGTCATTATTGGCGTGATGAAGAATTCAGAACATATATCCTAATAGCGGTAACTCTGACCATTATCACCAGCGCCTATCTATATTTGAGTGATACATCTGATTGGAATGATGCCTTTGTTAACGGTTTGTTCCATGTCGTGTCGATAGGAACCACGACGGGATTTACATCTGAAGAATATTTCAACTGGCCAGGTTTTTTGCCGGTTTTGCTGCTCTTTGCTAGTTTCGCTGGTGGTTGCACCGGTTCAACTGGTGGTGGTATGAAGGTAATACGAGTATTACTTTTGTTCAAGCAAGGGCAGCGTGAGATACGCCGTTTGCTTCATCCTCATGCAACTATCATGGTTAAAGTAGGCAACCAGACCATGTCAAATCGAATGATAGATGTTGTTTGGGGATTTTTTGCCAGTTATCTGGCGTTGTTAGCCATCATGTTGCTGCTGCTAATGGCCGCAGGATTGGATCAGGAAACTGCATTTTCAGCGGTGGTTGCCTGTTTGAATAATTTAGGTCCGGGGCTTGGTCGGGTTGCAGCAAATTATTCCAGTCTGGGTGATTTTTCTTTATCTGTACTCAGTATTGCGATGCTGTTTGGTCGATTGGAGATATTTACTTTGCTTATACTGTTTACTCCCACCTTTTGGCGACAGTAGGAAAGAACAGGATGAGCAATGAGATTACCAGTAAATGGAACTCTCGCTATGCGTACTCTGGTAAGCCGCTTCCGCCGCCTGCACAGGTTTTAAGCCGCGGAGAGCGATGGTTGCCAAAAGGTGATTCGCTGAGCGCTCTAGATCTAGCCTGCGGCCGAGCTGCTAATGCACATTATTTGGCATCACGTGGTTTCAAGGCTACGGCATGGGACATTAGTGAAACGGTAATCACCGAAATTTCCAGTCGTCATCCTAAAGTGCTGGCTGAGATTGCCGTGCGCAATGTTGTTGACCAACCACCGATGGTTAGTAGTTTCGATGTCATTGTGGTGACACGATTTCTGTCCAGGGACATTTGCCCAGCCATTCAAGCTGCATTGAAACCTGGCGGCGTATTGTTTTACCAAACATTTACTCGCGGATTATCTAACAAGGAATTTCTGTTGGCAGACAATGAGCTGTTAAGCTTGTTCAAAGGGCTACACCTATTGGAATACCACGAGCCAGAACCGGATGAATTCGGAAAGGCTGAGGCAAGGTTGATAGCACGACGTTCAATGCACGACTGAGGGGGCGTGATTGCATGAGTCAAATAGATATTTTTGAAGCCATGCTGGCTCGAGGACAGGATAGCGAGATGCTGCGCTATACCTTGGGCAATGCTTATTTGGGCGAAGAGCAGTATCCAGAAGCTATCCTCCATTTACAAAAAGCGGTGGAGTTGAAACCGGACTATTCTGCTGCCTGGCGACAATTGGGCCGCGCCCTTGCTGCGGCCAATCAGCTGACAGAGGCAAAAGCTGCTTTTGATCAGGGCGAAATAGTTGCTGAGGCTAACGGAGACAAACAGGCGGCTAAAGAAATCAACGTATTCAGAAAGCGGGTTGTCAAGGCGCTTGCAAAGGCGCTTGCTGAATGAGTAGTGACACCAGTATTTGGATACGAAACCAGTTTTATAATCATGTCGTCGGATCAATACTGCCTTTATCCTGGTTTGCACCTCCGGCACCCCGGCCTTCCGAGCTGTCACAAGCCGGTTCCCCGATAAAGCTGCAGATCGTCAGTCATTGCTGGAACTACTCTCATTTATCTTTGTTTCAGCTCAGCTCGTTGGTCAATTACCCTCCTGAAAGATGTGAGCTGACTTATACCTTGTTCCATGCTGAAGAAGACTTGGGCATGCGTGAACTGATCACCCACTTTTCTGACATGCACATTCCTAATATCACCTGGGATTGGCAAGTGTTGCCCAAGGCAGAGTTATTTCGCCGTGCCATAGGTCGGCATCGCGCGTCACTGACAAGTACGGCAGACTGGATATGGTTTACCGACTGTGATTTGATATTCCATGAGGGATGTCTGGACTCGCTTGTGACAGCCGTTAGTGACCAGCAGACAGGTATGGTATTTCCAGCTTATGAAGGCATTACAGACTTACTGCCACCTGAGCACCCCTTACTGAATCAGAGTATGAGCAGTAGTGGGACCATTGATATCGACCCAGGTCTATTCCAGCACAATACGATTGGCAAAGCTAAGGGCGCTTTTCAAATCGTGCACGGTGATGTCGCTCGCGTTGCTGGTTACTGCGGTTCTATCCCTCTGTATCAAAAGCCATCAGAGCAGTGGCGTAAGACCTATGAAGATACGGTTTTCCGACGACTAATTGGGTATGAAGGCGAGCCTGTAGAGATAAAGAATTTGTATCGAATACGACATGCAGAAAAAGGACGATATGCCAAGGGTTCAAGACTTTCGGCGTTTCGAAAACGACTGCGAATAGCCACCGATCACATATCAAGCGAATGAGTGAGAGTAAACAGCAGGGTCGAGACAGGCGAGCCAAGCGGACACTGTTGGAGGGGCTGAGATGGTGGTGGAATACTCGCATACGATCCTTGTGGACGGTTCAGCTTCCAGCGATGTTGAACAAACGTTCGAACCCAGCGCCGACGTTTGCGTTTAAACAATCAGGCACTGAGATTGGAGATGTTCGGGAGGAGGGTATAACTGCAATATTGACGGTCTATAAGCGTGGAGAATACTTGTCGGCGCAGATAGAAGCGCTAAGACAGCAATCTGTTCCGCCTACTGAAATTTGGGTTTGGTGTAATGATAGTGATGCACCGTTGCAAGATGTTTCTGAACTTGTCGATAGAGTCATCGTTTCCAATTCAAACTGGAAATTCTGGGGACGCTTTGCAATGGCAAATATGGTGCGGACTCCTTATGTTTGTTTGTTTGACGATGACATTTTGCCGCAGACTAACTGGTTGAAGAATTGTCTGGCAACTTACGCAACAGGTCTCGATGGAATACTGGGTGGGTCGGGCGTTTTACTTCCGGCGGAAGGTGGCTACTCATCCAAGAACAAGGTAGGTTGGAATGGCCATCATGTAAACGAGGTGACGCGTGTAGATTTGGTGGGGCACGCTTGGTTTTTTAAAAAAGAACACCTTAAGTACATGTGGCAGGAACAGCCCATGTCTTGGGAGAACGGTGAAGATATCCATCTCAGTTGCATGGCATGGAAACACGCGGGTATTGGAACCTACGTTCCGCCACATCCAGCTAACGATGAGTCCTTATGGAGCTGCCGTCCTGATTTTGGAAAACGGGTAGGGCGCACAAGCAACGCAACGTTCAAATCAGCTGGACACCACAATGTCCGCGATGAGATGGTGGATACTTATCGTAAAGCGGGTTGGCGTATTGTGGCTGATGAAAGCACAGTCAGCTAATCGTCTTTTGGTAAATCTGTGGTATCCATTCTGCACCAGGTTGTAGAGACACTAACTTGAATACCAAAATGTCATTTTATTGTGACATTTTTGTGACAACTTAGATTCATTTTCGAGCTCATAAGTATTGAGAACAATTTCTCTCACTCGATAAATAATCGTCTCAACTACAGGAATTATGAATGAATAAATTAACCCTCACCGCTATAGCCGTAACATTGGCTTTATGTGGGAGCGTATCGACGGCAATCGCAGCAGACTATCAGGTAACGGTTACGAACCTTACAAGTGGCATTTTCTTTACGCCACTAATTGCCAGTACGCATGCACCTGCCGTTTCCATGTTTACGTCTGGGAGCCCAGCTTCATCGGAGCTGCAAGCACTTGCAGAAGGTGGCAATATTGGTCCAATGGCGGCACTGCTTGAAAGCGTAGGCGCCTCAGTGGCAACTGGCGATGGGCTGCTAGCTCCAGGTGCAACGGCGACATTTATGCTTAGTAATTCTGGGAGTCGAGACAATACGGTTTTATCCGTTGCAGGTATGTTACTACCTACAAACGATGGTTTTGTAGGATTGAATTCTGTGCATTTACCCATGGCTTCAGGTCCAGCGAGCATGACATGGAATGCTAATGGCTATGATGCTGGTACAGAGGCCAATGACGAACTTGTCGGAAGTGGAGCTCCTGGGGAAGCAGGTTTTCCTGCACCACCACCGATTGTAGCCAGTGGTACCGGTGTTGGAGGACAGGGAGTGCCAACAACGGTAGAAGGATTTGTTCATATTCACAGAAACGTTCTTGGCGATCTTGAAGCTGATGGCGGCCCTAGTGATATCAATGCAGCGGTTCACCGTTGGCTTAATCCCGTAGCTCGTATTACTGTCACACGAATGGATGCTGATGGTGGCGAAGGTCCTGAAGCGGTCAGCGGATTGAACGGGATTGCCTATTCAGCCAGCAGTATTGAAATTTTCTGGGATAGAGCATCATCCAGTAATTTTTTAGTAACAGCTTACGAGATCTATCGAAATGGTGTTCTTGTCGATACTCTCGATGCACTTAGTTATTTTGATGATTCGCTTAATGCTGACACGGCCTATGAATATGAAGTTCGAGCGATGGATAGCAATGGTGCCCGTGGTCCAAGTGCAATGCTGAACATTAGTACTCGCCTATAGTCTCGATTTTTTAGTCAATTAGTACGAGAGTCGTGCACTTTTGCCGAGTCTGTTTGGCCACAGACTCGGCGGTAAATTCCGAAATTTTTCGTGTGGGTATTATGAATTTGTATTAGTTCTATGTAGTCTGTTCTGCATTATTACTCCAAGTGATGAACTATTCGGTTGCGTGGAGCTCGAACAAAAATGATTACAGAGAACTTGAGAAAATCCATTCTTCTTATTGAAGATGAGCAAGAGATTGCGGATATCATGATGTTGCATCTCAGTGATCTGAATTATTCAGTCACACACACGAGCGATGGCATTACCGGTTTGGCGCTTGCACTGAAAGAGCAATGGGATTTGATACTGCTTGACTTAACGCTGCCGCGTATTGATGGTATTGATATATGCCGTCAAGTCAGAGAAAGTAATCCGGCACTACCAATTATTCTTGTTTCTGCCCGTAGTGCGGAAAATGAGAGAATCTATGGTCTGGAAGTGGGTGCCGATGATTACATCACCAAACCGTTCGGTATTGATGAGCTAATCGCGCGGGTTAAAGCGGTGCTGCGTCGTGTTGAAGCCATGCAAAGCGTTGTTTCAACTGATGTGGTTTGTGTCAATGGTGTCGTGCTTGATCCTGTCAGGCGTACTGTTTCGATATCGGGTAAGTCGGTAAGATTGACTGTGAGAGAGTTTGAGTTGCTACTGCATTTCGCGAAGGCACCAGGGCATGTTTTCAATCGGGGCGAATTGTTGGAAAAAGTATGGGGTTATGGACATCATGGTTACCTTCATACCGTTAACACCCATATAAATCGTCTTCGAAACAAGATTGAACTGGATCCGGCCCATCCTGTTTATATACAGACGGTCTGGGGTATCGGTTATAAATTTGCTGTATAGCCAAGTCAGGCACTCATCAATGTCCTCATTGTTCTCACGATTGTCATTGTTTTTTTTTATTATCTTGCTTACGTTGGGGCTGACAACTCTATGGATATCTCATCGTAGTAGTCAGAGTTATTTCCTTGAATTTACGCAACAGCTCAATAGCCCGATAGCTATGTATATGGCCGAAAACGCCAATTTAGTCAGGAAAAATGAACCTGATTTAATGGCATTGGCGCGCCTTACCTCCCACGTCATGGTTATTAATCCGAGTGTAGAAGTTTATCTTCTTGACATGGAAGGACAGGTCATTGCACCTGAAGTTACGTCGATTTCGAATGCGCTACGTGGTCGCACGACTTTGTCGTATGTGGATCTAAATCCAATTATGAATTTTCTACGAGCAGGCTCTACGTATCCTATTCTGGGAACCAACCCGAAGAGTGATGATGGGAAAAGCATTTTCTCTGTGGCACCGTTGTACACAACAAATTCTATTGCTGAGAAAGGACAACAAATAGGCTACGTCTATGTCGTTCTTGCTGGTGAGAGGCATCAGTCGCTGTTGAATTCTCTGGTTGATAGCTACAGTCTGAAAAGCTTGTATCTAACGCTTGCTGGAACATTGTTGTTAGCCTTGCTTGCTGGAATTGCCGTGTTTTTTCAATTGACGCGTAGGCTTAGGCAGTTGACTAAAAATGTGGGGTGTTGGCAGGAATCTATGAATAAGCTTCCGCTGATTGGCGAGTGTGATTCACCTAAGGGAGCCTATAAATTTCCTATTGCTGGTTCAGACGGTGTTTCTCGCTCATATGATGAAATTGATATTCTTTCTGCAACCTATGAATCCATGACTACTCAACTAGTCAGTCAGTTTCATCATTTACAAGATAGCGACAAGAACCGGCGGGAATTATTTGCCAATATTTCACATGATCTTCGTACTCCATTGACCACAATGCAAAGCTATCTTGAAACCTTGGTTCTCAAAGATGATGCATTGTCGAATAGCGATAGGAAGAAATATCTCACTACTGCTCACAGACAAAGTGTTCGATTAAATATATTAGTTATGCAGCTCTTCGAGCTTTCTAAACTTTCGTCTGGAAGTGTGGCTCTTCAATCAGAAGCGTTCTCTTTGCTTGAGCTTGCCTACGATTGTGTTCAACAGTTTGTATTAGAAGCCACAACAAAAAATATACAACTGTCAGTACATCCCGATAGCGATGAGTCTTGTCAGTTTGAAGTCTTTGCCGATATCGCTTTAGTTCAACGAGTATTCGAAAATCTTTTCGTTAATGCGCTGCGCTTCACCCCAGATGGTGGGTGTATTTCGATTGAACTGTTGCGTCGAGAAGCTGGTTGTGTAGATGTGGGTATACGAGATACTGGGTCCGGCATACCAGAAGAACGTATTGCACGTTTGTTCAATAGGCATTGTCCAGAGAATTCTTTTGGCAATAATGCCGACGGTAATGCAGGTCTAGGGCTGTCGATTGTGAAGCATATAGTCGAACTACACGGTCGTAAGGTTTGGCTGACCAGCGACCCGGGTTTGGGAACGCTGGTAGAGTTTTCTTTGCCCACGCCTAGCGACGCCAGCTAGACAAATCGAAGCAAAACTCCGGTGCTATCAGGCACCAGTATCAGCAACGAAACCGGCAGCTTCAATTCCTGCTACTGCACAGAGCTCATCATTGTCTGATGTATCGCCTGTCACACCGATTGCGCCGAGGAGTTCGCCGTCTTGATTGCGGATAAGTACACCACCGGCTACAGGTACTAATGCACCGTCACACAGTGCATTGACCGATTGGATGAAAAAAGGCTCTTGCTTTGCACGTTCGAACAGTGCGCGTGAACCCACACCAAGAGAGACGGCACCGAAGGCTTTTGCATGGGCAACTTTAGGACGAAGCAGGCTGGTACCGTCCTGGCTTTCACTGGCTTTTATGGTACCAGCAGCGCCCAGCACGACAACCGCCATTGGTTTAAAGCCATTCTTGGCTTGGGCGACCAAGGTGTGTTCGATAATTACTTTCGAGTCAGCTAAAGATAGGTTCATGGATACTTATTTCCGAAAAGTGGTTTAGAAAATTCATGTGATGGGCAAGTGTAGTCGCCACTGTGATATGCACTAATTACTTGAGGCCATTTTAGCACCAAGAACGGATCGAACCCAGATTCTGCTAATGGGTATCGACTTTCAAAGACAGGGCAAGTATTTGGGCCACGTGCATTGCCTGTCTGTCAGTACCCATACTTATCTGGTGACGGCATGACGTGCCGTCTGCGACGATAAGACTATCTTTTTCCGCGCGCCGAACTAGGGGTAGAAGATCGAGCTCTGCCATTGCCATAGAGGTCTCAGCTGTATCGCTGGCATAGCCAAATGCGCCGGCCATACCGCAACAGCCTGATTCTATCGTGGTTATATCCAGATCGGGAATGAGTGCTAGCGCCTGTTCGACTGTGGAGAAGACTCCCATGGCTTTCTGGTGGCAGTGACCATGCAAATAGGCCCGCTGTGCTGGGGCTTTTAGAATCCAGTTAAGTTCTCCAGCCTCCGCCTCTTTTACGATGAGCTCCTCTAGCAGCATTGCCTGGTTTGCAACGCTGTCCGTTGCTGTTCCAGGGATTAGATTGCGATATTCATCGCGCAGCGTTAGTAGGCAGCTAGGTTCCAAGCCCACTATGGGAACTCCTTTTATCGCCCACGGCAGTAGTGCCTCAATCATTCGCTTTGCCTCGTGACGTGCTCGTTTGATCATGCCTGTGGCCAGATACGTTCTACCGCAACATAGATTTCGCTGGCCAGGCAGTTGAGCGATATGCGTTCTGAATCCTGCAGCCTGGAGTACATGGCGTGCCGCCTTTATGTTGTCTGGTTCAAACCACCGGTTAAATGTATCGGCAAGCAGGACAACATCTTTTTCGCCTTCACTGTCATTCGAATTATCACGAAATGGATTCGCATGCCATTGTGGAAGAGGACGGCTTGCACAAAATCCTGTTATTGGTTCAAGAAGCTTACGGATAAATGGGACGTTCGTTGGCAGATTACTTAGCCGACGCATACGTGAAGCTGCTGGGGCATAGCGTGGTAGATGAGCGATAATACGTTCATGGAAGGTATGGCCGTGAACTTGTGCGTGTGCAGCCTGCACTTCAATCTTCATCTTTGCCATATCGACGCCGGTAGGGCATTCACGTTTACAGCCTTTGCAAGATACGCATAATTTCATGGTGTCGTGCATTGCATCGGAACTTAACGCTGTTTCTCCCAATTGTCCAGACAGGGCCAGGCGCAAGGTGTTGGCGCGACCTCGAGTCGAATCTTTTTCGTCTTTGGTGACTCGATAGGATGGGCACATCAATCCGCCCTTGAGACTGCGGCAGGCTCCATTGTTGTTACACATTTCCACTGCACCCTGCAAACCGCCACCGGCACCTGTCCATTCGGACCAGTCCAACCGGCTTTTTACATCAGACATGCTGTAGCCGGGTGCATAACGGAACAGTGTGCGATCGTTCATGCGTGGGGCGTTGGTGATTTTCCCCGGATTAAATTGGTTGGCAGGATCAAACAGCGTTTTTACGGTTTGAAAAGCACGAACTATGCGTGGACCAAACATCTTTTCATTGAATTCTGAGCGAGATATACCATCACCATGCTCTCCGGAGTGTGAGCCTTTATACTTTAAGACCAAGTCAAAAGCCTTTTCAGCGATCTCTCGCATGGTGCTGGCATCTTTGTCCAGCTTCAGGTTCAATATTGGCCTTACGTGCAGGCAGCCGACTGATGCGTGTGCATACCAAGTACCTGTTGTTTTGTAAGATTTAAACAATTCCGTGAGTTCTGCGGTGTAGTCTGCAAGGTCCTTTAGTTCCACCGCACAATCCTCTACAAACGACACAGGTTTTCCTTCAGACTTCATGGACATCATGATGTTAAGACCAGCCTTCCGCACGTTGTTGATACGAGTTTGAAAATCGCTATTGATGGCCTCTATCACACCGCCTTTTTGTGAAGGCTGCGCATTCCACTGATAGCCAAGTTCGGCCATCCGCTCACATAATAGCTGTAGTGCCTGTAAGTTTTTTTGTTGATCATCGTGTGCAAATTCAACCAGAAGAACAGCTGCGGGCTCACCTCGTATGAATGAATCAATCGTTGAGCGATAGAGGGGAATATTTCGTGCAAGATCTATCATCGTATTGTCAATGAGCTCGACAGATACGGGCCCTAGTGCCACGAGATGCTGTGTTGCTTCCATGGCTTGATAGAACGTTGGGAAATGACAGATGCCCATAACTGTGTGAACTGGTAACGGCGAGATTTTCAGTTCAATTGCGGTTGAATAAGCCAACGTTCCTTCAGAGCCGACTAGCAGATGCGCAAGGTTGTGAGTGTTCTGAAGATTAGGAACTAAAGCATCAATATTATAGCCACCAACACGCCTCAAGAGCTTTGGAAAACGCGCCTCTATTTCATCAGCCTCTTGCCGGCCTAGTGTCAGTAGTTCATTAAGCAGCGCTTGTTGCGACGCGTTTGCTGTGGGCTGTTGCTCTGTGTGTCCAAAATGCCACTGATCACCTGTTGCCATAATGGCCTCAATGCTGTGCACGTTGTGTCGCATGGTGCCGTATTTTAATGAGCGTTGACCACAGGAATTGTTCGCCGCCATACCGCCGATAGTAGCTCTTGAGCTGGTAGAGACGTCAACTGGAAACCAGAGGCCATGGGGTTTTAACTGGCGGTTCAAATCGTCCAAAATCATTCCCGGTTCTACCGTGCAACGATGATTCTTGATATCCAGATCCAGCAGTTGGTTAAGGTAGCGCGAGTTATCAACAATGAGTGAACGATTGACTGTTTGACCACACTGGGATGTGCCTCCTCCACGTGCGGTTATCGGGATTCCATAGTCTTTGGCAAGACTTATTACCGCGTGAATATCGGCGATAGTTTTTGGCGTGACAACACCCACTGGCATCATCTGATAAACCGACGCATCGGTAGCATAGCGTCCACGCGTAAATGCATCGAATTCAACGTGTCCGGCAACGGCTGCCGTTAATTGGCTTATGAAATCTTTCGGGGCTTCCGAGTTCATTGCTTTAGTGGGCTAAATGAATCCATAATGAAGGCTATATGCACTTTTAGCAATTGCCTTTGGAGCTTGGAACATGCGCCAACCTGGTCGACATTTCCTACAAATACTAGGTCCACGCGCGGTCCCTGACTGTCGTTTAGTGCTAACGGGATGCCATGTCAATTCCTCTCTAGGAGCTATCGAGATGACGCTATATCAGGCGGATATTCCACATAGCCCATCCGTAGCTTGATTACTTGAAAAGCGACACGGATGACTAGTGAACTAACATTTGTCAATGACAATGACGTTGGGCTGATTACGCTTAACCGTCCACACAAAAGAAATGCACTAACGTTGTCAATGTATGATCAACTGGCTGAGATTTGCCAGGACATCATTGATGGACGTGTGGCGTTACGAGCCATGATTATTACAGGCGCTGGTGATAAAGCGTTTGCAGCTGGCACTGATATAAGCAGCTTTGAAGGTCTGATTTCAGCCGACGATGCATTGAAATATGAACAAATGATGGATCGTGTTCTGGGTCTTTTTGAGAGTGTTCCTGTCCCAACTGTTGCTGCAATTCGAGGTGCTTGTACGGGTGGGGGAGCCGCTATAGCTTTATGTTGTGATTTGCGAATTGCAGACGATAATCTGCAATTCGGATTTCCCATTGCACGTACGTTGGGTAACTGTCTTTCTACCCGTAATCTTGCGCGTATTGTGGAAAGCCTGGGTGCGTCACTTACACGTGATATATTATTGACCGCTCGCCTTATTCGAATAGATGAAGCGCTTGATGTCAGGCTGGTCAGTGAATTTCATGAAGAACCGTTGAAACGCGCGTTGGAATTGGCTGAGACATTCAAACAGCATGCACCTCTGACGATGGCAGCCAGCAAGGAGGGATTGCGACGCATTCGGCAGCAGTGGGCGGCAGTTGCAGACGATGATCTTATTGTCGAATGTTATACCAGTGAGGATTTTCGAGAGGGTCAAAAGGCTTTTCTGGAGAAGCGCACCCCACTGTGGAAAGGTCGTTAACAGCTAAATTCTGGTAATCAACGGTCTTTTGTGGCTCACTAAGGTACTGGTGGCTGTGGTTTTCTGGTTTTGAAATACGCGTAAAACATCAAGCCTATAAAAAATGCGAGTGCCGGTAATAGCACAAAATCCAGCACTCCAAGTAGCGATGACAACCCAACGGCTGCCAGCAATATAACGAGTACTTTTGTGAAACAGCATATTGCAGCAACAA